>JAOPXL010000053.1 GCA_025965175.1 Aeromicrobium sp.
GAGTGTGAAGTCCATGTCAGCCCCTCAGTCCCAGGATCGTCCCGGCGATGATCTGTCGTTGCACCTCGTTGGAGCCGCCGTAGATCGACGCCTTCCGGAAGTTGAGGTAGTTGGTCGTGGCGGTCCGCGCGAGGTCGGGGACGTCCGAGCCCTCGCCCGCGCCGGTGGCCAGGGCGTTGGGGCCGGCGAGGTCGACCCACAGCTCGGTCACAGCCTGCTGCAGGACCGTGCCCTGCAGCTTCAGGACCGACGAGGCGGGGTGCGGCTTGCCGTCGGCGGAGTTCGCGACGACCCGCAGCGCGGTGAGCTCGAGCGCCAAGAGATCGTTCTCCAGCTCGGCGATCTGCGCGGCGAGCAGCGGGTCCTCGAGCAGCGAGGTGCCACCGGGACCGGCCGTCTCGGCGTACGCCTTGGCCTGCGCCAGGGTGCGCTTGGTCGAGCCGACGGGGGCGACGCCGACGCGCTCGTTGCCGAGCAGGAACTTGGCGTAGTCCCAGCCCTTGTTCTCCTCGCCGACGAGGTTGTCGGCCGGCACGCGGACGTTGTCGAAGAAGACCTCGTTGACCTCCACGCCGCCGTCGATCAGCTCGATCGGGCGGACCGTCAGGCCCGGGGACGTCATGTCGATCAGCAGGAACGAGATACCGGCCTGCTTCTTGGCCGCGGGGTCGGTACGGACGAGGGTGAAGATCCAGTCGCCGTACTGGCCGAGGGTCGTCCACGTCTTCTGGCCGTTGACGACGTACTCGTCGCCCTCACGTACCGCCGTCGTGCGCAGCGAGGCCAGGTCGGAGCCGGCGTCGGGCTCGGAGAAGCCCTGCGACCACCAGATGTCGAGGTTGGCCGTCTTGGCCAGGAAGCGCTCCTTGATCTGCTGCGAGCCGAACGCGGCGATGACGGGGCCGACCATCGAGGCGTTGAAGGCGAGCGGCGGCATGACGCCGGCCAGCTGCATCTCCTCGTGCCAGATGTGGCGCTGCAGCGGGGTCCAGTCCTTGCCGCCCCACTCGACGGGCCAGTTGGGCACCGCGATGCCGGCGGCGTTCATGGCCCGCATCGACCGGACGATCTGGTCCTTGGACAGCTCGCGCCGGGCGGCGACCGTGTCCCGGATGTCCTGGGGGATCTGGGTGGTGAAGAACGTGCGCATCTCCTCGCGGAATGCGACGTCCTCGTCTGACAGCTGCAGTCTCATCTGATCCTCCTGGGGAAACCTACTGACGCGTAACCCTTGATATCACCTGGCTGGCTACCGCCGCATGGCGCGGGCGCGCATGGGGCCGACCAGACGCGGCCCGGCGAGGCGCTGCTCGAGCCGGCGGGCCTCCTTGCGCAGCGGCTGCGCGACGTACTCGCCGAGGATCACGCCCGCCGCGAGCGAGACCGCGATCGCGATCGCCGTGATCATCGCGAGGATGCCGGCGAGGTCGTCGTCGGCCAGCAGGGACAGCCCACGGTAGATCGACAAGCCCGGCAGCAGTGGCACGATCCCGGACACCACGACGACGAGCGGGGGGACCTTGGCCCAGCTCGAGACGGTGTAGCTCACGAAGCCGATGAAGATCGCGGCGACCGCGGCGGGCCACGCCCGGCCGACGTCCCGCTCGACCAGGAGGAGGTAGATCGCGGCGGCACCGCCGGCGATGACGGCGATCGGCAGCAGGATGCGCTTGGGGGCGTACGCCGAGAAGGCGAACGCGGCGGCGCTGACCGCCGCGCCGGCGACCATGAGGGGGAATCGCGACAGCCCCGCGGCGTTGGGGTCGAGCGCGATGTCGACGCCGAGCATCCCGCCCACCGTGAGCCCGCCGCTGACCCCGACGATGACGCCGACGGTCGACATCATGACCTCCAGGATCCGGGCCCCGGCGGTGATGTAAAAGCCCGTCAGCGCGTCCTGGATCGCGCCGATGAAGCCCAGTCCGGCCAGCAGCATGACGATGCTGGCGGTGATGACGAGCGACGGGTCGACCGCGACGTGCAGGGAGCTGCCCCCGACCGCCAGGAGCGTCGCGAACAGCCCACCGGCGACCTGGGCGTAGAAGAACGGGAGCCGCAGGCGCGACAGGTAGCGCTGCAGGACCTCGATCCCGATCGCCGCGACCGCTGCGATGACCGTCACGACCAGGTCACCGCCGATCAGCAGGGCGATCCCCGCGCCGATGATGCCCCAGCTCAGCGAGACCGCCCACCGTGGCCGGTCGTGCCCCGTCGAGGCGATCTGCGCGAGTCGGGCCCGGGCCGCCTCGAGGTCGATCTCGTCGGCCAGCAGGTCGGCGACGAGCTGGTCGACGCGGGTGAGGTCGGCGAAGTCGGTCTCGCGGTGCGTGATGTGGCGGGTCAGGCTGAGCATCGGGTCGTCGAAGCTCGGCTGGTGGCTGATCGCCAGGGACGTGAACGTCACGTCGACGAGGACCTGGCGCAGGCCCAGGTGGTGCGCGATCGAAGACATCGTCGCGGTGACGTCGGCCGCGCCCGCGCCGTTCGACAGCAGCAGCTCCCCGACGCGCAGCGCCAGGTCGAGCGTGCGGTGGACGGCGCGTGTCTCGGGCATGGCTCCCATCATGCTGGCCGGTCCTCAGGACGCGGCCCCCGGCCGGGCGTACGCTCGAGCCCATGAGCGACTGGAGGCCCGACGAGCTGGGCGACGGCTACGAGAAGCGCACGATCCCCCTGGGTGCCGACCCCGATGGGGAGGGCACGATCGAGGCGACGTTGGTACGCCGCTACGCCCCCGCGACGGCCGAGGCCGCCGTCATCTACGTGCACGGCTTCAGCGACTACTTCTTCCAGAAGGAGCTCGCCGACTTCTTCACCGACCGCGGGTTCGCGTTCTACGCGCTGGACCTGCGCAAGTGCGGCCGCTCCCGTCAGGCCGGCCAGACCGGCCACTACGTCTCCGATCTCGCGCTGTACGACGCCGAGCTCGGCACGGCCCTGTCGATCGTCCGCGACGAGACCGGCGGCAAGCCCGTCGTGCTGGCGGCCCACTCGACCGGCGGGCTGATCCTGCCGCTGTGGCTGGACCGGCTCAACCGGCGTCCCGGCGGCTCGCAGGGTGCCGGCATCGCCGGTCTGATCCTCAACAGCCCGTGGTTCGACCTGCAGGGCAAGCCCGCGATGCGCACCGTCGGCACCCGGGTCATCGAGGGCATCGCGAAGGTCCGGGCCAAGTCGGTCATCAAGTTGCCGGCCACCGACGCGTACGGCACGAGCCTGCACGTCAGCGCCCACGGCGAGTGGGACTTCAACACGGTCTACAAGCCGCTCGAGGGCTTCCCTGTGACGTACGGCTGGCTGACCGCGGTCCGCAAGGGGCACGCGCGGCTGCACCGCGGACTGGATGTCGGCGTCCCCTCACTGGTGCTGCGGTCCGCGAAAACCCGGTTCGCGAAGGCGTACTCGCCCGACGTCGACGACGCCGACGCGGTGCTCGACGTCAAGCAGATCGCGAAGTGGGCCGGCTGCCTCGGCAGCTCCGTGACGTCGCTGCCGATCGAGGGCGCCCGCCACGATGTCTTCATCTCCAAGGACGGCCCTCGCAAGGCCGCCTACGCCGCGGTCGACAGCTGGCTCCGGGCCACCCGGCTCCTCGCTAGCTGACGCGGGACAGGGTCGGGACGGATCTGGGGCGGCTGTCCCTGTCCGACGGGACACGGTGCCTTCTCATGGTGGTGAGACCCACCACCATGAGAAGAGGAACGCATGAGCACCACCGTGACCACCCACAACCCCCGTCCGCGACGACGTCGACCTGACGCCAAGCCGCACGCCGCCGATCGGGCGGAGGCGATCATCAAGGCGCGCGAGGCCGGCCTCGGCCGAGCGGACTGATCGAGCCGGACCGCCGGGACACGTGGTGGGCACTGTCGGACTTGGTCGTTAGTCTCTACGTGTGGATGCCCCCCTCGCGCTGTACCGCCGCTACCGGCCGGAGACGTTTGCCGAGGTGATCGGTCAGGAGCATGTCACGGACCCCCTGCGCCACGCCCTGGCGGCCAACCGGGTCAACCACGCCTATCTGTTCTCGGGGCCGCGCGGCTGCGGCAAGACCACCAGCGCGCGCATCCTGGCCCGGGCGCTCAACTGCGAGAAGGCGCCCATCGCGGACCCGTGCGGCGAGTGCCAGTCGTGCCGCGACCTGGCCCGCGGCGGACCCGGCAGCATCGACGTCATCGAGATCGACGCCGCGAGCCACGGTGGTGTCGACGACGCCCGAGACCTGCGCGAGCGGGCGTTCTTCGCCCCGGTCAGCAGCCGCTACAAGGTCTACATCATCGACGAGGCCCACATGGTCTCCCCGCAGGGCTTCAACGCGCTGCTCAAGCTCGTCGAGGAGCCCCCGCCGCACCTGAAGTTCATCTTCGCGACGACCGAGCCGGACAAGGTCATCGGCACGATCCGCTCCCGGACCCACCACTACCCGTTCCGGCTCGTCCCGCCCAAAGCGCTGGGCGACTACCTCCTTCAGCTGTGCACCGCCGAGGGCGTGTCCCTCGAGCCGACGGCGCTGCCGCTGGTCGTCCGCGCGGGTCAGGGCTCAGTCCGTGACACGCTCAGCGTCCTCGACCAGCTGCTCGGCGGCGCCGGGCCTGACGGCGTGACGTACGAGCTCGCGGTCGCACTGCTGGGCTACACCCCCGACTCGCTGCTCGACGAGGCCGTCGACGCGTTCGCGGCCCGGGACGGGTCGACCGTGTTCGGCGTCGTCGACAAGGTCATCGAGTCCGGTCAGGACCCGCGCCGGTTCGCCGAGGACTTCCTGCAGCGGCTGCGCGACCTCGTGATCGTGGCGGCGGTGCCCGATGCGCTCGACAAGGGCCTGCTCGACGTGCCGGGGGACCGGGCCGAGCGGCTCGTCGCCCAGGCCGGTGGCTTCGGCCCGTCCGAGCTGACCCGGGCGGCCGACATCGTCAACGCCGCGCTGATGGAGTTCCGCGGCGCCACCGCACCGCGCCTGCTGCTCGAGCTGATGTGCGCCCGGATCCTTGTGCCCGGCTCGGACAACTCGACGCAGGGCTTCCAGGCCCGGCTCGACCGGCTCGAGCGCCGGCTCTCGATGGACGGCTCCGGCGCGGTGGCGCCGGTGACTGCCCCGACCCCCGCAGCTGCCCCGGCATCGGCGCCGATCCAGGAGATCACCGTGCCGCGGACGATCGAGCCCGTCGCCCCGCCCGCGCTGGTCGAGCCGGTTGAGGCCACCCCGGTCGCGGCACCGCCCGCCCCGCCCGCCGAGGTGGTCCGGCCCGCCCCGGCCGCGCCCGTCGCCGAGGCCCCGGTCCCGGTCGCGCCCCCGGTGGAGTCCAGCCTCGCCCCCGCAGCAGCACCTGTCGCAGCAGCACCTGCCGCCGAGACTTCACCTGCCGAGGCCCCGGCCGGCAACCTCACGATCGCCGACGTCCGCCGGCTGTGGCCGGAGATCCTCGACAAGATCCGGGACCTGCGCCGGTTCGCGTGGGTCATGCTGAGCCAGAATGCCCAGATCACGGGCCTCGACGGCTCGACGCTGACGATCGCCCTGGTCAACGCCGGTGCGCGTGACTCCTTCATCAACAGCAAGTCCGACGAATACGTCCAGAAGGCCCTGCAGGAGATCCTCGGCGTGACCTGGAGGATCGAGGCGATCGTCGACCCCAGCGCCCGACCGGGGGTCCCCGACGACAACGAGTCGCCGGCCGCCCCGGCCGCCCCGGTCGCTTCGCCGGCTCCCGCCGTGACGATGCCCGACTCGGTGCGCCGGGCGATGCGCGATCCCGGCACGCCCGAGGCCCGGGTCGACCCCGACGCGTCGGCCGACCGCAACGATCCCGTCATCGACAACGAGGAAATCGACCCCGAGGCCCTGCTGAGCCGTGAGTTGGGGGCACACGTCATTGACGAGACCCGCAACGACTGAGCTCGTCCGGCAGCGTCTGGACCTGACGATCGGGCCGCTGGAAGTCCTGCGCCTGTTCCGGGGCCGGGACCGGCTCGTCGCGTTGCTCGGGGCCTGGCACCACGGCGAGGCGCTGATCGCGTTCGACCCGGTCGAGGTGCTCGAGGGCGACCCGTTCACCGGGATCGATCTCGACCCGCTCCCGGCGGGGGTCGCCGGCTTCGGCGGCGGCTGGATCGGGGCCTGGGGCTATCAGCTGGGCCGCTTGGTCGAGCACCTCCCCGTCACGCCGCCCCGGCCGTCGCCGCAGCCCGATCACCGCATCGCGTTCTACGACCACGTCCTGCGGCTGAGCGACGGCACCTGGTGGTTCGAGTCCCTGACCCGTGACCCCGAGCGCGATGCAGCCATCCTCGCGACGCTGGCCGCGGCGCCGGCGGCCCCCCGGACGTACGCCGTCGGGACCTTCCAGATGACGCCGACACCCGACGCGCACCGGGCGGCGCTGGGAAGGGTGCTCGAGCACATCGCGGCCGGCGACATCTTCCAGGCCAATCTGTGCGCTCGGCTGGAGGCCCCGTTCGACGGCGACCCGCTGGACGCGTTCTGCGCCGGGGTGGCGCGGCTCCACCCCGCCTACGCGGCCTATGTCTCCAGCCCCGAGGGAGCCCTCGTGAGCCTGTCGCCCGAGCTGTTCCTGCGGCGGACGGGCGATGAGGTCCTGAGCTCGCCGATCAAGGGCACGGCACCGCTGGACACCGATCCGGACGAGCTCGTCGCGTCGGCCAAGAACCGCGCCGAGAACATCATGATCGTCGACCTCATGCGCAACGACCTGGGCCGGGTCAGCGTGCCGGGATCGGTCCGCGTCCCCGCGATCACTCGCGCCGAGCGGCATGCCGTGTGGCACCTGGTCTCGGACGTCGTGGGTCACGTCGGCCGGGGCGTGCGCGACTCCGACCTGCTGCGGGCCTGCTTCCCACCCGGCTCGGTGACCGGGGCCCCCAAGGTGCGGGCGATGGAGATCATCCATGGCCTCGAGGCGACGGGGCGCGAGGCCTACACCGGGGCGATCGGCCACGTCAGTCCCGGCGCCGGCCTGGAGCTCAGCGTCGTGATCCGGACCTTCGAGTTCCCCGCCGCGGCGGACCGGGTGTGGCTCGGCGTTGGCGGGGGTGTCGTGGCGGACTCGACGCCCGACGGCGAGTACGCCGAGTGCCTCGTGAAGGCGCGACCCCTGGTCGAGGCGATCGGCGGGGTGCTCGACCTGACCGCCGAGGCACCCGCCGTCGACGAGGTCCCGGTGGCCGCATCGGCCGTCACGGAGATCGACCGCTCCGCCGGGATCTACGACACGCTGCTGGTCGTCGACGGGCTCGTCGTCGACCTCGACGCGCACCTGGCCCGACTCGACGCCAGCGTCCGGGCAGTCCACGGCAGAACGATCCGGGCGGGCCTCGACGAGGCCGTCGTCAGGCGTGCGGCCGGCCTGGTCGGCCACCATCGCCTGCGGATCGATGCGGTTCCGGCGGGTCCCGACGTGCGGGTCACGATCAGCCTTCGGCCCGTCGACGGGGACGTGGAGGCGTGGACCCTGGTGCCGCGGACGATCCCTGGAGGGCTCGGCCAGCACAAGTGGGCCGACCGCAGCGCCCTGGCGCACGACGGGCCGCCGACCGAGGACCTGCTCCTGGTCGCCGAGGACGGCGCGATCCTGGAGACCGCCCGGGCCAGCCTGTTCGTGGTCCACGACGACGGGGTCCTGACCCCGCCGACCGACGGCCGGATCCTGCCCGGCACGGCGCGGGAGCGGGTCATCGAGATCCTCCGGGCCGCCGACGTCCCGGTGTTCCAGCGTCGCCTGGCTGCCGCGGACCTTGTTGCCGCGAGCGAGGTCTTCGCGACCAACGCCTTGCGCGGGGTCGTCCCGGTCACCGTCTGCGAGGGCATCGGGCAGTGGCCGGTCGGCCGGACGACGGCGTGGCTCCGCGCTGAGCTGCTCGACCGCTGGCTCGGCCGCAGGGCCGGCGCGGCGGCGTCCACACCGGCGACGCGGCTGGACGCCAGTGCACCGGCTCCCCGGGCGCGGGTCCTGTTCATCGACAACTACGACTCGTTCGTCTACAACCTGGTCCAGTACGTCGGGGAGCTCGGCGCCGCGACCGAGGTCGTCCGCAACGACGTCGTCACGGTCGACGAGCTCGTGGCCGCCCGGGAGCGCGGGGAGTTCACCCACTTGATCGTCTCGCCCGGCCCCGGCACGCCCGCCGACGCCGGGATCAGCTGCGAGGCGATCCGGCGGCTCGGCCCCACGACGCCGACGCTCGGGGTCTGCCTGGGCCACCAGGCGATCGGGGAGGTCTACGGCGCGATGGTGGTCCGCGCCGCCGAGGTCGTGCACGGCAAGCCGTCCCTGATCCACCACGACGGCGCCGGGATCTACGCCGGGCTGCCGTCCCCGCTGGTCTGCGCCCGCTACCACTCCCTGGTGATCGACCCCGCGACCCTGCCCGAGGAGCTCGAGGCCACGGCGCACACGGCGTCCGGGATCGTGATGGGTGTGCGCCACCGGACGCATCCGGTCGAGGGCGTCCAGATGCACCCCGAGTCGATCCTCACCGCCCGGGGCCACGACATGCTGCAGACCTTCCTCAGAACCCCGACCGGCGCAATCAGATCCGCGACTGGCGCAAGATGAAGAAAGTGAGACGGCGTGTCGTCAAAATCTGCGCCACTCGCGGAGGGGTTTGCGCCACTCGGCGGGCTGAGCCCTAGACATAGCGAGAGGTCACTCGCTATGTTGGGCGTCCCGACAATGTGAGGACAATCACATGGACGAGCTCGATCTGGTCATCGCTGGCGGCACCTACTTCGACGGCTCCGGCGCGCCGGGCGTCGTCGCCCACGTGGGGGTCAAGGACGGCAAGGTCGCCGTCGTGAGTCCCGACCCGCTCCCCGTCACGGCGGGCACCAGGGTCGTCGACGCGACCGGGCAGTGGGTCATGCCGGGGTTCGTGGACGCCCACACCCACTACGACGCCGAGGTCCAGGTCGCGCCAGGCCTCAACGAGTCGGTACGCCACGGGGTGACGACGGTCCTGGTCGGCAACTGCTCGATCTCGACGGTCTACTCCACCCCGCTCGACATCGCCGACCTGTTCAGCCGGGTCGAGGCGCTGCCGCGGGCCCACGTGCTGTCCTCGCTGGAGGAGGCCAAGACATGGACGACTCCGCAGGGCTGGGTCGACGCCCTGGAGCGGCTGCCGCTCGGCCCGCACGTCGCCTCGTTCCTCGGTCACTCCGACGTCCGCGCCAGCGTCATGGGCATGGGTCGCTCGACCGACCCGGCGCAGAAGGCGACCGCGGGCGAGAAGGCCGAGATCGAGCGTCGCCTCGAGGACGCGCTCGACGCCGGCTTCCTCGGCATCTCGACCATGACCAACCCGTGGGACAAGCTCGACGGCGACCGCTACCGCTCCCGCTCGCTTCCCTCGACGTACTCGAGCTGGAAGGAGTTCCGCGGCCTCAGCCGGGTCCTCCGCCGCCGGGGTCGTGTGTTGCAGGGCGTGCCCAACCTCAACAAGAAGTACGACATCGCGTTCTACCTCGCGACCGCGACGGGGATCTTCCGCAAGCCGCTGCGGGTGTCCCTGCTCGCCGCCGCCGACACCAAGGCCGAGCCGTGGGTGCAGCGGATCTTCGCGCCGCTGGCGTTCCTGGCGAACAAGGTCGGGCGCGGACGCTTCACGTGGCAGCACCTGCCGACGACGTTCCGGGTCTGGGCCGACGGGATCGACCTGGTCGTCTTCGAGGAGTTCGGCTCGGGCCGCGAGGCCCTGCACCTGCGCGAGGAGATGGGCCGCAACGACCTGCTGACCGACGAGGCCTACCGGCGCTGGTTCCGCCGGGACTTCGACAAGCGCTTCTCGCCGCGGGTGTGGCACCGCGACTTCGACGACGCCGAGATCACCGAGTGCCCCGACGCGTCGCTGATCGGGATGATGATCGGCGACGTCGCTCGCCAGCGGAGGCTGCACCCCGTCGACTGCTACCTCGACCTGGTCGTCGAGCACGGCACCAGGCTTCGCTGGAAGACCAACATCGCCAACACCCGCCCGGAGGTCCAGGACAGCCTGGTCAACCGGTACGGCATCACGATCGGCTTCTCCGACGCCGGGGCGCACCTGCGCAACATGGCGTTCTACAACTTCGGCATCCGGCTGCTCAACCGCGTCCACCAGGCCCAATCGAAGGCCAAGCCGTTCATGACGGTCGAGAAGGCGATCTTCAAGCTGACCGGCGAGCTCGGCGACTTCTACGGCATCGACGCCGGCCGGATCCAGGTCGGCGACCGGGCCGACATCGTGGTCGTCGACCCGGCCGGGCTGAGCGACGAGGTCGACAGCTATCACGAGGCGCTGATGCCCGAGTTCGGCAACATGAGCCGGATGGTCAACCGCAACGACGC
>JAOPXL010000073.1 GCA_025965175.1 Aeromicrobium sp.
AGGACTACGCCGACTCGATGGCTGCCGCCGTCGACCGGCTGGCCAAGGACATCGCGAACGACCCCGAGTCGGTCAAGGGCGTCATCATCTCCTCGGCGAAGAAGACCTTCTTCGCCGGCGGTGACCTGAAGCTGATGACCCAGGCGACCCCGGCCGACGCCGAGCGCCTGTTCGGCGAGGTCGAGGCCATCAAGGCCACGCTCCGCAAGCTCGAGACGATCGGCAAGCCCGTCGTCGCGGCGATCAACGGCGCCGCCCTCGGTGGCGGCCTCGAGATCGCGCTCGCGGCGCACCACCGCATCGCGGTCGACGGTGGCTATCAGGTCGGCCTGCCCGAGGCGACCCTCGGCCTGCTGCCCGGCGGCGGCGGCGTGACCCGCACGGTCCGCATGTTCGGCATCTCCGACGCGCTGATGAAGTTCCTGCTCCAGGGTCAGCAGCTGCGTCCGTCCAAGGCGCTCGCCGAAGGACTCATCGACGAGCTCGTCGCGACGCAGGACGAGCTTCTTCCCGCCGCGAAGGCCTGGATCGAGGCCAACGCCGACAACGAGGAAGCGGCGACGCAGCCGTGGGACCGCAAGGGATACCGCATCCCCGGCGGCACTCCGTCCACGCCGAAGTTCGCGGCGTTCCTGCCGGCGTTCCCCGCCAATCTGCGCAAGCAGACCAAGGGTGCGCTCTACAAGGCTCCGCGCAACATCATGAGCGCCGCCATCGAGGGCTCGCAGGTCGACTTCGAGACCGCGACCCGCATCGAGTCGCGCTACCTCGTCGAGCTCATCGTCGGCCAGCAGTTCAAGAACATGACGCAGGCCTTCTTCTTCGACCTCGGTGCGATCAACGCCGGCAAGTCGCGGCCCGAGGGCATCGCGCCGACCAAGGCAGAGAAGATCGCCGTGATCGGCGCCGGCATGATGGGCGCGGGCATCGCGTACGTCTCGGCGAAGGCCGGCTTCGAGGTCGTCCTCAAGGATGTCGAGCTCGCCAATGCCGAGAAGGGCAAGGCGTACAGCCAGACCATCGTCGACAAGGCCGTCTCGCGTGGCCGTCTGACGCAGGAGAAGGCCGACGAGCTGCTGGCGCGCATCACCCCGACGGCGGAATACTCCGACCTCGAGGGTGCCGACTTCGTCATCGAGGCCGTCTTCGAGTCGGTCAAGCTCAAGCACGATGTGTTCGGCGAGCTGCAGAAGGTCGTTAAGCCCGACGCGCTGCTCGGCTCCAACACGTCGACGCTGCCGATCACCATCCTGGCCGACGGCGTCGAGCGTCCCGAGGACTTCATCGGGATCCACTTCTTCAGCCCCGTCGACAAGATGCCGCTTGTGGAGATCATCGCGGGTGAGAAGACCTCGGACGAGGCCATCGCCCGGGTCATCGACTACACCAAGGCGATCAAGAAGACCCCGATCGTCGTCGGCGACAGCCGTGGCTTCTTCACCAGCCGCGTCATCGGCACGTTCGTCAACGAGGGCATCGGCATGCTCGCCGAGGGCGTCTCCCCGGTCAGCATCGAGCGGGCCACGACGCAGGCCGGCTTCCCGGCTCCGGTGCTGCAGCTGACCGACGAGCTCAACATGGAGCTCATGGTCAAGATCCGCAACGAGTCCAAGGCCGCCACGGAGGAGGCCGGTGGCACCTGGGACGCCCACGCCGCCGAGAAGATCATCGACACGATGATCGAGCTGGGTCGCCCCAGCCGCCTCAAGGGCGCGGGCTTCTACGAGTACGTCGACGGCAAGCGCCAGGGACTGTGGAGCGGCCTCGCCGAGCAGTTCCCGGTCGCCGAGAAGCAGCCGGCCTTCGAGGACCTCAAGGAGCGTCTGACGTTCATCATGAGCCTCGAGACGATCAAGTGCCTCGACGAGGGCGTGCTCCGCACGACCCAGGACGCCAACATCGGCTCGATCTTCGGCATCGGCTTCCCCGCCCTGCAAGGTGGTGCGATCCAGTACGTCAACGGCTACGAGGCCGCGGACGGCTCGATCGGCGTCGAAGCCTTCACGGCTCGCGCCCAAGAGCTGGCGGCGACGTACGGCGACCGGTTCACCCCGCCCGCCTCGCTGCTCGAGAAGGCCAAGAACGGCGAGAAGTTCGTCTGAGTCGTCCGACCGTCTGACCACACCGCCCCCGGGACCGCGACAGGTTCCGGGGGCGTCGTGCGTCCGGGCGGCGGTGCGGTTGCGCACCGGCCACGACGGACGTCCGGGATTGGATAGGCAACCCTAAGTTAGAGTGGGCGCGTGACCGTCCTCGACCGACCGACGCAGCGCGCCGAGGCGTCGCCGCGCGAGCGGTCCCGCGCCGCGCTCGCGGCCGGGCTCGTCCTCGTGGCGGGGATCCTGCTGGTCGTCTGCTTCTTCAGCATCACCCTGGGCTCGCGGGGGGTCGGGGTCCCGACGATCTGGCGGGCGTTCGCCGACTACGACCCGGACGACGCCTCGCAGACCGTGATCCGCGAGCTGCGCGTCCCCCGTACGTTGATCGGTCTGTTCGCCGGGGCCGCCCTCGGCGTCAGCGGCGTGATCCTGCAGGGCGTGACCCGCAACCCGCTGGCGGATCCCGGCATCATGGGCATCAACGCCGGCGCCGCGACCTGCATCGTCTTCGCGATCATGGTGCTCGGCGCGCAGGACGTCAGCACCTACGTGTGGTTCGCGTTCCTCGGCGCGGGTCTGGCGACGGTCTCGGTGTACGGCATCGCGTCACTGGGCCGCGAGGGCGCGACGCCGGTCAAGCTGGCCCTTGCCGGCGCCGCCGTCACGGCGATCCTCACATCGGTGACCTCGGCGATCGTCATGACCAATGTCGAGGCGCTCAACGAACTGCGCTTCTGGCAGGTCGGCTCGCTCGCCGGCCGCTACTTCCCGGTGTTCTGGCAGGTCGTGCCGTTCCTCGCGATCGGGCTGGTCGTGGCCCTCGGGGCCGGCCGCGCCCTCAACGGCCTGGCCCTCGGCGAGGACCTGGCACTGGCGCTCGGCCAGCGCGTGCGGCTGACCAGGCTCGTGATGTTCGCGACCGTCGCCGTCCTGTGCGGCGCCGCGACCGCCGCCTGCGGGCCCATCGTCTTCCTCGGCCTGATCGTCCCGCACCTGGCCCGGATGCTGAGCGGTCCCGACCACCGCTGGCTCCTGGCCTACGCCGTGCTGCTGACCCCGAGCGTCCTGCTCGCCGCCGACATCGTGGGCCGGGTCGCGGCGTCGCCCGGTGAGCTGCAGGTCGGGGTCGTGCTGGGGGTCCTCGGTGCACCCGCGTTCATCGGACTCGTCCGCTACCGCAACCTGTCGGAGCTCTGAGCCGATGACCCCCGCGCTCGATGTGCTCGACGCCGACGTCGTCCGCTCCGGCCGGCGCGCCCAACGCCGCCGCTCCGCCGTCGTGACCTCGGTGCTGGCGCTCGTGGTGCTGGGCCTGTGCGTCCTGACCCTCATGATCGGCAGCTACGCCGTCCCGGCCCCCGACGTCATCGCGTCGCTGCTGCGGCTGAAGGACGACGCCCCGACCGACTTCGTCGTCCGGGACCTCCGTCTGCCGACCGTCGCGACGGGGCTGGGCGTCGGGATCGCGCTGGGCGTCGCGGGCGTCGTCTTCCAGAAGCTGCTGGGCAACCCGCTCGCCTCGCCGGACTTCGTCGGGGTGTCGTCGGGCGCCAGCGTGTTGGCGGTGTCGTCGATCGTCCTGCTGGACGCCGGCAGCACGGTCGTCTCCGGTTCGGCGCTCGCCGGGGCCGTGCTCACGGCGGCCTTGATCTACGTCCTGGCCTGGCGGGACGGCATCTCGGGCTACCGCTTCGTGCTGATCGGCATCGGCGTCTCGCAGTTCATGCTCGCGATCATCGGCTACATCGTCGCCCGGGCCGACGTCTACGAGGCGCGGGAGGCGATGACCTGGCTGGTCGGAACCGTCGGCCAGGCCGGCACCGGTGAGCTCCGCACCCTGCTGGTGGCGCTGGTCGTGCTGGTGCCCACGGCGCTGCTCCTGGAGCGTCCGCTCCGGGCGCTGGAGCTCGGCGACGACGCAGCGACGGCGCTCGGCAGCCGGGTCGAGGTGAGCCGGCTGGCCCTGCTCGCCCTGTCGATCGTGCTGATCGGCCTGTCGGTCGCCGTGGCCGGCCCGATCATGTTCGTCGCGCTGATCGCCGGCCCGATCGCGCAACGGCTCACGGGCCCGGGCGGCAGCCTCCTGGCGGCCGGGCTGGTCGGCGCCGTCATCGTGCTGGGCGCCGATCTCGTGGCCCAGCACCTTGTCCCCGCACCACTGCCGACGGGTGTCGTGACCGGCATCGTCGGCGCCCCCTACCTCATCTGGCTCCTCGCCACCGTCAACCGGGAAGGACGCGGCGGATGACCTCCCACGACCTGCGTGCCACCAACCTCACGCTCGGCTATGCCAGCACCGACATCGTCAGCGACCTGGACGTCACGATCCCGGACGGCCGGATCACGGTCATCGTCGGCGCCAACGCGTGCGGCAAGTCCACCCTGCTCCGTGGTCTGGCGCGCCTCCTGCGCCCCCGCGGCGGGGAGGTGCTGCTGGACGGGACCTCGGTGCAGGACATGCGCAGCATCGACGTCGCCAAAGTGCTGGGCCTGCTGCCGCAGACGCCCGTCGCGCCCGACGGCATCACGGTAGGCGACCTCGTCGGGCGCGGCCGCTATCCGCACCAGGGCTGGTTCCGTCGCTGGAGCGCCGAGGACGACCGGGCCGTCGCGGCGGCGCTCGAGGCGACCGGGACCGCCGATCTCGTCGACCGTCAGATCGCCGAGCTGTCCGGCGGGCAGCGCCAACGGGTCTGGGTCGCGATGGCACTGGCGCAGGACACCGACCTGCTCCTGCTCGACGAGCCCACGACGTACCTCGACATCAACCACCAGGTCGAGCTCCTCGACCTGCTGACGGACCTCAACCGGGCCTCGGCCAAGACCGTCGTGATCGTGCTGCACGACCTCAACCTGGCCTGCCGCTACGCCGACCACATCATCGCGATGAAGCAGGGCGCGATCGTCGCGGAGGGCTCGCCGCGCGAGGTTGTCACGGCGGCGGTCGTGACCGACGTCTTCGGGCTGGCGTGCGAGGTCGTCCCGGACCCGGTCAGCGGGACGCCCATGGTGGTGCCCCGGGGTCGCCACCACGCAGCCCGTGAGGTCGTCGAGGCGCTGGCGTAGCGATCGCCTCCGTCCAGTGGTTGGCTGGACGGATGGACGACACCCGCGAGCTCGCGATGTTCCCGCTGGGCTCGGTGCTGTTCCCGGCCATGCCCCTCGCGCTGAAGGTCTTCGAGCCGCGTTACCTGCAGATGCTCCAGGACGTCATGCCCGACGAGACGTCCGAGTTCGGCATCGTGCTGATCGAGCGCGGCCAGGAGGTCGGCGGCGGGGAGAAGCGCTTCGACCTCGGGACGATCGCCCAGATCGCCGATCTCAAGGTGGCCGACGGATACCTCGCGCTGATCGGCGAGGGCACGCGCCGGATCGAGGTCGTCGAGTGGCTCGCCGAGGACCCATACCCCCGTGCCCGGGTCCGGGAGCTCCCGCCACTGGCCTGGGACGAGGACGAACAGGACCGGCGCGCCCAGACCGAGGCTCTGGTGCGGCGGACCCTCGCACGAGCCAGCGAGTACGAGGACCTGGCCTGGTCACCGGGCGTGCAGCTCAGCGACGACCCCGTCGACGCCCTCTGGCAGCTGGCGGCGATCGCCCCGCTCGGCCCGCTCGACCAGATCGGGCTGCTGCGGTGCGCGACGTCCCGCGAGCTGCTCGACGCGATCTTCACCGCGACCCAGGACGCCGGTGAGATCCTCGACGCCCGCGGCCCTGTCTAGGCTCGGACCATGCTGATCCTGCACGCCGCCGGCGGTACGGTCGAGATCTCCGAGCACGGGGCGGAGCCGCACTCCCTGCGCGGTCCTGACGGGCATGAGTACCTCTGGCAGGCCGGGGAGGCGTGGCGCCGCCACGCGCCGATCCTGTTCCCCGTCGTCGGTCGGGTGCCCGACGACACGATCTGCGTGGACGGTCACACCTACCCCCTGACGCAGCACGGCTTCGCCCGCGACCTGGAGTGGGACGTCGTCGCGGCCGACCGCTCGTCCGCGACGCTCCGGCTCCGCGACAGCGACGCGACGCGCGCGTGCTTCCCGTTCGGCTTCGACCTGACGGCGCACTACGCCGTCGACGACGACGGACTGCTCACGACGTACGAGGTCGCCAATCCCCCGCAAGCGAGAGGTGCCCCCACCGGTGACGTGCCGCTCCCGGTGTCGATCGGCTCGCATCCCGCGTTCGCCTGGCCGCTGGAGCCTGGCGCCGTCAGGACCGAGCACGTGGTCGTGTTCGACGAGCCCGAGCCGGCACCCGTCCGGCGGCTCGACCACACGCTCGTCCTGCCGGGATCGGAGCCGTCACCCGTCGACGGAGCGCTCCTGCGACTCGATCCGACCCTGTTCGCCGCCGACGCGATTGTCATGGACCAGGTCGTGAGCCACGGGTTGCGCTACCTCGCGCCGTCGGGACGCGGTGTGCGCCTGACGTGGGACGACGCGTTCGATGTCTTCGTCGTGTGGTCCCGCCCGGACGGCGCGGACCTGCTGTGCCTCGAGCCCTGCGCGGGCGGTGCCGCCCCGATCGACTTCGCCGGGGACCTGCGCGACAAGCCCGGCATCCGGCTGATCGAGCCGGGCGCGACCTTCCGTGCGTCCTACCGCATCGACCCGATCACGCCGTGACACGGCGACGCCGGTCCGCGCGGCGTCACCCGGCAGTCGGGGCGTCCCCGTCGACCTCGGCCTGGCGCAGGCCGCGGCCGAGCCGGGACGACCGGTAGCCGTAGGTGAAGTAGACGACGAAGCCGATCGCGAGCCAGATCAGGAACCGCACCCACGTCTGGACCGACAGGTTGACCATGAGCCACAGGCACGTGGCGATCGACAGGATCGGGATCAGCGGAACGGCCGGCACCCGGAACGGGCGGTGCAGGTCGCCGCGGGTGCGGCGCAGGATGATGACCCCGGCCGACACGAGCATGAACGCGAACAGGGTGCCGATGCTGACCAGCTTGGACAGCTCCGACAGGGGCACGAAGCCGGCGAGCGCGGCCACGAAGACGCCGGTGGCGATCGTGATCCGGTACGGCGTGCCGAACCGTGGGTGCACCTTCGCGAACGCGACCGGCAGCAGCCCGTCACGGGACATCGCGAACAGCACCCGGGACTGACCCAGCATCAGCACCAGGACCACCGTCGTGAGACCGGCGATCGCGCCGACCGAGATGATCTTGCTGGCCCACTCCAGGTCGTTGGCCTTGAACGCCTCGGCCAGCGGGGCCGCGGTGTTCATGCGCTCGTCGCTGTACTTCAGCATCCCGGTGATGACGAAGGACACCGCGGCGTACAGCACCGTCACGATGGCCAAGGAGCCGAGGATGCCGCGTGGCATGTCCCGCTGGGGGTTCCTGGTCTCCTCCGCCGACGTCGCGACGATGTCGAAGCCGATGAAGGCGAAGAACACGACCGAGGCGGCGGCGATGATGCCGTAGACCCCGTAGACCGAGGGCTCGACGCCGAACACGGACTGCAGCAGCGTCGAGTCGAGGCCCGACTCGGTCTCGGCGGGCTTCGAGTCGGGGATGAACGGGGTGTA
>JAOPXL010000148.1 GCA_025965175.1 Aeromicrobium sp.
GTCCAACTTACACGGCTCGTTTTCACCGGTCAAACCGGGTCGGTCACCGCACAGCCCCCGTTATCAGCGACCCGTCCCCAACGCCAAAGCATCGTGACAAACATCGTTTCGGTGAAGCCGGCTGGAAGCTCCGAGCGACCGGCCTTTCGGCCTTTCGCTCCGTCGTGCTGTCCAACAAGAAGAACATTAACGGGACGTTTCCCCGCTCGTCAAATCGGTTTGGCGTGGTCCACACCACACCGGTCGACGAGCCTGAAATGACGGGGTTCAGGACACCGACACGCCCGAGATCGACCTTTTTCCCTTGCGGAGGACGGCCCAGGAGCCGTGCAGGAGCAGGTCGCCGGCGAGCACGAGCTCGGGGTCGGTGACGCGCTCGTTGTTGACGTACGCGCCCCCCTCCCCCACGGCCCGACGTGCCGCGGACTTGCTGTCGGCCAATCCCGTCGCCACGAGGGCGTCCACGATGGTCGGCTGGTCCGCTGCCAGGAGGTCCACGGCACCCGCCTCGCGCAGGGCCGCCGCCAGCGTCGCCTCGGGCAGATCCTCGAGCTCGGCCCGGCCGAACAGTGCGCGGGCGGCCAGCTCGGCGGCGGCCGTCTCTTCGGCGCCGTGCACCAGGGTCGTCACCTCCGCCGCGAGCCGGCGCTGCGCCGCGCGCAGCCCGGGCTTCTGGACGTGCTCGGCCTCGACCCGGGCGATCTCGTGGAGTTCGAGGAACGTGAACTGGCGGAGGTACTCCACGACCTTGGAGTCCTCGGCCTGGATCCACGACTGGTAGAAGGCGTACGGGCTCATCAGCTCCGGGTCCAGCCACACCGTGCCGGACTCGGTCTTGCCGAACTTGGTGCCGTCAGCCTTCGTGATGAGCGGGGTCGCCAACGCATGGACCTTGTCACCGTCCGCCCGCCGGATCAGCTCGACGCCGGCGGTGATGTTGCCCCACTGGTCGCTGCCACCGGTCTGCAGGACGCAGCCGTGCCGTCGGTGCAGCTCGAGGTAGTCCATCGACTGCAGCAGGACGTAGCTGAACTCGGTGTAGCTGATGCCGGACTCGAGCCGGCTGCTGACCACGTCGCGGGCGAGCATCCGGTTGACCGGGAAGTGCTTGCCGATGTCGCGCAGGTAGTCGATCGTGCTGAGGCCGGCGGTCCAGTCCAGGTTGTTGACGATCGTGGCCCCGTTGGCACCGTCGAGGTCGACGAACCGGGAGACCTGCGACGCGATGCGGTTGACCCAGTCGGCGACGGTCTCCTTGGTGTTCATGACCCGCTCCCCCGCCTCCTTCGGGTCACCGATCAGGCCGGTGGACCCACCCACCAGCAGCAGCGGCTTGTGCCCGGCCAGCTGCAGGCGACGCGCCGTCAGGATCTGCAGGAGGTTGCCGATGTGCAGGCTCGGGGCGGTGGGGTCGAAGCCCACGTAGTAGGTGATCGGCCCCTCGGACAGCTCGGCGCGCAAGGCGTCGCGATCTGTCGAGTGCGCGACCAGGCCGCGCGCTTCGAGGTCGTCCAGTACGTGGGTCACAGTTCAGTCCTTCGGATCGGTCGGGATGCACCGCGACTTTAGCGCGGCACCCCGGGATCCCCGGCGGACCGCTAGGGCTTGACGGCGACGACGGGGATCGTGGCGTCCAGCAGGATCGCCTGCGCGACGCTGCCCATCAAGATCTTGCCGACGGGGCTGCGGCGCCGGATGCCGAGGACGAGCGTCGACGCGCCCGCCTGCTCCGCCTCGAACAGGACCGTGTCCGCGACGTTCTCCCCCACCGCCTGACGCACCTCGAACGGGATGCCTTCGGCCGTCAGCCGCTCGGTGATCGCCTGCACGTGGTTGCCGCGCGCGAAGCTGGCGTCCAGCCGCGGCTCGACCTTGCTGATGTTGATCAGGATGATCGCGTCGCCCGAGACCCGCGACTGCGCGACGGCCCAGTCCAGGGCAGCGGTTCCGAACTCGTCCGGCCGATAGGCCACAGCAATTGTCATGACATAAAGGCTACTCGGTCGCCCCCCTCCAGTGGAAGTGGAATACGCTGCGGTCCCACCGACGTTGCACCCGGCGTGAATGACATCATCAAGGTCGACATCTGGTCCGACATCGCATGCCCCTGGTGCTACATCGGCAAGCGCCGCTTCGAGACCGCGGCCGCCGAGTTCGCCGCGGCCGGTGGCCACGTCGAGGTGGAGTACCACTCGTTCGAGCTGTCCCCTGACACACCGGTCGACTTCGCCGGCAGCGAGATCGACTTCCTGGTCGCGCACAAGGGCATGCCGGCCGACCAGGTCGAGCTGATGCTGGGCCAGATGGCCGAGCTCGCGACGACGGTCGGGCTGACGTACGACTTCGACGCGCTGCAGCACACCAACACCGTCCGGGCCCACGAGCTCCTGCACCTGGCCAAGGCCGAGGGCAAGCAGCTCGAGATGGTCGAGCGGCTCTTCACGGCGTACTTCGCCGAGGGCCGGCACGTCGGCCGGGTCGAGGACCTCGCGGACCTCGCCGCGGAGATCGGGCTGGACCGGGACAAGGTCGTGCAGGCGCTGGGCTCCGGGACGTACGTCGCCGCGGTCCAGGCCGACAAGGACCAGGCGATCGCCTACGGGATCTCCGG
>JAOPXL010000168.1 GCA_025965175.1 Aeromicrobium sp.
CATTCGGCGAGGAATGAGGCCTTTGCAGTGCGGCATCAGGGACTCGAACCCCGAACCCGCTGATTAAGAGTCAGCTGCTCTGCCAATTGAGCTAATGCCGCCTTGCGGCCGTGGGCCGCGAAGCGAGGGAAACGTTATCAGTCGTCTTGCCCGACCTCATAATCGAGTACCGCGTGGGCTGCGTGGTGGCCTGCGAGACCGCTGACGGCACCGCCGCGGCGGGCTCCGCTGCCGCACAGCAGGACCCGCGGGTGGGCGGTCGAAACTCCCCAGCGTTCCGCCGGGTCGTGGGGTCGCTCACCCTCCTCGAGCCACGGCCACTGCAGGTCGCCGTGAAAGATGTGACCGCCGGGCATCGCCAGTGCGGACTCGATCTGCGCCGGTGTCTTGTGCTCGACGCCGAGGATCAGCGGCTCGATCGGCTCGGCGAGGTGCTCGTCGAGCGCGACGAGGAACTGGGCGTACGCCTGCGCGGCCGCAGCCGCGTCGGGGAGTACCTCGTACGGGGTGTGGAGCCCGAAGTAGGTCAACGTCTGCGCGTCGGTCGCAGCGAGCTCGGGACCGAGGATCGAGCGGTCGGTCAGCGTGTGGCAGTAGAGCTCGCCGGCGGCCCGGTCCGGCAGCGAGCCGGCCGCGGCCTGTGCCCAGGCCGCCTCCAGCTCGCTCATCGACTCACCCACGTGGAGCGTCCCCGCGAACGCGACGGCGGGGTCGATGCCCGATCTCAGCCGCGGCAGGCGCGAGACCAGCAGGTTGATCTTGAACTGTGATCCGGACGGTCGGGTGGACAGGGGGTCGCCGACCAAGCCGGCGAGGACGAACGGGGCCACACCGCTGAGGACCCAGTCGCCGCCGATGACGAAGCCGTCACCGCTGACGGTCGCCCCATCCGGGCGGGCGTCGATCCGGCTGACCTCGGCGCCCGTGCGGATGTCGACGCCGGCCTCCCGGGCCACCCGCTCGAGCTCGCTGGTGACGGCGCCCATGCCGCCGACCGGGACTCGCCACTCGCCGGTCCCGTTGCCGATCAGGTGGTAGAGGAAGCACCGGTTCTGCACCATCGTCGGGTCGTGCAGGGAGGCGAACGTCCCGATCAGCGCATCCGTGCCGACGACACCGCGCACCACGTCGTGGGAGAACCGACGCTCGATCGCAGTGCCGAGCGGCTCCTCGACGACATCGGTCCAGATGTCCATCTCAACGAGGTCGCGGATGTTGCCGATGTGCGGCAGCGGGGCCAGCAGGGTCGGCGCGATGGCCTCGGCGATCGTCCCGACCTCGGCGTAGAACGCGCGCCAGGCGGCGAGCTCGTCGTCACTGCCCGTCAGCCCACGGAAGGACTCCTCGGTCGCGGGCCCCGGGGTGGTCTCGACGAGCAGGCCCCCACCGTCGTACGGCGTGTAGGACGCGATCTCGCGGGACCGCAGCTCCAGCCGGAGCCCGAGGTCGTCGACCAGCTGCTGCGGCATGAGGCTGACGAGGTAGGAGTAGCGCGAGAGTCGGGCGTCGATCCCCTCGAACGCCTGCGTGCTGATGGCTGCGCCTCCGACGTGGGAGAGTCGCTCCAGCAGGACGACCCGGCGGCCGGCGCGGGCGAGGTAGATCGAGGCGACCAAGGCGTTGTGCCCGCCACCGACGATCACGACATCGGTGGTCTCCGGGGTGCCGTCCTGCTCAACCGACATGCTTCAACGCCTCTCGCCTGGACAGACTGCTCAACGTGTCCGCGTGAGCCGCGACGAAGGCGCGCACCCAGTCGGGGTCCACTCTGGCGTACTCCCGCAGCGCCGACCCGATGGCCTTGCGCACGAAGAAGTCGGGATCGGCGGCATTCGCCTCGATCAGCTCGGTGAGCAGGGCGGTGTCGACGCGCTCACGACGCCCGAGCTGGCTAATGATCGCGAGCCGGCGCAACCAGCGGTCGTCCGAGCGGCCCCACCGGCGGACGATCTCGGCGGTCTCGGCAGGCCGAAGGTCGTGCAGGTCGGCGACGCGCCCGCAGATCGAGTCGACGTGGTCCCACCACGCCCCGCTCACGGCGATGTGCTCGTAGACCGGGATCATCTCGAGCCGGCCGATCGCGAGCGGGTGGCCCGTCAGGGCGCTCGCGGCATACCGCTCCTCGCGGAACGCCGCCTCGTCCCACAGCGTGGTCACCGCGGTCTCGACCTCGTCGAGGGTCAGCAGGGGATGGGCCTTGAGGGCAACGGTGGTGATGGCGCGGACCCGCGGCAGCCGCACACCGCGATAGGGCATGGCCGACTTCATGTACGCCTGCATGCCCGGCGCTCGCTCCGGATCGGCCTCGTCCCGCAGGGCATCGCGGATGTCGGAGATCAGCGGCGCGACGCTCATGCATCCAGCCTACGCGGAACAGATGCGATTAGTTGAATGTTGAACTACTATGAGAAGCCTACCGAGGAGATTCCGATGCCTGCTGTGACTGCTGCCGACTGGACCGTCCTGCCCCGCGTGATCGCGGCGCCGACCCAGACCGAGGACCGCGCGCCGATCAGCGTGACGACCGCGCCGAAGGGAT
>JAOPXL010000212.1 GCA_025965175.1 Aeromicrobium sp.
CGACCGGTCGGCACCTCGATCAAGTCCGCGACGCGCAGCTCCCGCGCCTCGGACCAGCTCAGTCCGGTCCAGGCCAGCAGCCAGACGACGTCAGCTAGGTGCTGGTCGTACACGGCGATGTCGGCCCGGACGGTGTCGAGCTCGGCCTCGGTGAACGGCCGCATGCCCTGAATGGGCAGCAGCTGGTGCGCGACGCTCGTGCGGGCGACCGGATTGTCGAGGCGCAGCCGCTCGCGCAGGGTCCACGAGAGCAAGCCGGACAGCACGGCGCGGAACCTCCGCACCGACGACTCCGCGTACCGGCGGGACCACATGTCCAGGACTCGTTGCACCTCGCGGTCGGTCACTCGTCCCACCTGCAGGGTGCCCAGCGTGTGTGGGAGGATCTTCGCCATGTCCTTCTCGGACCGGTACGTCCTGAGCCACCGTGTGACGCCTGCTGTCCAGGTACGTGGCATACGCCCTGCGGTCGAGCATCTGTCCGGCGTGCAGATCGATCCCGTCGGCCAGTGCTGCCCGCTCCCGACCGAGCCACGTCGGCCTCGCGCTTGGTGTCGAACGTGTTGCTGGCGACGTACTCGCGGCCGTTCTTGAGTGTCGCTCGCCAGCGTCCGGACTTGTCCTTGCGGACAGGCATCAGGAAGCTCGTTCCTCGATGTACGCGAGCAACTCGTCCTCCCGGTAGCGCGGCGTGTGGTCGGTTACCCACACAAACCGCGGATTCTTGCCCTCCTGCCGAAGCCGGCACAGCGTCGAGGCGGTGACCCCGAGGATCTTTCCGACCTGGGCCGGTGTCAGCAGCTGGATCTCTGTCATCGCACTCTCCATCCTTCCGCCTCGGACCATCAAGGCCATCTGGACCTGACAGGTCAACCGACGAGGCCCGGCCAGCGCGGAGTCTTCGATAGCGGGAAACCCAATCCGTCACTGAAGAGTGTCAGCACCACAGACGCTCGCTACGGCTACGGGGTGCGAATTCATTAAAGTGACGGGAATTCGCGCGCCCTCGCAGGTCAAAGATGGCCATTTCTCGGGTTCAAATCCCACCTCCACCGCACGATCACCCCCGATCTTCACTGGAATTGCAGTGGGGATCGGGGTTCCTCATTGGGTGAAAGGCCCTTCGGACGCAGGCTTTGGTTGACCAAGACGATTTGTCATCACTGGTTCTTCCGACGGCGTCGGAGCGATCGCTCGACGCCTGGGGTTGACGGCCCTCAGGGTCGTGATCGTGGGCAGGTCTTTGCCAAAGACGGAAGCCGTGGCACGCAGCATCGGCGGCGATCACAACATGTCCGACTTCACGCGCCTCGGTGATGTCCGCGATGTTGCCCACCGCTTGGCGGACACCGACCCACGGATCGACCTTCTTGCGAACAACGCGGGGGGCGGTTGGCTGACGCCTCAGCCGGCGGCGGGTCTTGGGCTACGGCCGGTCAGGCACAGCCACGGCCTTGACTCGATCGAGGTCGAGCAGGGCGCCGACAGGCGCGTCGCCGAGAGCGTCATCGGCCACGCCGAGTCTGCGGTAGCAGTCCGTGAGGGCGACGACGACCGCTCCGGCGGCTCCCGAGTGGGCGCCGAGCTCGGCCAGGGCCAGGCGGGGGGCGTAGTGCACGTGCAGCTCGATGGCATCGCGGTAGCGCTCGAGATCGGGCTCGAGCGACGGCGCGAGGCCGCCGCCGAGGACCAGGACGTCCGGTTCGCAGGCCACCGTGATGGCGGTGAGCGCTATGACCAAGGCCGTGTCGAACTGATTGCGCATCGCGGCGAGTGCTGCCTCCGGCTCGGTGACGAACAGGTCGGCGGGGCTCGTCATCGTGACGCCGGACTCGGCGGCGCGGCGCAGGATGCCCGGGCCCGTCACCATGTGCTCCAGCCGGGTACCCAGTGGGCCGACGGGTAGCTGGCCGAACTCGCCCACGATGCCGTGCCGGCCCTGGACGAGAACGCCGTCACGGGCGATGCCGGCGCCGAGGCCGGTGCCGAAGGTCAAGATGGCGGCGGTTGGCGCGCCGGTCGCCGCGCCGAAGCGCTGTTCGCCCAGGAGGGCAAGGTCCGCGTCGTTGACCAGCTGGACGTGCGTGGCGAACCGGGCGCGCAGCGTCTCGAGCAGTCGCGGGTCCTCCACCTGTGCGAGGTTGTTGGCATTGGTGACCGAGGGGCCGTTGGCGCGTACGGCTCCGGGCAGGCCGACGCAGACCGACTGCAGGAGGTCCCATCGGTCGCCGCAGAGTCGGCGGGCCGTGTGGACGAGCGCCTCGGCGAGCTCGACGGCTCCCAGCTCTGACGGCGTGGGCAGCTCGACCGATGCCAGCGGCGTGGCGACCAGATCGGCGACGATCATCCGTGTGTTGGACGCCCCGAGGTCGATGCCGACGACGACTCCGCGCGAGCCGTCGAGGTCGAGCGTGACCGCGCGCCGGCCACGAGTGCCGGCCACGATCTCGCCGCCCTCACGGATGACACCGCTGCCGATGAGGTGCTCGACCGCGCGAGAGACGGTGGCCGAGGAGATCCCGGTGTCGGCGGCCAGTCGTGTGCGGGTGGTCGGGCGGGAGCGAAGAAGTTGGCTCAGCACCGCGCGCTCGGTGTGCGAGTTCGAGGTGTCGCCACGGCCTTTAGTTTCCACAATGCGGTCAAAATATCAGACTGTCCGAGGACCGCTCGTTGCAGCGGACACATTTTCTGCAGAATCTCTTGACTTTGAGTGCATGATGAAATCAAATAGATCCAAACAGGACGCCGCGGCGCCCACTGACCGAGAAGGAACTGCCATGACAGCAATCACTCGACGGACCAGGGGGAGTGCGCTGACCGCCGCTCTTCTTGCTGCGGCCCTCGTGCTCGCCGGATGCTCCTCCAACGGCTCGGACAGCGAGGCGGCGTCTGCGAGCGGCGCGAAGCCGAGCCTGGAGTTCGCCGGCCCCAACGGCGAGAAGCCCGAGAGCCTCGATGCGCTGAAGCTGACTGATGACGAGGCCGCGAAGGTCCGCGCCGGCAAGTACCGGGCCGCATTCGTTTGGCACACGTCGTCGGAGTACGTCTCGGCCGTCGAGAAGGGTGCCAGGAAGCAGTTCGAAGATCTCGGCATCAAGGTCGTCTCCAGCACCCAGGCGGACTTCGACGCGGCGACCCAGGCCAACAACGTCCAGAGCGTCATGGCGCTCGATCCCGACATCGTCGTCACGATCGCGGTGGATGCCACATCGGCCGCCAAGGCGTTCAAGCCCGTCGTCGACGCAGGCAAGACCCTGGTCGTCATGACCACGCCGCCGGCCGGCTACAAGGCGGGCAAGGACTTCGTCTCGATCGTCACCGAGTCGCTGACCGATGCCGGCCGTGCGAATGCCGAGATCCTCGGCGACGCCCTCGGCAAGAAGGGCAAGATCGGCTACATCTACTACGACGCGGACTTCTGGTTCACCCAGCAGCGCGATCAGGCCTTCCTGGACTGGACAGGGTTTTCCTATCCGGACATCGATGTCGTCGCCAAGGAAGGCTTCGCCGACGAGGCCCGCACCGAGGAAGTCGCGACGGCCATGCTCACCCGCCACCCCGACATCAAGGGCATCTATGTCTCGTGGGCGACCGCGGCCCAGGGCGTGGTGTCCGCGCTGCGCAACGCAGGACGCTCGGACGTCAAGGTGGTCACGAACGACCTCGACGCCACCCTCGGTGCGGACATGACCGACGGTGGAAACGTCATCGGCATGGTCGGGAACGGATCGCTCGACATCGGGCGCGGCCTGGCGATCTCGGCGGCGTACGGCGTGCTGGACAAGCCGGCGCCCTCGCTCGTCGCCTCCCCGCCGGTCAAGGTGACGAAGGACAATGTCGCGGAGGCGTGGAAGGCGGACTACGGCACCAAGCCCCCGGCGTCGGTCGCCAAGTAGGCCCATAGCCGGGTGGGCGGGCGATTCGTCTCGCCCGCCCGGCGCTGCCGCAACCGTGCATCACCCACCAACCTCCTGAAGGAACCTGATCCGTGCCATTCGTCCAGACAGTCCTCGGACCGGTCGCCGACACCGATCTCGGCCGCGTCATGGCTCACGAGCATGTCTTCTCCCTGCAGCCCGGCGGCTGGATGGGCACGGACGTGGACGCGGCCGTGGCCGCGTTGCTGCCGCTGCGTGATCTCGGCTTCGGCACCGTCGTCGACTTGAGTCCCTACGGCGTCGTCGGGCGCGACCCCGATGGCGCGAACGCTGTCGCACTCCGCGAGGTAGCGGTCCGGGCAGGCCTGCACATCGTCGCAGGCACGGCTGTCTATCTCGAGAGCTTCGCACCCGATTGGGCGCGTGAGGCCAGCGTGGAGGAGCTCGCGGCACGATTCGTCCGCGATGCCACCGTCGGCATCGGTTCCACCAGCGTGAGAGCCGGCGTCCTGGGAGAGCAGGCCACGGGTCTGGACACGATCAGCCCCTTCGAGGAGCGGGCCTTCCGGGCCGCGTTGCAGGCGCAGCGCGAGACGGGGCTGGCGCTCTTCACGCACACCACGCACGGCACGATGGCGCACGAGCAGCTCGATCTCGTCGTCGCCGAAGGCGTCGATCCGGGTCGTGTGGTCGTGGGTCATCTCGACACGCAGCTGAGCGCCGACCTGGCCCAGTCGCTGCTCGACCGGGGGGCCCTCATCGCCGTCGACACGATCGGCAAACAGGTGTGGGACTTCTTCCTCGGTCCCGTCGGTGGCGACCGAGCAGAGGGCGAGTTCGCCAAGCAGGCCTTCTTCCGCGCCGATACGCGTCGCGCCGATCTCGTGGCCGGCCTCGTGGAGCGCGGATACGTGGACCGCATCGTGCTGGCACAGGATCTGACGGGCGCGGAGTGCTGGATGAACCCGGACACCCATGGACGGCTGGGATACCGCTATCTCGCCGAAGTCTTCGTCCCCATGCTGCACGAGCGTGGCGTCGACGAGGACCAGGTCGAGACGATGCTCGCCCGCACCCCTGCTCGCCTGTTGGCCGTGGCATGACGAGGGGACTGCTGGTCGGAATCGACCTCGGTGGCACCAAGATCCGCGCGGCCCTCGGGGACGCGGACGAGCACATCCATGGCGAGCTCGAGAGGGCGACCCAGGCCCAGGGGTCAGGACTGGTCGATCAGCTCGTCGATGTCGTCACCGAGCTGGCGCGGCGAGCCGGCGTCACCGTCGAAGACATCGCCGCAACTGCGGTCGGAGGAGCCGGAGTGCCGGACCGGGCCACCGGAACGTTGAGCCTCGCGCCGAATCTCGTCGCCGCCGACGACACCGACCTCGGCGGTGCGCTGGCCGCCCGTCTCGGACATCCGGTGGTCGTGGAGAACGACGTGAACGCCGCGGCGGTCGGCGAGCTGCACGGGGGCGTGGGCCGCTACGTCGACACTTTCGTCTTCGTGGCCGTCGGCACTGGCCTCGGCATGGGGATCGTCGTCGACGGCCGGCTCCTGCGCGGCGCGACAGGTGCTGCGGGCGAGATCGGCTACCTCCCGATCGGAGCCGACCCCCGCGATGCCGAGCACCACGCTCGTGGGTCGTTGGAGGAAGTGGTGTCCGGACCTGCGATCGCGGCCGCGTACACCGAGCTCACCGGCCGAGTCGCCTCCACGCGAGAGGTGTTCGCGCTCGCCGACGAGGGCAACTTCGCCGCCACGGCCGTCGTCGACAGATTCATCCGTGAGCTGGCAAGGGGACTGGTGGCGGTCAACGCCGTGCTCGACCCAACCTGTTTCGTGCTGGGGGGCGGCGTCGGATCGCGACCAGATGTTCTGGCCCGTCTCCGGGCCGAGCTCCCGGCCTTCGGCGCCGATCTCGATCTGCGTGCCAGCGAGGTGACGGGTGACCCCGCGCTCGTCGGCGCTCTGCGACTCGCTGCAAACGCCTCATCCCTGACCTTGAAAGGACGCCCCTCATGACCTCCGCTCTCGATCGCCTACGGGCCGTGAACTGGCGGGACTACGTCGTCTACTTCGCCTTCGCGCTCGTCTTCGTGTACTTCGCCATCACGCAGAGCGAGTACTTCCTGACGACCAGCAACCTCACCAACGTCATCATCCAGGCGGCACCCATCACGGTCATGGCCGTGGGGACCGTCTTCGTCCTGGCCACCGGCGAGATCGACCTCTCGATCGGCTCGACGGTCGCCGTCGCGGCACTGGTCACTGCGAAGGTGCTCGAGTCGACCGAGGTGTGGCTCCTGGCCGCCGGGGCGGGCATCCTGACCGGCCTGGTCATCGGCCTGGTGAACGGGCTGTTCGTCACCGTCGTCCGGCTGCCGTCATTCCTGGTCACCCTGGCCACGATGGGCCTCCTGGTCGGCGTGGCCCGTCAGCTGACCGATCTGAAGTCGGTGCCGGTGCTCGACGACTCATTCGTCTGGCTCTTCGGCGGAGGCGAGATCATCGGCATCTCGATCCTGGTGTGGTGGACCGCCCTCGTGGTGTTCGTGGGCTGGCACGTCCTGCGCCAGAAGCGGTTCGGTGCCCACGTGCTCGCTGTCGGCAACAGCCCGGCTGCTGCCCAGGTGACGGGCATCCGGGTCGCCCGGGTGCGCTTGGCAGTGTTCATGATCAGCGGCGCGACGGCTGCCCTCGCCGGCATCCTCTACAGCGGTCGCCTCCAAGGAGCCCGGTACACACTCGGCGAGAGCGACATGATGTCGGTGCTGGCGGCGGTCATCGTCGGAGGCACCGCGCTCGTCGGCGGCAAGGGCGCCGTGGTCGGCGCGCTCGCAGGCAGCCTGCTCATGGCCATGATCAACAACGGCCTCATCCTGGCCGGCCTCAACGTCTCGCAGCAGATGATCGTGCGTGGCGTCATCATCCTCATCGCGGTGTCGTTGTCGCTGCGTGCCAAGAAGAGCAACTAGGAGTCGTCATGTTCCTCTCCACGCTTCGCCGCCGCAATCCAGGCCTCCTGGAGGCCGCCATCGCATTGCACCAGCGCGGTGACGTCCCGACCAACAGCACGGTGCTCGACCTCGAGGCCATGGAGCGCAACAGCAAGGCCCTGGCCGCGACGGCCGCCGGGCTCGGCCTGCGCCCCCTGGCGATGACCAAGCAGATCGGACGAAACCCCGACGCGGTGGCATCCATCATGGCCGGGGGTATCGACACGGCCGTCGCCGTGGACCTCGAGTGCGGTCTGGCCGTCGCCGCGGCCGGGATGCCCGTCGGCCACCTGGGGCACCTCGTGCAGATCCCCCGTGCGCGCGCCGACGAGGCCGCCGCCCTCACGCCGGACTACTGGACCGTCTTCAGCCTCGAGAAGGCCCGTGAGGCCGGCGCTGCGGCTGTGCGGGCAGGGCGACGACAGCGTGTGCTGGCCCGGCTCATGGCGGACGGTGACCGCTTCTACCGAGGTCACGAAGGCGGTTTCGCGGCGCAAGACGTCGTACGGATTGCCGACGAGCTCGATGCGATCGAAGGGATCGAGTTCGCCGGCATCACCTCGTTCCCGACCATGCTGTTCGACCCTGCCAGCCGGACGGTGCGACCCACCCCCAACCTGGCCACTCTGACGGCGGCTCGCACCGCGCTGGAGGCCGCCGGTCGTCAGCGGGTGGAGATGAACACGCCGGGCACGACGTCCTCGTCCATCCTCGCCGAGCTGGCCGCAGCGGGCTCCACCCAGGTGGAGCCCGGGCACGGGCTGACGGGCACGACACCGCTGCACGCGGTCGAGGACCTCGTGGAGGAGCCGGCGATCGCCTACGTCAGCGAGGTGTCGCACCTCCATGACGGCGACGCATACGTGTTCGGTGGCGGGCTGTACGTCGACCCGGTGCTGGGCACCACGCCGACCCGGGCGCTGCTGGTGCCACGAGGTGGCGGCCTGGACGATGCCGTCGAGCTGGCGGTCGAGATGCCCGTGCCGGGCGCGATCGACTACTACGCGGTCGTACCGCAGGCGCCGGCGACGGTGGCCGCCGGGGACACCGTGATCTTCGGCTTCCGGCCCCAGGTGTTCGTGAGCCGGAGCCTGACCGTCGGCATCAGCGGCGTCGGCTCGCAGCCGCGGGCGCACCGGCCCTGGAGCTCGAACGGTGCCCCGGCCATCACGATCCAGGATGCACGCACCGGATGGGAAGGAACCCGATGAGTCAGTCGTCGCCGCTTGCACTGCGCGGCATCACCAAGCAGTTCGGCGCCGTGGCCGCGATCGAGCGCTTCGACCTGGAGATCGAAGCCGGCGAGATCGTCGCCCTCGTCGGCGACAACGGCGCCGGCAAGTCGACCCTGGTCAAGATCATCTCCGGCCTCTACCAGCCCAGCAGCGGCGAGATCGTGCTCAACGGCAAACCGGTGAACTTCCGCGACGCCTCGGATGCCCGCGCACACGGCGTCGAGGTCGTCTACCAGGACCTCGCCCTCGTCGACCAGCAGCCGGTCTACATGAACATGTTCCTCGGCCGTGAGCTGGTGAAGGGGCCGTTGCGTACTCTCGACCGCGCGCGCATGGCGCAGGAGACACAGGCGCTGGTGACCGAGCTCGACGTGCGGATCCCTTCGCCGCGCGCGCAGCTCAGTGATCTGTCGGGCGGCCAGCGTCAGGGCATCGCCATCGCTCGTGCGACGCACTGGGCGTCGGGCCTCGTGCTCATGGACGAGCCCACCGCGGCCCTCGGAGTCGCTGAGACGGCCAAGGTCGAGGAGACGATCCTGCGACTCAAGGAGCGAGGCGCGGCGGTGCTCGTCGTGTCACACAACCTCGAGCAGGTCTATCGCATCGCCGACCGCGTGGTGGTGCTGCGGCGCGGCAAGCAGATCGGCACGCGGTCCCTCGCCGATGTGGAGAAGAACGAGCTCGTGGGCATGATCACGGGGCTCGTCCAATGAGCGGGGATCCGGTGCCGGGTGCGCTGATGCGTGCCGAGATCGCCGAGCAGCCGGACCGGTGGCGGCAATTCGTCCAAGAGGCGCGCCCGGAGATCGACCGTGCCGCCGACCTCTTCCGCGACGCCGATCCACAGCTGCTGCACTTCGTGGCCCGCGGCTCGAGCGACCACGCGGCGCTGTACGGGCAGTACCTCGCGCAGACGATCCTCGGCATCCCGTCCGCGCACTCGACTCCGAGCGTCGTGACAGTTTTCGACCGCGCCACTCGTTTCCCGCCGACGGTGCAGATCGCGCTCTCTCAATCGGGCGCGTCACCTGACCTGGTCGCGGCCGCTCGCGCCGGTCGGCTGGCCGGAGCGCGCGCGATCTCGATCACCAACGACCAGGACAGTCCGTTGGCCGCGGAGTCCGACGTCCACGTGGGGCTGCGCGTCGGGCCCGAGCGGTCGGTCGCGGCGACGAAAAGCTACACCACCGAGCTGCTGGCCCTGCATGTCCTGCTGGCGCGCGTCGAAGGCCTCGCCTGGGAGCACGTGGAAGCGTCGGTGGATCGCCTTGCGGGCGCCGGCGACGCGGCGCTCCAGGTCGCAGGCGAATGGGCGATCGCCACGGGTCGGTCGCTCGGGCTGGAGGACCGCGCACTGCTCGTCGGCCGTGGGTACTCCATGGCGTCGGCGAAGGAGGGGGCACTCAAGCTCATCGAGACCTGTGGGATGGCAGCCTCCGGTTGGAGCTCAGCCGATGCACGACACGGACCGATCGGTCAGCTCCGCCGCGGTACGCCGGTGCTGGCGTTCGGCGCCGGAGGGCCTGGCATGGACTCCACGGCGGACCTGTTGACCCGTGCCCGCGCGATGGGTGCCCGCCCGATCGTGATCGGTGACAGTGACGTCGAGGGCGTCGAGGCGGTGCACGTCCCCAAGATGGCGGACCTGTCGGCCGCTCTGGTTCCGATGGTCGAGATCCTCCCCGTGCAGCTGCTGGCCCTCGAGCTGTCGGTCCAGATCGGTCGCGACCCCGACCGGCCCGAAGGCCTGACCAAGATCACCGAGACCAGCTGACCCGTCGTCACGTCGACACCCCACGGGTGACGCGACAGGTGCAGTCGACGTATGTGCTGACGGGTGCTCGAGGGATTCGAGGCGGATGCTCTCCGGCCCAAGGTCTACGAATATCTGAGGTGAAGACGATGGCCGCAAGGTTGTCGATCAGGCGGACGACGACCTGAGGGTCGCCGACCGCGCTGCCCGGGACGAGGGCGGTTCGTGGACGACGATCGGGTTGGCCCTCGACGGCACCCCCCAGGCTGCGTACGGCGGTTTGGTCAGGCGGATGGCTGAGCTGTCTATGCCTAGCCGATCCGTGGGCACATCTTGGGCACACCTTGTCGTGATCCAGCGAGAAATCGGATACATGCAGTGATGTAATCAAGTATGTATGTAATGATGTAATATGAATGAAGAAGAGAGTATCAAAGCGAACACCGAGAAGATCGCCGGCTGGTTCGAGGGCCGGCTGCCTGCCGACTGGCGTGCCTCGCTCGCCGACATCACGAGCGACCGTGAGGAGATCGTGGTCTTCCTGACCCAGCCCGACGTCGAGCTGGCGCAGGGGAGCGACGCAGATCTCGCCGAGGCCCGCGTCGGCCGAGCGAAGGCGTTCCGCGAGGAGACCCGCGCCCGCCGGATGGAGATCGCGCGCGAGGCGGAGCACCGGTTTGGAGCGAAGGTCTCGTGGGGCGTCGCGCTGGGCGACCACCGTGAGCTCTGGACCCATGTGGCCGCGCCGGTCATGACCCGCCTGCGCCAGCCGCAGCGTCAGGTGCTCGACACCCTCATCGACGCAGGCGTCGCGCGGTCGCGGTCCGATGCGCTCGC
>JAOPXL010000186.1 GCA_025965175.1 Aeromicrobium sp.
GAGGCCGTTGTGCTCGACGAGCCGACCGACGTCCTGGACGGCGTCGCCCCGTACGCACTCGACCCCGCGGCCGCGGCCCGCCTCTGGGAGGTCTCGCTGACCCTCCTGGAGCTGACGGACGACTGAACCGGCTGTCGGTCCCCTCCGCGATGCTGGTGGGGTGAAGCCCCAGATCCCCGGCCGCCTGCACGCACAGGGACTCACGACACCGCGGTTCGCCACCCCCGCGGACGTCGTCCGCCACCTGGGCTGCGTCCAAGCCCAGCTGCACGACATGGCGCTGTGGTCCGTGGCGCGGCGCACGCCCGGGCTGACCCTGGCCGAGCTGCAGGCTTCCTTCGACCGCGGCGACTTCCTGCGAACCCACGTCCTGCGCCCGACGTGGCACCTCGTGGATCCCGAGGACCTGCACTGGCTGCTGGCCCTGACCGCCCCCCGGGTCCGGCGGCTGCTCGCGAGCGCCGATGCGGCCTCCCGGATCGACCCCGCCCTGGCCGACCGGTGCGCGCAGGTCATGCTCGCCTCGCTGGCGGACGGGCAGCCCCGCACGCGCGCCGAGCTGGCGGCCGATCTCGAGGCCGAAGGTCTCGCGCACTCAGGCCAAGCGCTCGCACACCTCGTGATGCACGCCGAGATCGACGCCCTGATCGCCAGCGGTCCGATGCGCGGCAAGCAGCACACCTACGTCGCGCTCGAGCCACGGCCCGTCCCCGGGTCGTACGACGAGCTGCTCGCGACCGCCGCCCGCCGCTACGCCCTGGGGCACGGGCCGTTCCGCGATCGCGACCTGGCGTGGTGGACGAGCCTCACCCTGACCGACAGCCGGCGCGCGATCGAGTCCGCGCACCTGCGTCCGCTCGCGGTGGACGGTGACACCTACTGGCGCGCGGATGAGCCCGTTGACGTCGACGTGCCCCGCCTCATGCTGCTGTCCAACTTCGACGAGTACATCTCCTACGCACGCGACCCAGACGACTTCGCGGACTACGGCGGACGTGCCACCGACATTGCCCGGGTCACCGGGCTGCTGATGGTCGACGGCCGGCTCGGCGGTAGCTGGGCCCGATCGGTCACGGCCCGCACGGTGGACATCACGGTCCGGCCGTCGGTCCCGATCACGGCGAGCCTGCGTCGCGCGCTCGAGGCGGAGATCGACGCCTACGGCCGGTTCCTCGAACGACCGCCCGTCCTCACCGTCGCCAGCACGTGACGATTCTCATGTCACCGAACGGTCCCTGGGGCCCGAAGGTCGTGGCACCGTGGGAATGACGCGAATACCCGGGCCGAGCCTGCCTGAGCGCGGCTGGAGCCTCGCGTTACCCTGTTTACGTAGATCTCACTGCGCGCCAGCACACACTTGGAAGAGGCGATCGAGGCTGTGGCCGAGTCCTCACACGACAGTTCAACCCCTGATTTCGGCACGAACCAGTGGCTCGTCGAGGAGATGTTCGAGCGGTTCCAAGAGGACCCCTCCTCGGTAGACCAGAGCTGGGCGTCCTTCTTCCAGACCGGTGACGGAGCCTCCCTCAACGGGGCCTCCACCAACGGCGCAGCCCCCACCGCGAAGGCGACCGCGCCCCTCGACACGACTCCTCCTTCGCCGCCGCCGACCTCCCCGGAGTCGAAGACGCCGCCGGCCCCCAAGACCGAGCCCGCGACCGCGACGCCTGCCGCCAAGACCGTCGAGCCGTCGCCCATCGCGCCGACGGAGAAGGCTCCGATCAAGGACCCGAGCACGCCGCGCCCCACGGCGAAGGAGGCCGAGCCGGCCACCGGCCCCGGCGAGGTCGAGCACGTCGTTCTGCGCGGCGCCGCCGCCCGCACGGTGGCCAACATGGATGCGAGCCTCGCCGTCCCGACCGCGACGAGCGTCCGCTCAGTCCCGGTCAAGCTCCTGTTCGACAACCGCATAGTGATCAACAACCACCTCGCCCGCGCACGCGGCGGCAAGGTCTCGTTCACGCACCTCATCGGTTGGGCGATCGTCAAGGCGATCAAGGCCCTGCCGGAGATGAACACCGGCTACGAGGTCGACGAGAAGGGCAAGCCCAACCAGCTCAAGCCCGAGCACGTCAACTTCGGCCTCGCGATCGACCTCAAGAAGCCCGACGGCTCCCGCACCCTTCTTGTCCCCTCGATCAAGGCCGCGGACACCATGACGTTCGCCGAGTTCTGGGCGGCCTACGAGACGATGGTGCGCAAGGCGCGCGACAACAAGCTCGCCGTCACCGACTTCCAGGGAACGACGGTCAGCCTGACCAACCCCGGTGGCATCGGCACCAACCACTCGATCCCTCGCCTCATGCAGGGGCAGGGCGTCATCGTCGGCGTCGGCTCGATGGAGTACCCGCCGGAGTTCCAGGGCGCCTCGGAGCACACGCTCGCCCAGATGGCGATCTCCAAGATGATGACGCTGACCTCGACGTACGACCACCGCGTCATCCAGGGTGCGCAGTCCGGCGAGTTCCTCAAGAAGGTCCACGCGCTGCTGCTGGGCGAGGACGGCTTCTACGACGAGATCTTCCGCGCGCTCAAGATCCCCTACGAGCCCATCCGCTGGGCCCAGGACATCGCGGTCAGCCACGACGACGAGGTCCACAAGCAGGCCCGCGTGCTCGAGC
>JAOPXL010000038.1 GCA_025965175.1 Aeromicrobium sp.
GGAACGTCGACTTCGACGACGCCCAGGCGATCGGCAAGCGCTACCGCCGGCAGGACGAGATCGGCACGCCGTACTGCATCACGGTCGACTTCGAGACGCTCGACGACCAGGCCGTCACGATCCGCGACCGCGACACGATGGCGCAGGAGCGGATCGCGCTGGACCAGGTGACGTCGTGGCTGGCGGCGCGCCTGCCGGGGTGCTGAACCCTTCGTGGTCGACAATCGGCGGGTGAGGACCTCGCGCATCGCAGTCGCCGTCGCGCTGTCCACTGCACTCGCCGTGGCAGGGTGCTCGTCGGACTCGAGCGACGCCGGGGCGACCGACACCGCCGCGGTGCCCAAGGGCTTCGACGTGCCCGACGGGGTGGCGCTGACCAAGGGCGGCACGACGCTGGCGGTCGGCACGGCGGGGACCGTGGTCTACGAGGGTGCCTCCAATGCGACCAGCGCCGTCGCCGTGGCGGTGACCCGGATCCGCAAGGGCTCGATCAAGGACTTCCGCTTCTTCTCCCTCGACGCCGCGGCGAAGGCCTCTACGCCCTACTACGTGCGGGCCACGGTCAGGAACGAAGGCCCGGCCGGCCTCGGCGGGGCCACGCTGCCGATCTACGCGCACGACGATGCCAACACCAACATCCCGGCCAACCCGATCGTCGGGTCGTTCGAGCCGTGCCAGCCGACGAAGCTCCCGGCGAGCTTCCTGCCGGACGCGACCGCCAAGGTCTGCCTGGTCTACCTCATCCCCAAGGGGCAGAAGCTGGAGTCTGTCGTCCTGCGGCCCGGCACGACCCAGGACGCCATCAGCTGGAAGCCCTGACCGGGGCCGGGACGTCCGGGCAGTGGGTGGGGTCTGGGAGAATGGACGCATGCCCACCGTTGCCTTGCCGCGCACCCTGCGGCTCGGCGACCTCGAGGTCGCCAACCCGGTCGTGCTTGCTCCTATGGCCGGCGTCACCAATGCCGCGTTCCGCCAGCTGTGCGCCGAGCAGGGAGCGGGGCTGTACGTCTGCGAGATGATCACGTCGCGCGGCATCGTCGAGGGTGACCGGACGAGCCTGGCGATGCTGACGTTCGCCGCCAACGAGACCTATCGCTCGGTGCAGCTCTACGGCGTCGACCCCGTCACGATCGGGCGGGCCGTGGAGATCCTGTGTGCCGACCACGGCGTCGACCACGTCGACCTCAACTTCGGCTGCCCCGTGCCCAAGGTGACCCGCAAGGGCGGGGGAGCGGCACTGCCGTGGAAGGACGTCCTGCTCGGCCAGATCCTCGAGCGGGCCGTCGCGGCGGCCGCGCCCTACGGCGTGCCGGTCACGATGAAGACCCGCAAGGGCATCGACGACGACCACCTGACCTATCTCGACGCGGGCCGCATCGCCCAGGACACCGGCTGCGCCGCGATCGCGCTGCACGGACGTACCGCGGTCCAGCACTACTCGGGGCACGCCGACTGGGCGTCGATCGCCGAGCTCAAGTCCGTTGTCGACATCCCCGTGCTGGGCAATGGTGACATCTGGGAGGCCGCTGACGCCGTCCGGATGATCGCGGAGACGGGGTGCGACGGTGTCGTGGTGGGCCGCGGCTGCCTCGGGCGACCGTGGCTGTTCCGCGACCTCGCGGCCGCCTTCTCCGGCGAGGACGTCGTCGGGCTGCCGACGCTGGGCGAGGTCGCCGCCGTCATGCGTCGCCACGCCGAGCTGCTCGGCGACATCATGGGGCAGGAACGGGGCTGCATCGAGTTCCGCAAGCACATTGCGTGGTACCTCAAGGGATTCGCCGCCGGCAAGGACGTGCGCAGCCGCCTCGGCATGGTGTCGTCCTACGCCGCGCTGGACGACCTGCTGGGTCGCCTCGACCCGACCGAGGCCTATCCGGTGGCCGAGCTCGGCACCCCGCGCGGCCGCCAGGGCACGCCCAAGCGGGTGTCGGTCCCGGACGGCTGGCTGGACTCGCGTGAGATCACGGCACCGCTGGACCCCCTCGCGGAGGACGGGACCTCGGGCGGATAGCCTCCTGCGCGGTGCCGCTCCGCGCCGTCGCGACGAACACGAGGATGCCTCATGCCCCTGCCCTGGACCCTGCACGGCGACGGCCGCACGATCAGCGACGGCGAGGTCGTCGCTCCCGGTGAGCGGCTGACCTGGCCCCGCACGATCGGCTTCGGCGCCCAGCACGTCGTCGCGATGTTCGGGGCGACCTTCCTCGTGCCGGTCCTCACGGGCTTCCCACCGTCGACGACGATCCTGTTCTCCGGGATCGGCACGCTGCTGTTCCTCGTGCTGACCGGCAACCGGCTGCCGAGCTACCTCGGCTCGTCGTTCGCGTTCCTCGCGCCGATCGCCGCGGCCAAGGCGGGCGGGGACGACATCGGCACGGCGCTGTTCGGCGTGCTGGCCTGTGGCGTGCTGCTCGCCGTGGTCGGCGTCATCGTGATGTGGACCGGGACCGGGTGGATCCAGTCGCTCATGCCGCCCGTCGTGGCCGGCTCGATCGTCGCGCTGATCGGGTTCAACCTGGCGGACGAGGCGACCCGGAACTTCGCCATCGCGCCGTGGACGGCGCTGATCACCCTGGCCGTCGTGCTGCTGGTCGCGGTGTACGCCCGTGGGCTCGTGGCGCGACTGTCGATCGTCGTCGGTGTCCTGGTGGGCTACGGCGTGGCGGCCATCGCCGGCGCGCTGGACTTCACCGAGGTCGAGAAGGCCGAGTGGGTCGGCCTGCCCGACTTCCAGGCACCCGACGTCGCGTGGTCGGTGCTGCCGGCGTTCCTGCCCGTCGTCCTGGTGCTGATCGCCGAGAACGTCGGGCACGTGCGCAGCGTGGCCCAGCTCGCGGGGGACGACACGATCAACCGGGCCACGGGCCGCGCCCTGCTGGCCGACGGTCTCGCGACGACGCTGGCCGGCGCGGCCGGGGGATCGGGCACCACGACGTACGGCGAGAACATCGGCGTCATGGCCGCCACGCGGGTCTACTCGACGGCCGCGTACTGGGTCGCCGGCGTCGTCGCGATCCTGCTGGGGCTCTCACCCAAGGTCGGCGAGGTCATCCGCACCGTGCCCCCGGGCGTCCTGGGCGGAGTGACGGTCGCGCTGTACGGCCTGATCGGCATCATCGGCATCAAGATCTGGATCGACAACCACGTCGACTTCTCGCTGCCGGTCAACCAGTTCACCGCTGCGGTGTCCCTCATCATCGGGATCGGGGACCTGACGATCAAGACCGGAGACATGGTGTTCACCGGCATCGCGCTTGGCGCCATCGCGGCGATCGTGGTCTTTCACGTCATGTCGACGGTCGAACGGGCCCGGGCGGTCCCGGCCCGCTAGGGAGCTCCCGCGAAAGCGGTGCGGTGCGACTAGACCCGCGCGGCCCGTGCGCGGGCGAGCTGGGCCACCAGAGCATCCCGGGCGTCGCGCTCGTCGAGATGGCGGCCGTCGGCGTCCACGGGGCCCTGCGGCGTGTGGACCTCGACCGTGGCGACCCCACGTCGCCGCTGCCACGGGCCCTGCCGCACCCCCACCGACTGCGTCTTGCGGTGCGGGACGATGCTGGTGGACCGCTCGAGCCACCCCTCGCGCGCCACGAACGCGATGTCGTCGGCAGCGATCCAGCGGTAGCGCCAGCCGATCGGCGCGAACGGCCAGGACCGCCCCGGTGCAGCGGTCCGCGTCAGGTCGTCGAGCCTCGCGCCCGGGATCAGCTCGCGGATGATCGCGTCGGCCAGGGCCCGATCGGTGATCGGCAGCAGGGTCGAGGACGAGGCCGGGCCCTCGTCGGAGCCCTGTGCGGCGTAGCCGGCGACGTCGACCTCGAGGCGCTGCCAGCCGAACCGGCGCCAGACGAACGGCTCCTTGACTGCGATGCCCTGCACGCGGGCGTACGGGATCGTCTGGGACGTCCGCGACAACAGGCCGCGCTCGATCCGCAGCCCTCGGTCACCGCGGGACAGCGTGAAGTTCCACTGCTGGATGATCCGTTTGCCGATGATCTGGACGACCCAGGTGGCGACACCGACGATGCCGCCGAGCACCACGACCACCTGCTGGAACCACAGTGCCGCGACGACCAGCCCGACTGTCGCCGCGGTCGCGAGCACGAAGTCCAACGAGAGCAGCGTGCCGATGATGACGCGGTCCGGCCCGACGACCGTGATGACGCTGCGGTGCTCGACGGCCTCCTCGACCGGTGACTCGCCATGAGCGCGGGAGAGCAGGACGCGACGCAGCTCACGGGTGTCCTCGAGCGACAGGAACCGCAACGAGGTCCGCGAATCCTTTCCGCCGGCCATCTCGATCCGCAGCTCGGCCAGTCCGAGGAGCCGCGCGACGAACGGCTCGGCGATGTCGACCGACTGGATCCGTTCGTACGGGATGCGGCGTGAGGACTTCGTGACGACGCCCGAGCTGATGCGCAGCTCCGTGCCGTCGATGACGTAGCGCGTGAAGAGCCAGCCGACGTACCCCGCCCCCATCCCGAGGAGCGAGCCCCCGACGAGCGCGGCGACGAGGCTCAACCACGGGCTCAGGTCGCCCCAGCCGTCGCCGCTCAGGAGCGAGCCGATCAGGCCGACGGAGGCGGCGGCCGCCCACAACGCGCCCTGGACGACGGCGGTCAGGGGGTGCGTGCGCAGGCCCAGGGCCTCGCCGGGACGGTCAGACCCCGGCGCCATGCGCCTCGCCCAGCTCGGTCAGCCGGTTGCGCAGCCGCGTCGCCTCGTCGGCCCGCAGCCCTGGGATGTCGGCGGCCGTCTCGGTGCTCGCGGTGTGCAGCGTGACGGTCGCGATGCCGAACGCCCGCTCGAGCGGCCCGGCCTGGACGTCGACGAACTGCATGCGGCCGTAGGGGATCGCGACGAGCCGTCGGAACATGACTCCTCGCGTCACCAGCAGGTCGTCGTCGTTCTCGGCGTATCCCCAGCTGCGCTGGTTGCGCCCGGCCCAGGCCCAGCCCCACCCCGTGCCGAGGATCGCCAGGGCCGCCAGCGTCACGCCGATCCACGCGACGTCGGGCAGGAGGATCGCCAGGACGATCCCCACCACGAGCACGATGCCGGCGCAGGCGGCGATCAGGAGGCGACGGACCGTCGCGAGCTGCGGTGCCACACGCTGCCACTGCCCGGAGACAGGAGCGAAGAGATCGTCCACGCGGCCACCCTAGACGGGTCGGACCTCAGTTGACCGGGAGCGGCTCCCGGTGCGAGACTGAGAGACGCAGATCGCGTTTTCTGCCCTTCCCCTCAGCCCTTTTCTCGCGGAGAACAGACATGGCCAAAGCACTCGTCGGATACCTCGGTGGACCGACCCACGATCAGCTTCGTGAGGTCGCCGCGCTGCGCCGTCGCATCGCCGACCTCGAAGAGGAGGTCCTGCGGCTCAAGATCGAGAACGACGGTCTCCTCACGACCCTGCGCGAACGGGTCGACCTGGTGACCGCCGGCGACCTCGCCGAGCCTGTCGCACACTGAAGTTCCAGCGGACTAGGGTGGCTCGCAACCACCGCACGCCGTAGGAGTCCGCGTTGTACCTCAAGAGCCTCACTCTCCGTGGGTTCAAGTCGTTTGCCTCCTCGACGACCCTCCAGCTCGAGCCCGGAATCACGTGCGTCGTGGGACCCAACGGCTCTGGGAAGTCCAATGTCGTCGACGCCCTCTCGTGGGTCATGGGCGAGCAGGGCGCTAAGTCGCTGCGCGGCGGCAAGATGGAGGACGTCATCTTCGCCGGCACCTCGGGACGCCCCCCGCTCGGCCGGGCCGAGGTCGTCCTCACGATCGACAACTCCGACGGCGCCCTGCCGATCGAGTACTCCGAGGTCACGATCTCGCGCACGATGTTCCGCAACGGCGGCTCGGAGTACGCGATCAACGGCAGCACGTGCCGCCTGCTCGACGTCCAGGAGCTGCTGAGCGACTCCGGCATCGGCCGCGAGATGCACGTCATCGTCGGGCAGGGCCAGCTCGACAGCGTCCTGCGCGCGACCCCCGAGGAGCGGCGCGGCTTCATCGAGGAGGCCGCGGGCGTCCTCAAGCACCGCAAGCGCAAGGAGAAGGCGCTCCGCAAGCTCGACGCGACGCAAGGCAACCTGACCCGCCTCAACGACGTCCTGACCGAGCTGCGCCGCCAGCTCAAGCCGCTGGGCCGACAGGCCGAGGTCGCCCGCCGGGCCGCGGTCATCCAGGCGGAGGTCCGCGACGCCCGGGCCCGCATCCTGGCCGACGACATCGTCTCGGCCCGCACCGTGATCGCCGAGGAGCTCGCCGACGAGACCGCGCTGCAGGACAAGCGGCTGTCGGTCGAGCAGGCCATCGCCGCGGCGCGGGAGTCCGAGACCGAGCTCGAGGACCAGCTGCGTGAGGACTCGCCGCGGCTGTCCGCCGCCCAGGAGACCTGGTACAGCCTCTCGGGGCTGCGCGAACGCCTGCGCGGCACGGCAGGGTTGGCCAACGAGCGTGTACGCCTCGCGGCCGTCGAGGCCGAGGACCGGCGGGTCGGGCGGGAGCCCGAGGAGCTCGAGGCGGAGGCGCGCCGCGCGCAGGAGCAGCACTCCGCGCTGAGCGCCGGGGTGCAGGCGGCCAACGAGGCGCTCCAGGCGGTCATTGCGGATCGCAACGAGGCCGAGCAGGCCTACACCGCCGAGGAACGGCGGGTCGCCGGGCTGCTGCGCGCCGCGGCCGACCAGCGCGAGGGCCTGGCCCGTCTGCACGGACAGGTCAACGCGCTCAAGAGCAGGGCCACGGCCGCCGGCGAGGAGATAGGGCGGCTGACCGAGGCGCGCGACGAGGCCGAACGGCGTGCGGTCGAGGCCCAGCGGCAGTTCACGTCTCTCGAGAACGAGATCGCGGGTCTGAACGCCGGCGAGTCCGGGCTCGACGAGGAGCTCGAGGCCGCGGAGGGCGAGCTCGACGACGTGACCGCCGTGCTGACCTCGCTCAGCACGCAGGCACAGGACGCCGAGCGCCAGCAGGCCGCGCTGGCGGCCCGCAAGGAGGCCCTCGAGCTCGGCCTGGCCCGCAAGGACGGCGCCGGCGCGCTGCTGGCCGCGACCGACGAGATCAGCGGTCTGCTGGGATCGGTTGCCGCCCTGCTGACCGTGCGCGGCGGGTTCGAGACCGCGATCGCGGCCGCACTGGGCTCGGCGGCCGACGCCGTCGCGGTCGATCACCTCGACACCGCGGTCTCGGCGATGCAGAAGCTCAAGTCCGAGGACCTCGGCCGCGCCGGGATGCTGCTCGGCGGGGGAGAGATCGACGACTCGACGTGGCCCGGCCTGCCGGACCTCGCGACGTACGCGATCGACGTCGTCGACGGACCCGCACCGCTGCAGGGGGCCCTGCGCCGGCTGTTGTTCAAGGTCGCGGTCGTCGACTCGCTCGAGCACGCACAGGAGGTCATCCGCCACGCGCCCGACGTCACCGCGGTGACCCGGGACGGCGACATCCTGGGCGCCCACTTCGCTGCCGGCGGATCGTCGTCCAAGCAGAGCCTGATCGAGGTCCAGGCCGCCATCGCGCAGGCCGACGCCGACCTCGCTGCTGCGGTCCACACGTTGGAGCGGCTGACGTTCGAGCGCGAGGCCGGGCAGACGATCCGGGCTGCTGCCCAGGAGCGGGTCGACGCCGCGCTCGCCCGGCTGCACGAGTCCGACGCGACGATGGCGGCCGTCGCCGAGAACCTCGGCCACCTCGGCGCGACGTCACGGGCCGCCCGGGGCGAGGCCGACCGGCTGTCGACCGCGATCGCGACGGCCAAGGAGGCCCGAGCCGGGGACCTCTCGGGCCTGGCCGAGCTCGAGGAGCGGCTGTCGCAGGCCGAGTCGGCACCCGAGGAGGAGCCCGACACGGCTCTGCTCGAGGAGCTCGCCGAGACCGCGTCGGCCCGCCGCAAGGCCGAGACAGAGGCCCGGCTCGCGCTGCGCACCAACGAGGAGCGCGCCCGCGCGCTGGCCGGTCAGGTCACCGCACTGTTCGAGGCGGCGAAGGCCGAGCGGGAGGCCCGGTTCAAGGCGGCCGAGCGGCGGGAGCGTCAGCTGCGCGAGGCCGAGACCGCGCGTGCGGTCATCGCCGCGAGCGACCAGGTGCTGGCCCGGCTCGAGCTGTCGATCGCCGAGGCGTCCACGCTCCGCACCGAGATCGAGGCGTCCCGCACAGGACGCGAGGAGACGCTGCGCTCGGTGCGCGCCAAGCTCCGCGAGCTGAGCACGCAGCTCGACGGCCTGACCGACACGGTCCACAAGGACCAGATGGCTCGTGCCGAGCTGCGCCTGCGGCTCGAGGGCCTGGAGACGCGGGCACTCGAGGAGCTCGGCCTCGAGGTCGAGACGCTGGTCGCCGACTACGGCCCCGAGCAGCTCGTCCCCCCGATCTCGGTCGAGGGCGAGGACGACTCGCTGCCGGCGGAGCCCGTTCCGTACGAGCGCGAGGCGCAGGTCAAGCGGCTGCGCAGCGCGGAGCGTTCGATGGCGATGCTGGGCAAGGTCAACCCGCTGGCGCTCGAGGAGTTCACGGCGCTGGAGGAGCGGCACCAGTTCCTGTCCGAGCAGC
>JAOPXL010000059.1 GCA_025965175.1 Aeromicrobium sp.
TCCTGGAGATTGTGGGTGACTACTCGACGACGTTCCCGTGCTTCCTCGGCTCGCTGACCAAGCTGATCCCCCGCCTGGACAGCGCCTACCGGGACGGCCAGCTGCACATCAACGTCGAGATCATCAAGCAGGCCGACGCCTACAAGACCAACGAGAACCTCAACGTCTCGAAGAAGGCCTTCGACGACGCTCGGCGCGATCCGGGCGCCGCGACGGGCAAGGACATCACGGCCCGCAACGCCGCGGCGCCGTCGTGCCTCGACCTCGACCAGATCAACAAGGGCGCGGCCGAAGAAGCCAAGTACAGCTCGCACAAGAACCCGTTCGTCGTCCCCGCCTCGGTCTACAAGCTCGTCGGCGTCAAGAGCGGCCACGGCAAGTTCGGCAGCGACAGCGAGTTCGCCCAGAACCGGGCCGCGGCCGCTGGCGTCGGTCTCGCGGACCTGGTGCAGCCCAGCGCCGCCGGCGTCGACTCGGCCAAGGAGCGGTCCGAGCTCAACGTCTTCCTGGGCTCGACGCTCGGGATGAAGCCGTCCTCGGTGCCGGACGTCGGCTCCCTGCTGGTCAGCTCGATGCTGCGTGGATCGGCGGTGAACCTGCGATGAAGCAGATCGACGGCGAGTCCATCAGCGCAGCGATCAAGCTCGGGTTCTTCTTCGCCCTCACCGGCATCTCGACCCTGATCCTGGCGCTGACGCTCAGCAACGGGTCGTTCGGGGACCGCAACGAGTACAGAGCGGTCTTCTCCGACGTCACCGGCATGGCCAAGGGCGACGACGTCCGCATCGCGGGTGTCGCCGTCGGGTCGGTCAAGAAGGTCGAGATCATCAAGCGCGACAAGGCGCTCGTGACGTTCGGCGTCGACACCGACGTCCCCCTCACGGCCAACACCAACGCGACGATCAAGTTCCGCAACCTCGTGGGCCAGCGCTACATCGCGCTGACCCAGGGCTCGGACGGTGCGAAGGCTCCGCTCAAGCCCGGCAGCACGATCCCGCAGTCCCGGACGCAGGACGCGCTCGACCTCAACGTCCTGCTCAACGGCTTCAAGCCTGTGTTCCAGGCGCTGTCGCCCGAGGACACCAACAAGTTCGCCTTCGAGATCGTCCAGACCCTGCAGGGGGAGAGCGGCAACGTCGAGAACCTCCTGTCGCGGACATCGTCGTTGACCAACACGCTCGCCGGACGCGACGAGCTGATCGGGGACGTCATCACCAACCTCAGCCAGGTGCTCGACACGGTCGGCAGCCGCGATGCGGAGCTGACCGACACGATTGACACCCTCCAGCAGTTCGTCACCGGGCTCAAGGACGACAAGGACGCGATCCTCGACTCGGTCGACTCGATCTCGGACCTGACGGACGAGACCTCCGACCTGCTGGTCCAGGGCAGGCCCGCGCTGACCGAGGACATCAAGCAGCTCAACGCGCTGACCAAGAACCTGTCGACCAAGAAGAACCTCAACACGGTCCAGACCTCGCTCAAGCTGCTGCCGATCAAGCTCAGCAAGCTGGGCAACGCCTCCTCCTCGGGCAGCGAGTTCAACTTCTACCTGTGCGAGGTCCAGGGCAGCATCACGCTCCCGGAGATCAAGGTCGGCACCCAAGTGCTGCTGCCCGCGACCAAGCTTGACCTCACCGGTCCGCAGGGCCTCGATGTCGGCGGCGCACGATGCGAGCAGCCGGGGTACAACAAATGAAGCCCTTCCGCGAACGCAACCCGGTCCTCATCGGGGTCATCGGCCTGTCGCTGATCGTCCTGATGATGCTGGGCGCCTTCCGAGCCGACCGACTGCCGATCATCGGCAGCGGCGACGTCTACCACGCCGACTTCGCCGAGATCGGTGCCCTCAAGGCCGGCAACGAGGTCCGCGTCGCGGGCGTCTCGGTCGGCAAGGTCCAGGGCATCGAGCTGGAGGGCAACAAGGTCCGGGTCACGTTCAAGATCGACAAGGGCACGGAGTTCGGCACCGAGACCGGAGCCGACATCCGCGTCCGCACCCTGCTCGGTGCGGAGTTCCTGGCGCTGACCCCCAAGGGGCCCGGCCAGCTCGCCAAGGGCGCGACGATCCCGCTGGCCCGCACGATCGCGCCCTACGACGTCGTGCAGGCCTTCTCCGAGCTGAGCCAGACGACAGACCAGATCGATGTGCCGGAGCTCTCCAAGGCACTCGACACCCTCGCGGACGTGTCGTCACAGACTCCCGAGGAGTTCCGCGGAGCGATCAAGGGCGTCTCCAACCTGTCGCGCAACCTGGCGGCGCGGGACGACCAGATCAACACGCTGCTGGTCAACCTCAAGAAGGTCTCGGGCGTCCTGAACTCCCGCAATCAGGAGCTCGTGACACTGTTCAAGGACTCCGACGTCCTGTTCCGTGCGATCAGCGAGCGCCGTGACTCCATCCACCGTCTGCTCGTGTCGACGCAGTCGATCTCGACCCAGCTGCGTGGACTCGTGAAGGACACCCGTGCAGATCTCCTGCCGACGCTCAAGCAGCTCGACGTCGTGACGTCGATGCTGCGCAAGAACGAGGGCAGCATCGACGAGGCGCTGCGCGTCTTCCCGGCGTTCACCCGCGTGTTCGCCAACGCGCTGGGCACCGGACCGTGGTTCGACACCTACCTGGGCGGCCTGACGTCGGCGGGCGGGCTCGGCGAGCAGATCTCCACCGCACTCAACCCGCCCAAGATCGAGGGAGGCGCGCAATGACCGGCATCGCCCACCGCTTCGCAGGCTTCTCCAAGCTCCTGGCGGCCGTCATCGTCCTCCTGCTGATCGCCGCGACGCTGTTGTTCCTGCGCAGCGGCAGCGACAAGCACTACATGACGGTCGACTTCGAGCAGACCAACTCGGTCTACAAGGGCTCGGACGTCAAGATCCTCGGCGTACCGGTCGGCAAGGTCGAGAAGCTGACTCCGCGCGGCGACGTCGTGCGGGTCAAGATCGCCTACGACGGCACGCAGCGGATCCCCAACGACGTGAAGGCCGTCGTGGTCTCTCCCTCGATCGTCGGCGACCGCTTCATCCAGCTCGCGCCGGCGTACGACGGTGGCCCCGTGCTGAAGGACAACGCCTACCTGCCGGTCGACCGCACCCAGGTCCCGGTCGAGCTCGACCAGATCTACCAGTCGCTCGACGACCTCTCGGTCGCCCTCGGCCCCAAGGGCGCCAACAAGAACGGCTCGCTCAGCAAGCTGGTCGACGGCACCGCCGCGCAGCTCGACGGCCAGGGCGCACAGGTCAACGAGACGATCAAGAACTTCGGCAAGCTCAGCACGACGCTGTCCAACAACAAGGACGAGCTCTTCGGCAGCCTGCGCGAGGTCGAGGACTTCGTGACCCTGCTCAAGACCAACGACTCGACCGTCCGTGCGTTCAACGACAGCACGGCGCAGGTCTCCACCGTGCTGGCTGGTGAGCGCGGCGACCTCAAGGCCACGCTGGAAGCCTTGAGCCTCGCCCTGGTCGACGTCAACAAGCTCGTCAAGGAGAACCGCACCGAGCTGCGTGGCAACGTCGACAACATCGCCTCCCTCGCGAAGGTCCTCGCCAAGCACAAGGACGACCTCGAGGAGATCACGATCAACGCCCCGACGGCCCTGACGAACATCGCGCTGGCCTACAACAGCACGGCGGGCACGCTCGACACCCGGTCGGACATTCCCGATCTGCTGTTCGGCACGATCAAGGACCCGGCCGGCCTGGTCTGCAACCTGCTGGGGGAGGCCCCGGTTGCCGGTGGGTTGTGCAAATCACTCAGCGACCTGCTGACGCCCGCGACTAAGGCCGCCACCGAGGCCCTGCCGGCCCTCCCCGCACTGCCACGATCGGCCGCGTCCGGGACGATCGAGCCCGACCAGGTCAATGGCTCGGTCGCCGACATGCTGGCGGTGAAGTGATGAGGACCAAGATCATCGGGTGCGTCATCGGTGCGGTGAGCCTGCTGGCCACGAGCGGCTGCGGCTTCTCACCCTATAAGCTCCCCCTGCCCGGCGGCGCCGACGTCGGCGGCGACCCCTACACCGTCAAGATCGCGTTCCGCGACGTCCTGGACCTCGTGCCGCAGAGCGCGGTCCGGGTCAACGACATCGCGGTCGGCAAGGTCACCGACATCAAGCTCGACGGGTGGACCGCGCTCGTCACCGTCAAGATCAACCGCGACGCGAAGCTGCCCGACAACTCGGTCGCTACGATCCGCCAGACCAGCCTGCTCGGTGAGAAGTTCGTCTCGCTCGCGCCCCCCACCAACGGCGCGGTCGGCTCCCTCGGAAACGGCGACAAGATCCCGCTCGACCGGTCGGGTCGCAACCCCGAGATCGAGGAGGTCCTCGGCGCAGCATCGCTGCTGTTCAACGGCGGTGGCCTCGAGAAGACCAACACGATCGTCAAGGAGCTCAACAACGCGTTGGGCGGCAACGAGCCGGAGGTCAAGGAGCTCATCGCCTCGACGAGCTCGTTCATCTCCCAGCTCGACGACAACAAGGCCGCGCTCATCACCTCGCTGGAGCAGATCAACCGCCTGGCCAACCGGACCAACGACCAGAAGGCCGCGATCACCGGCGCGCTGGACAACCTCCCCGAGGCGCTGCGGGTCGTCAACGGCCAGCGCGACGACCTCGTCGGGCTGCTCGAGTCCCTCGATCGGCTGAGCGACGTCGCGACCGGTGTCATCCGGACCTCCAAGGACGACACCGTCGCCGACCTGAAGGCACTCATGCCCACGATCAAGAACCTCGCGGCGGCCGGCGACGACCTCGCGTACTCGACCAAGGCGCTGCTGAGCTATCCGTTCACCGACGGCTTCGTCGGCAACTCGGTGGCCACCGCCGAGGGCAAGTGCGAGGGTTCAGGGCCGTCCGCGATCAAGGAGGGCGCGTGCTTCGGCGACTTCGCCAACCTCAACCTGACCATCGATGTCAGCGCCAAGCAGCTGACCAACCTGCTCGGAGGGTTCGACACCGGTGGCGCCGCCGCGGCCGCGCCGACCGACGGCTCGCCGCTGTCGGCCGATGCCCTGGCCCAGCTCATCTCGGGTCTCATCCCGGGCGCCTCCAGCGCCGTTCCGAGCCTGACCCCCAAGCCCGCGGACTCCGGGACGACCTCGCCGACCCCGACGCCGGCCAAGTCCGGCGGAGGCCTGTTCTGTTCCCTCCTGGGGTCCTGCCGGGCTCCGGTGGCGAGCACCTCTGACGTCGGTCGTCTCCTCCTCGAGCCCGTGGAGGCACGATGATCACCCGGCTGACCAAGATCCAGCTCGTGATCTTCGCGATCGTGACGATCCTCGGCGGCGCGTTCGTGGGCGGACGCTACGCCCAGGTGGACCGTCTCGTCGTCGACCGCAGCTTCCCGGTCATGGCGCAGTTCGCCGACTCCGGCGGAATCTTCGCCGGCGCCCAGGTCACCTACCGGGGCATCTCGGTCGGCAAGGTCGGCAAGCTGGACTTCGCCGACGGCGGCGTGCGGGCCACCCTCGAGATCGAGGACAGCGCCCCCCGGATTCCGAAGGACGTCCTCGCGGTCGTGGCCAACAAGTCCGCGATCGGCGAGCAGTTCGTCGACCTGCAGCCGCGCTCCAACACTGGCCCCTACCTCGCCCAGGGCTCGGCCATCACGCAGACCAACACCCGCATCCCGATCGACACGACGACGTTGCTGGTCGACGTCAACGGGCTGGTCAAGTCGGTCGACACCGACAGCCTTCGCACCGTCGTCGACGAGCTGGGACAGGCCTTCGAGGGCACGGGGCAGGACCTGTCGACGATCCTCGACACCTCGTCGGCCTTCATCCGCACCGCCGACGACAACATCGACGTGACGCGTGCGCTGATCCGCAACTCCGACTCGGTTCTGCAGACGCAGGTCGACAAGAGCGGCCAGATCGGGACGTTCTCCAAGAACCTCGCGCTGCTCTCGGACACGCTCGTGGACGCCGATCCCGACCTGCGCCGCCTGCTCGACAAGGGCAGCCAGAGCGCCCGCACGGTCCGCACCGTGGTCGACGAGAACTCGACCGACCTCGGCAACGCGGTGCGCGACCTCGTCGTCGCCAACAAGCCGTTGAAGACCAACGTCCTCGGCCTGCAGTCCATCTTCGTCCTCTATCCCTACCTGCTGGAGGGCTCGTTCTCGGTGCTCGAGCCGGAGGTCAAGGGCGGCAAGCAGACCGGCGAGTGGCAGGCGAACTTCGGTCTGGCAATCACGGACTCCACGCCGACCTGCACGTACGCCCAGAACGGCGAGGACTCCGGCTACCGCAAGCGTCGGCCCGAGGCGGACATCGGCGATGACCTGGCGTTCAACACAGGGGTGGACTGTAAGGTCGAGAACAACAAGATCGCCCGTCAGTCGTCCAAGTCTGTGCTGAGGCGATCAGCTGCCGCAGGAGCCACGTCCGATGGCACCACGGCAACCGGAAAGGACTCCTGGAAGTGGCTGTTGAGCGACCCAGTGACCCAGTGACCACCTGGTCCGCTCGACCGCGCGTCCTCTCGATCCTCGTCGGCCTCACGGTCCTCGGCGTCGTGCTGGCTCTGGTCGGCTGGCTCGCGCTTCCCAGGATCGGAGACGACGGTGACACGGCGGCCCGCAACCAGGTGACGGCGCGAGCCAACGACTTCGCGGTCGCGTACAACACGTACGACGTGGCGAAGCTCGACGACTACCAGAAGCGCCTCAAGGGCCTGCTCACGCCGGCGTACGACAAGCAGTTCGTCGAGATCACCGATGCGGTGTTCAAGGCGCTCAAGACCAAGGACCAGAAGAGCGGCAGCGCCAAGGTCCTCGGCGTCGCGATCGACAGCATCGACAAGGACTCGGCCGAGACGATCGTCGCGGTCGACGCCTCGATCACCAACACCGACAACAAGGCCGCCGTCCTGCGGCACTTCCGGTGGAAGGTGTCGTTCGTGAAGAGCAAGGACCAGTGGCGCGTCGACAAGTTCGAGAGCGTCGCACCCGTCAGCGCCCAGGCCGAGAACGCGACCCCGACTCCGACACCGAGCGGTGATGCTAAGTGAGCGACTCCAACGGACCCGTGCGCCGCCGCCGGATCGCGGGGGAGAGCAAACCCGCGGCTCCCGTCGCCAAGGCGGCCCGGAAGGCGCCCACGCTCAAGAAGCCCGTCGCGAGGAAGACGGCCCCCGCCCGCCGCGAGACTCCCGCCACGAAGGCACCGGCCGCGAAGGCGCCGGTCGCGAAGGCGCCCGCCACCAACGCGGCGGACGCCAAGAAGGTTCCCGGGGCGACTCCGACGGTCACGACCCGCCGGCCGGTCAGCGCCAAGCCGGTGGCCGCACGTCCTGCCGTCTCGACGGAGCCCTCCGACACACGCGGGCGACCCTCGCGACGCGACCTGCTCCTGCTCGTCCCACTGGCCCTGGTCGCGCTTGCGGTGCTCGTGATCGGTGGCTACCTCGTCGTCAACCCGCCGGGCGGATCGAGCGACAAGGACGTCGCCACGGCACAGCGCCAGGCGTCCTCCGCGGCCGCGAGCGCCGCCGAGACCATCTTCTCGTTCCAGTACGACAAGCTCGACGAGCACCTGTCGGCCTCGAAGGCCTTGATGACGCCGTCCTTCGCGAAGGACTTCGATAAGATCGCCCCAGCCCTGACCGAGCTCGCTCCCCAGCGCAAGATCCAGGTGCAGGCGATGACCCGCGAGTCCGCGGCCCTGCCGTGCGGCGACGAGTGCTCCTCGACCAAGGTCAGCGTCCTGGTCTTCATCGACCAGGCCCGCCTCGTTGGCAGCTCGAAGGCCGACCCCACGGTGTTCGCGAATCGGATCAAGGTCTCGATGGTCAAGCGCGACGGCGGATGGCTCGTCAACCAGATCGACGCGATCTGAGGCTCGACGTAATCGGCTGCCATTGCAGCCCGTATGCCGTTGAGTTCCCGCGAAAAGCCAAATAGACTCCCTCACAACGAGGCGATTGTCAAGACCCGGCCTTGCTTCGGCGTGGCTCCCGGGTTACACTGAACTTTCGCGCTCGCCTTGACCTGCCCTCCTGCCTCACGGTGGGAAAGGCGCCCCCTTGACCGGGGTCGATTGGCGTGCGCGGAGAACGAATTTCTCGAGCCACCCGCCTGCGAGCCCTTGGAAGGACCCCTCTTGGCCGCCTCGCGCACCTCCGCCGCATCTGTTCAGCCCCGCCGCATCTCGTTCGCAAAAATTTCAGAGCCTCTCGAGGTCCCAGAGCTTCTTGCTCTGCAGACCGACAGTTTCGCCTGGTTGATCGGCGACGAGAAGTGGCGGACCGGTGTCGACTCCGCCCTCGCCGAGGGCCGGACCGACATCTCCACGAAGTCCGGTCTGGAGGAGATCTTCGAGGAGATCTCCCCGATCGAGGACTTCTCCGAGACGATGAGCCTGTCGTTCCGGGACCACCGCTTCGAACCGCCGAAGTACTCGGTCGACGACTGCAAGGACCGCGACGTCACCTACGCCGCGCCGCTGTTCGTCACCGCCGAGTTCATGAACAACGAGACTGGCGAGATCAAGAGCCAGACCGTCTTCATGGGCGACTTCCCGCTCATGACGGACAAGGGCACGTTCATCATCAACGGCACCGAGCGTGTCGTCGTGTCGCAGCTCGTCCG
>JAOPXL010000101.1 GCA_025965175.1 Aeromicrobium sp.
CGACCCGCCGCGGCCGTGGAACAGCCGCAGCACGACCCCGTGCGTCCGCGCGACGTCCCGCAGCGCGCGCTGCGCCCGGTGCACCTGCCACTGCGACGCGGCGATGCCGGCGTCCTTGGAGGAGTCCGAGTAGCCCAGCATGATCTCCTGCACGTCACCGCGGGCGGCCACGATGCGGCGGTACGTCGGATCGCCCAGCAGCGCGTCGAGCAGCGGCCCGGCCGCCTCGAGCTCCGCGACGGTCTCGAACAGCGGCGCGAACCCGATCCGCGCCACGACGTCGTCGCCCGTCAGGTCGACCAGCCCCACCTCGCGGGCCAGCACGACGACGGCGAACAGGTCGTCGACGTCGTGGGTCATCGACACGATGTACGTCTCGACGGTCTCCGGCCCGTACGTGTCGAGGGCCTCCCGGATGACGCCCAGCAGGTCCAGCGACGCCGTCGCGGCCTCGCCCAGCCCGCCGGCGCCGACCCCGGTCAGCGGCCGCGCCGACGCCATCTCCCGGGACAGCACGGCGATCCGCTCGGGCCGCTGGAGCCCGGCATAGTCGAGGTCCCCGATCCGGGCATAGAGCTCGGCCAGCGCCGCGTGGTGCTTGGCGCTGTGCTCGCGGACGTCCATCGTGGCCAGCCCGGCGCCGAACGTCACGGCGGTGCGGATCAGCCGCAGGATCGTCCCGTCACCGGTCAGCTCGTCGCCGTCGGCGAGCATCGAGTCGCGGACCAGGACCAGGTCACGGACCAGCTCGTCGAACGTCCGGTAGTCCCGGCCCGGCTCGTGCGGCGTGCCGTGGACCAGCCGGTCCCGGGCGCGCAGCAGCCGGACCCGGACGAAGCTGAGCTTGAGCCGGTAGGGCTCGTCGGCGTTGAGCCGGCGGATCGACTCCCACGTGATCGGCAGCGCCACGGCGTCGGCCTCGAGGCTCTCCCGCAGCTCGTCGGAGACTTCGACGATCCGGGTCGAGGCGGTCATCTCGGCCAGGATCTCGTCGACCGCGTCGACCAGCTCGGCGATCCCCGCCGTGTGCTGCAGCCGCAGGATGTCGAGCGTCACGGCCGGGGTCACGTTGGGGTTGCCGTCGCGGTCGCCGCCGGCCCAGGTGCCGAAGCGCAGCGGCCGGGCCGTTGCCGGCAGGGTCACGTCGACCCGGGCGAGCTGGCGGTCCAGCTCGGCCAGCAGGTCGGGGACGACCTCGCCGGCGATCGAGCGCAGGTAGTAGACCGCGGTGCGGGCCTCGTCGACCGGCTCGGGCCGCACGACCCGCAGCTCGTCGGTCTGCCAGATCAGGTCGACCAGCTCGGCCAGCCGCCGCTCGTCGGCGCGGACCTGCCAACCGGGTCGGCGCGGGTCCTCCATCGCCCGGACCGTCTCGGCGACCTTGCGCAGCAGCCGCAGGACGGTACGCCGGCTGGCCTCGGTCGGGTGCGCGGTGAACACCGGGCGGTACTCCAGCCGGTCCAGCACCGTCGTCAGCAGCTCCCGGGACAGGCTGCCGTCGTCGAGGGCGGCGCTGATCCGGCCGACCGTCGCGGCGAGCGGCCCCTCCTCGCCCGCGGCGAGCTCCTGCCAGCGGTGCAGCTGCTCGGTGGTGTTGACGAGCTGGAAGTACGCCGTGAAGGCCCGCGCCAGCACGACGGCCGTGCCCGGCTCGATGTCGTCCAGCACCCGGTGCAGCTCGGCGTCCTCGGGCTGGCGAGCCAGCCGGCGTACCCGCTCCACCAGCGCCAGCAGCTCGGCCCCCTCGTGGCGGGTCAGCGCCTCGCCCAGCAGGGTCGTGAGCTGGCGCACCGAGGCCCGCAGCGCGGTGTGCTCGGCGGCGGAGGACACGCCCCCGCCGAAGGAGGCGGAGTCCGGCTGGCGTCGGTCGGACTCGAGGATCTGCTCGATCGTCAGTCTGCTCTGAGAAGTCACGCCCCTAGTCTGCCGCGGACACGTTGCTCGCATATGTCCGGGAATCGGCGGCTCAGCGGTGCTGCGTTGTGCGGGCAGGCCACGCCGTACCTGATCCGGCAGACGACGATGCTCATGGCAACGAGCCTAGCGAGACCACATGTCACGAATGTGAATTCCAGATTGCCCCCGGGAATTGAGGACTTTCGGCCCGGACCGACCTGGTCCGAACGGACTACTCGGGCCTGGAGGACTGCCCCTCCCGGTGGGACCCCGCGTGCGCGAGGGAGCGCGCTCGGGGATTGGAAGAGGCAGCCGATCTCAAGCCTAGAACGACCCGGCCGGTTACCGGATGGTACGTGGGGGCGTCTCAGCTGCGCGGTTCCCCCGGCCCCCGGAGGACGTGGTCCGGCCTGAGAAGATGGCCGCCATGCACAGCGCGGACGGCGGACAGCGCCACGACTTCAAGTTCGCCGACGGGCTGCGCGCGGTCGCGGCCCTCTCGGTGGCGCTGTTCCACACGTTCGTCTTCACGGGCCTGCGCGGCGACACCGACGGGCTGCCCGCGATCGCCAAGATCTGGCGGGTCGGCAACTTCGGCGTGCCGGTGTTCATCGTCCTGTCGGGCTTCGTCCTCGCGCTGCCGATCGTCGGCAGCAGCGGCCTGGTGCTCCGCAAGGGGTGGCAGCACTTCATCAAGCGCCGGGCCCGGCGCATCCTGCCGCCCTACCTGATCTCCTTCGCCCTGTTCCTGGCCCTCATCGCCGCCGTGCCGTGGATGCACGAGGAGTCCGGCACGGCGTGGGACAACAAGATCCCGGTCACCCTCGGCGGCGTCGTCTCGCACCTGTTCGCGGTCCACAACCTGCGGCACGACTGGATCTACCAGGTCAACGGGCCGGCGTGGTCCGTCGCGACCGAGTGGCAGCTCTACTTCACGCTCCCGTTCCTGCTGCTCCCGCTGTGGCGCCGCACCCACGTGGCGGTCATGGTCGCCGCGGCCGTCGCGATCGGCTGGGCGATCCACTTCGTCGACCCGCACCTGGACGCCGCGCACTTCTGGTTCCTCGGCCTGTTCGCGATGGGGGCCGCCGCGGCGTACCTCGTGGTCCGCGAGACCACGATCCGGCTGCTCGGCCCGATCGTCGCGGTCGGGCTGCTGGCGACGTTCGCCGGCGTGCTCCTGGCGCACGACGCCGCCCGGGAGCAGGACTGGCTCACCGAGACCGTCCTCGGCGCGTTCGTCGCCCTCGGCCTGGTCTGGCTGGGGCAGCGCAGCCTCGCCGGGTCCACGACGCCGGTGCACCGCGTGCTCGAGTCGCGGCTGCTGGTGTGGATCGGGCTGTGGTCCTACAGCCTCTACCTGGTGCACAGCCCGCTGCTGGCGCTGGGCAACTTCGCCCTGCTCGAGCTCGACCCGTCGTTCCGGGTGCACTACGTCCTGATGTTCGTCGCGGTCCTGCCGTGCTCCCTGACGATCGCCTACCTGTTCCACCGGGCGGTCGAGCGACGCTTCATGACCTCGCACCAGCAGGCCGTCCGCGTCCCCGTCGCCTGAGGATCAGCTGCGCGGCTTCCAGCCGATCGCCGGGAGGACGTGCTCGGCCAGCGCCGCCAGCAGCCGGGCGTTGTAGGCGACGCCGAGCTGGTTGGGCACGGTCAGCAGCAGCGAGTCCGCCTCCCGCACCGCGACGTCCCGGGCGAGCTCCTCGGCCAGCGCGTCGGGCTCACCAACGTACGACTTGCCGAACCGCGCGATCCCGCCGTCGAGGTGACCCAGCTGGTCCTCGCCGCTGCGCTCGCCGAAGTACGCCCGGTCCTGGTCGTCCAGCAGCGGGATGACGCTGCGGCTGACCGAGACCCGGGGCTCGCGCTCCCAGCCGGCCGCGGCCCATGCGGTGCGGTACCGCTGGATCTGCTCGAGCTGCAGCTCGTCGAACGGGACGCCGGTGTCCTCGGAGAGCAGCGTCGAGCTCATGAGGTTCATGCCCTGCTGGGCGGTCCACTCGGCCGTGGCGCGGGTGCCCGAACCCCACCAGATGCGGTCGGACAGGCCCGGCGCCTGCGGCATGATCGGCAGCGGCACCTGCCGGCCGGTCATCCGGGGGTCGGACACCGCGACGCCCTCACCGGCGATCGCGTGGCGGAAGATCTCGGTGTGCTGGCGCGCCATGTCGGCGTCGGTCGAGCCCTCGGCCGGGACGTGCCCGAACGACTCGTAGCCGCGCAGCGCGGTCTCGGGTGATCCGCGGCTGATGCCGAGCTCCAGCCGGCCCCCGCTGATCAGGTCGGCGGCGGCAGCGTCCTCGGCCATCGCCAGGGGGTTCTCGTAGCGCATGTCGATCACGCCGGTGCCGATCTCGATCCGGCTGGTACGGGCTCCGACAGCGGCGAGCAGCGGGAACGGGGAGGCCAGCTGCCGGGCGAAGTGGTGCACTCGGAAGTACGCCCCGTCGATCCCGATCTCCTCCGCCGCGACGGCCAGGTCGATCGACTGGAGCAGGACGTCCCCGGCCGTCCGGGTCTGGGACCCAGGGACGGCCTGGTAGTGACCGAAGGACAGGAAGCCGACATTCTTCATGCCAGGGTCAACACCGCCCGGAGCGCCGGTGTTCCGGGCAGGGACCTCGCTCCCCCGGGGCGTCGGATTACCACGGTCCCTGCGGAGCTTGGCGCATCCCGCAGGGAGTTTCCCCCGGTACGCGCAGGACTCCCCCGGGGAGATGCCGGACCTCGCCAGTTTGCTCAGGGACCGTGGTAATCCGACCCGGGTCGTCCCAACCCCCACCCACCCCCCGGGGACGGTGCCGTCGCGGGACATGAGCTGGACCAGGAGCAGGCTTTGAACTAGACCGTCAGCATGAATCGACCACCGTCAGGCCTCCGGGACTCCGGGCCTCGAATCACCACGTCCCTGAGGAGCTTGGCGCATCCCGCAGGAAGTTTCCCCCGGGAGGCGCAGGACTCCCCCGGGGAGACGCCGGACCTCGCCAGTTTGCTCAGGGACCGTGGTAAACCGACCCGGAACCCGACCCGGAACCTGACCCCAAACGCCTCAAACCCGACCCAGCACCCCCAGGGCCCCTACTCGCTCTTGTCCCCCACCAGCGTCCCGGCCGCGACCATGCCCAGCTCGGCGTGCTCGGGCTCACCCACGAGGTGCTCCTCGATGACGTCCCGCTTGACCCGCGGGATCAGCAGCGCGACGAGCGCCGCGACGATGAACGCACCGGTCAGCATGATGAACCCGTTGGTGTAGCCCGACTCCTGCGGCAGCCCGTTGGGGAACACCGAGGCGGTCACGACACTGGCCATGACGGCCGCACCGACCGAGCCGCCGATCGTCCGGATGTTGGCGTTCATGCCACTGGCGACACCGGTCTGCTCCGGTGGGACCGCCGCGACGATGAGGTTCGACAGGCACGCGAAGATCAGGCCGACGCCGACACCCATGACGGCGTTGGCGACGTACAGCTCCCACTTCTCCTCATGCGCGAACGCCAGGATCGCCATCGAGCTGGCGGAGATCAGGCTGCCGATCACGACGACGGTCTTGGGCCCGATGAGCCGGACGAACGTGCCGGACAGCAGCCCGACAGTGAACATCGTGACCGACGACGGCAGCAGGATCAGCCCGGACTCGGTGATCGAGGCGCCGAAGCCGTAGCCCGCCTCGGACGGCGTCTGGGTGAACTGCGGCAGGAAGCCGAACGACGCGTACATCGCGAAGCCCACCAGCAGCGCGACCAGGTTGGTCGTCCACACCGCCGGCAGCCGCATCATCGTCATATCGATCAGCGGCGACTCCGAGCGCTCCTCGACCATGACCCATACGACGGCCAGCACGATCGCGGCGGCGATCAGGCCCAGGACGCGGCCCGAGGTCCAGCCCCAGCTGCGGCCCTGGCTCAGCGCGAGCAGCAGGCACACGAGCCACGCGGACAGCAGCACGGCGGGCAGGACGCTGATCTTGCCGGGGGTACGCACGGGGGACGCGGGCACCACGACGTACGCCGCGACCGCCGCGACGGCCGTGACGATCGCGGGCAACCAGAACAGCCAGTGGTAGTTCAGCGCGTCGACGATCGGACCGGCCAGGACCAGGCCGACGCCCGCGCCGACCGCGGCCAGCGAGGCGATGATGCCGACGGCGCCGGGGATCTTCTTCTCCGGGAACTCGTCGCGGATGATGCCGAACGACAGCGGGAGCACGCCGCCGCCGACGCCCTGGATCACGCGGGCCACGATCATGGGTCCGATGCTGGTGGCGAGCGCCGCGATCAGCGAGCCGATCGCCAGCCCGACGAGGGCGAGGACCAGCATCTTCTCCTTGCCGACCTTGTCACCGATGCGACCGATGATCGGGGTGAACACCGAGGCCGACAGCAGGTACGCCGTCAGCACCCACGTCACCGTCGTCTGGTCGGTGCCCAGGTCGACCTGGATCTCCGACAGCACCGGCGTCACGAGCGACTGCAGCAGCGCGAAGCTCGCCACCGAGACGGCCAGCACCGCGAACGTCAGCTGGTAGTGGGAGCGTTTGACCTGGTCGTCCACGGGGGAATTCCTTCAGCAAGATGGTTGCGCAAGGCAATCACCCTGCCGCGAGAGTTTACGGCCCCGCACTCGCAGGCGACGACGCGACCGGGTCGATCGTGACGAGGCTCACCCAACCGGAGCCGGTCTCCGCCCAGCAGGCGACACCGGCCGTCGATCGGCACCCCCCGGACCCCGCACTACAGTCGTCCCCGTGATCGTCGTCGCCCTCGTGGTCCTGCTCGCGGGCCTCGCGACCGCCCCGCTGGCCCGGTCCCGCGCGGCCGCCCGCCCCCCGCTCGTGGCGCACGTCCCGGGACAGCCGATCTGGGTACGCCCGGAGCCGCCGTTCACCTTCCAGGTCTGGCTCGTCGCCGCCGCGATCTCGGTCGTCCTGACCGCCGGGTCGATCCTCCTGGCGCCGGCGTTCGAGGTCGCCGCGG
>JAOPXL010000129.1 GCA_025965175.1 Aeromicrobium sp.
TAAGCCTTTCAGCGCCGATGGTACTGCACGGGAGACTGTGTGGGAGAGTAGGACGTCGCCGGACAATCTTTAGCGCGAGGCCGCTCCCGGAAGGGAGCGGCCTCGCTGCATTGGTGCTGCAGCTGCAAGGCTGGCACCGCCGATGGCCGGCACCCGGGACCACATGCGTCCCCGGGTGCCGGCCATTCGTGCGTTGCGAGGGCGGTTCAGAGCAGGTTCTGGGCCTCGGTCAGCACCGAGCGCAGGATCTGCTCCATCTCCTCGAAGTGCCCCTGATCGGCGATCAGCGGCGGCGCGAGCTGGATGACCGGGTCGCCCCTGTCGTCGGCGCGGCAGTACAGGCCGTTGGTGAACAATGCCTTGGACAAGAACCCGCGGAGCAGCTTCTCGGACTCCGCGTCGTCGAAGGTCTCCTTGGTGGCCTTGTCCTTGACCAGCTCGATCCCGTAGAAGTAGCCGTCGCCACGGATGTCGCCGACGATGTCCAGGTCCAGCAGCTTCTCGATCGTCGAGCGGAACGCGCCCTCGTTGCGGCGGACGTTGCCGTTGAGGTCCTCACGCTCGAAGATGTCCAGGTTGGCCATCGCGACCGCGGCCGAGACCGGATGGCCACCGAACGTGTAGCCGTGCGCGAAGCTGTTGGTGCCCTCGAGGAACGGCTCCATGACCCGGTCGGACGCGATCATCGCGCCGAGGGGGGAGTAGCCCGAAGTCAGGCCCTTGGCGCAGGTGATGATGTCCGGGACATAGCCGAACTTGGTCGCGCCGAACATCTCACCGAGACGACCGAACGCGCAGATGACCTCGTCCGACACCAGCAGGACGTCATGCCGGTCACAGATCTCCCGGACGCGCTGGAAGTACCCAGGCGGGGGCGGGAAGCACCCTCCGGCGTTCTGCACCGGCTCCAAAAAGACAGCCGCTACGGTGTCGGGGCCCTCGGCGAGGATCGCCTCCTCGATCTGGTCGGCGGCCCATCGGCCGAAGGTCTCCAGGTCGCTGCCGAGCGTCGGGTGAGGCTGGTGGCTGTCGTCCGCGGTCGCGGCGTCCGTGCCTCGGCCGTCGCTGAACCAGCTGGTCACCGCTGCGCCGGTGTGGTCGTCCGCGCGGTAGAAGTTGGTGTTGGGCACGTGGACCGTCGACGGCACCAGCGGCTCGAACATCTCCTTCAGCGCCGGGATGCCGGTGATCGACAGTGCCCCGTGCGGAGTGCCGTGATACGCGACCTGGCGGCTGATGGCCTTGGTCTTGAGCGGCTTGCCGGTCAGCTTGAAGTACTGCTTCGCGACCTTCCAGGCGGTCTCGACCGCCTCGCCGCCACCGGTCGTGAAGAAGACCCGGTTGAGGTCACCGGGGGTGTACGACGCGATGCGCTCCGCGAGCTGGATCGCCTGCGGGTGCGCGAAGGTCCAGATCGGGAAGAAGGAGAGCTCCTTGGCCTGCTTGGCCGCGGCCTGGGCGAGCTCCTCCCGTCCATGGCCGGCCTGGACGACGAACAGCCCCGCCAGCGCGTCGAGATACTTGCGCCCCTTCGCGTCCCAGATGTACATCCCCTCGCCCTTGGTGATGATCGGGATGTCGTGGGCATCGTCGTAGACGCCGTGGCGCGAGAAGTGCATCCAGAGGTGCCGCTTCCCCGCCTTCTGCAACAGGTCGTAGTCCTCGTCTGAGTAGCTCATGCACCCAGTATCGCGACAGAGCCCGGGGGAAGACAAGGGATTGCGTCGCGTGATCCAGCGTTTGCTTCGGATTCCGTTGAACGACCGCGCAGGATGCGCTTGGATGGGGGCATGGACCGTCCCCTGAGCAATGTCATCGGTGGCGAGCTCGTGCCGGCCGCGAGCGGTCGGACGTACGACGTCATCGATCCGTCGACCGGGCAGGTGTACGCCGCGGCCCCGCTGTCGGACGTCGAGGACGTCGACCGCGCCTACCGGGCGGCCGGGACGGCCTTCGAGTCGTGGCGCGACACGACCCCGTGGGAACGCTCGAAGCTGCTGCTCAGGCTCGCCGCCGCGATCGAGGAGCGTGCCGAGGAGATCGTCGACGTCGAGGCTCGCGACACCGGCAAGCCGAAGGCGCTGACGCTGACCGAGGAGATCCACGGCCAGGCCTTGGACGCCGTGACGTTCTTCGCCGGGGCCGCACGAGTCCTGGAGGGCAAGTCAGCCGGCGAGTACCTCCGCGGCCACACGTCGATGGTCCGGCGCGAGCCGATCGGCGTCGTCGGTCAGGTGACGCCGTGGAACTATCCGTTCGTCATGGCGATCTGGAAGATCGCGCCGGCGCTCGCTGCGGGCAACACGATCGTCCTCAAGCCCAGTGACACGACACCGGCCTCGACGGTCCTGCTGGCCGAGATCGCCCAGGAGCTCTTCCCACCGGGTGTGCTCAACGTCGTGTGTGGGGATCGCGAGACCGGCAGGGCGCTCGTGACCCACCCGACACCGCAGATGGTTGCGATCACTGGATCAGTCCGGGCCGGCATGGAGGTCGCGGCCGCCGCGGCGGCCGGTCTGAAGAAGCCGCACCTCGAGCTGGGCGGCAAGGCCCCGGTCGTGGTGTTCGACGACGCGGACCTTGCTGCGGCGGCCGCGGGGATCGCGGGTGCGGGCTACTTCAACGCGGGCCAGGACTGCACCGCGGCGACCCGGGTGCTGGTCCACCCGCGGGTCGCCGCCGACTTCACCGCGGCGCTGACCGAGGCCGCCCGCGGGACCCGCGTCGGGTTGCCCGACGACGATGTCGACCTGGGTCCGGTCAACAACGCCAACCAGCTGGCGCACGTCGCGGGATTCATCGACGAGCTGCCGGATCACGCGACGCTCGAGACCGGGGGACGACGACTCGACGCCCTCGGCGAAGGCTACTTCTACGAGCCGACGGTCCTCTCGGGGCTCCGCCAGGACGACCGCGCGAGCCAGGAGGAGGTGTTCGGCCCGGTCATCACGGTCCAGCAGTTCGGCGACGAGGACGAGGCCGTGCGCTGGGCCAACGGCGTCAAGTACGGACTGTCCTCCTCGGTGTGGACCAAGGACCACGGCCGGGCGATGCGGATGGCCCGGCGCCTCGACTTCGGCTGCGTGTGGATCAACACCCACATCCCGATCGTGGCCGAGATGCCGCACGGTGGGTTCA
>JAOPXL010000138.1 GCA_025965175.1 Aeromicrobium sp.
TCAAGAGCCAGTACACGATCGTCATCGTGACCCACAACATGCAGCAGGCCGCCCGGGTCTCGGACGAGACGGCGTTCTTCAACCTCTCGGGCGTCGGCAAGCCCGGCCGCCTGGTCGAGGTCGGCCGGACCGAGACGATCTTCTCCAACCCGACGGACCCGGCCACCGAGGCGTACATCCAGGGTCGCTTCGGCTGACCGTCGCTGCTCTCAGTTGCCGGGGATCACCAGGCGCAGCAGGAAGTACGTCAGTGCGCCCACCACCGCGGCGGCCGGCAGGGTCAGGACCCAGGCCGTGATGATGCCGCGGGCCACGCCCCAGCGCACGGCGCTGAAGCGCTTCGTCGCTCCGGCGCCCATGACGGCGGACGTCATGGTGTGCGTCGTCGAGACCGGGGCGTGCGCGCCGATCGCCATGCCGTACAGCACGATCGCTGCGGTCGACTCGGCGGCGAATCCGCGCGGCGGGTCGAGCGCGATGATGCGGCGGCCCATCGTGCGCATGATCCGCATTCCGCCGGACATCGTGCCGAGGGAGATCGCACCGGCCGCGGAGACGATGACCCACAGCGGGATGTCGTCGTTGGCGGTCGAGTGGTAGCCGCCGGCGATCAGGGCCAGGACGATGACACCCATCGTCTTCTGCGCGTCCTGGAGGCCGTGGCCCAACGACAGCGCGGCGGCCGACACGGTCTGCGACAGCCGGAACCCGCGGTTGACGGTGTGCGGGTTGGCGTGCCGGAAGATCCACATGATCGTCAGCATGATGAGAAAGGCGCCACCGAAGCCGATCGCGGGGCTGACCACCATCGGGATGGCGACCTTGTCGACGACCTTGTTCCAGTCGACGCCGATGCCCGCCGCGAGGCCGACGCCGATGAGGCCGCCGATGAGGGCGTGCGAGGACGACGACGGGATGCCGAAGTACCAGGTGATGAGGTTCCACACGATCGCCCCGACCAGCGCGCTGAGCACGACCGTGAGGGCATGGTTGGGCGGCATGTCCTCGAAGCCCGTGAGGATGTCCGCGATCGTCTTGGCCACCGCCGTGCCGAGCAGGGCGCCGACGAAGTTGAAGATCGCCGCCATCGTCAGGGCGACGCGCGGCCGCAGTGCGCGCGTCGAGACCGAGGTCGCGATCGCGTTGGCGGCGTCGTGGAAGCCGTTGGTGTAGTCGAAGAACAGGGCGATGGCGACAGTGGCGATCACCAGCGCCAGGGTGAGGTCCACGACTCAGGACTCCTTGACGGCGATCTGCTCCACCGTGTTCGCGACGGACTCGAGCGCGTCGATGGCATGCTCGAGCGAGTCGACGACGTCTTTGAGCTTGAGCACCTCCAGCGACTTGTAGGTGCCGGCGAACAGCGTCGCGACGATGCGCCGGTAGGACCGGTCGCCCTGGTTCTCCAGCCGGTTGATCTCGATCCAGTACTCGTCGAGGTCCTTCATGGTGCGCAGGCGAGGCATCGCCTGGGCGGTGACCTGGGTGGCGCGCTGCAGCACCTCGACCTGCGGGGCGAACTCGGCCGGAAGGTCGCCGAGCTCGTACAGGCCGATCAGGTCGACGGTCTCCTCCATGAAGTCCATGACGTCGTCGAGGCTGCTGGCGAGGCGATAGATGTCCTCGCGGTCGAACGGGGTGATGAATGTCGAGTTGGCCCGCCGGATGATGGCGTGCGTCGTCTCGTCGGCCTGGTGCTCGGCCTCACGCATCTGCTCGCCGATGGCCCGCTTGTCGGTGCCGGAGTCCAGCATCTGTGCCAGCAGATTTGCGCCGTCGACGAGGTGATTCGCCATCTCTGTGAACAAGTCGTAGAACGATGTCTCAACTGGTCGGATGCGAAAACGCACGACGAGCTCCTGTCAATGCTGGGTGGGGCAAGCCCATGCTAGAGGCACGGTGTTCACGCAAGCGAATCGCGGGTGTCCCCTGCAGTTCGGGGGCGCTCGGAGAGCCCGAGGATCTCATCGACCTCGCCCTGGGTGAGGGGCCGGTCCTGGGCCGAGGCCGCGATGATGAGCCGACTCGTCAGCTCGATCTCGTCGAGCGCCTGGTCGTCGCGGAGGCGACTGTCCAACGGCTCCGGCATGCTGTGGGGCTCCCTGATCCTTCAGCGGCGTGTGCGTGAACATCCCAAGAACGGCGCCGCAGCTCGACCCTCAGGATCATTCCCCCATCGACGAGCCTAGGCCAGCCGTCAACCCGGCGCAGCCGACCGTCCGTTTCGGACGCGTCGCCCAGTCGTCCGACGGCGTCCGGCTGGACATGCGATCATGGGGACCTAGGTCATATTTGTTTCTCAGGGGATAGCAGATGCAGCAGACGACCGGCCACACGGAGCGGGTCGATCGCGAGATCGAACGATATGGCGTGCTGGGCCATCAGCCCCTGCGCGACCTGCAGTCCCTGGTCGACCTGATCGCGGCGATCTGCGAGGTCCCGCACGCGGCCATCAACATGGTGGGCAGCCGGTTACAGCACCAGATCGTGACGTCCGGCCTCGAGCCGTCGATCTGCACGCGCGAGGACTCGATGTGCGCCGTCGTGATGGACGACCTGCGTCCCGTCGTGGTCGCCGACACCAGCACCGATCCCCGATTTCAGGACAATCCGTTCGTCACGGGTGAGATCGGCGCAGTCCGGTTCTATGCCTCCGCACCGATCACGACGCCCGATGGTCTGCCGATCGGTCGGCTGTGCGTCTTCGACGACCAGCCCCGCGAGCTCACCCCGTTGCAGGAGCAGGCACTCGGTGTCTTGGCCGCGCAGGTCATGGACCTGTTGGAGCTGCGGTTCCGCAGCCGAGCCCTCGAGGACTCGCTGGAGGAGCTGACCGACGTACGCGACGAACTGCGCCGCACCAACGAGCATCTGACGCTCTTCGCCGGTCAGGTCAGCCATGACCTGCGCACCCCGCTGACCGCGATCCTGGCCAACGCCGAGCTGCTGGCGACCGAGCCGGCCGTCGAGGGTGACCCGGGCGTCTCACAGATGGTCGGCGCCGTCGAGCAGGCGGGCCACCGGATGGACTCCATGATCGAGGAGATGCTGATCTTCGCCCAGCACGGTGGTCGCCCCCGGATCGTCGAGACCGACCTGCGCCACGTCGTGGACCTCGTGCTCGCCGACGCCACAGCGCTCGTCCGCCGCGACGACGCCGACATCCGGGTCGGTGACCTGCCGCGCGTCATGGGCGACCCCGACCTTCTCTACTCAGTCGTGCTGAACCTGGTCACCAATGCGATCAAGTTCGCCCGCCCCGGCACGTCCCCCTCGGTGTCGATCACGGCGGAGCGGCTGGCGACGCACTGGCGGATCCGGGTCAGCGACGACGGCATCGGGGTGTCGGCGGCCCGGCAGGAGTCGATGTTCGAGCTGTTCGCCCGGGAGGACGACAGCGCCGCCGGACACGGCATCGGCCTGGCGACGGCGCGGCGGATCGTGGAGTCGCACGACGGCACGATCGGCATGGAGACCCCCGCCACCGGCGGGACGAGCGTCTGGTTCGACCTGCCGGTGTAGGAGGGCAGGAAGTCCTTCGGCCAGTGGTGCCGAAGTGTGGAGTGCGTGGGGCAATTGTGTGGAGAACGGGTGGATCCCGGGTCCATAAGTTGATGTCACAGGCCAACGCAGCACCCCCCACACCACTGACCCGAAGGACCCGCCATGAA
>JAOPXL010000149.1 GCA_025965175.1 Aeromicrobium sp.
CGACCTGCTGCTGCAGCGCCAGAAGATGACCACCGGCCGCTACTCCGGCCCCGACTACGTGACGTTGGACTGATTTCGCATGGCATCCACTGGAAAGTTCGAGTACGCGCCGGCCCCCGAGTCGCGCACGATCGTCGACATCAAGAGCTCGTACGGACTGTTCATCGGCGGCGAGTTCGTCGATGGCAACGGTACGTCGTTCAAATCGATCAGCCCCGCCTCCGAGGAGGTCCTCGCCGAGGTCGCCGAGGCGACCGAGGCCGACGTCGACCGGGCCGTCAGGGCGGCCCGCCAGGCGTACGACAAGGTCTGGTCGAAGCTCCCGGGCAGCGAGCGGGCGAAGTACCTCTACCGGATCGCCCGCATCATGGCGGAGCGCAGCCGCGAGTTCGCGGTCCTGGAGTCGCTCGACAACGGCAAGCCCATCAAGGAGTCGCGCGACGTCGACCTGCCGCTTGTGTCGCAATGGTTCTTCTACTACGCCGGCTGGGCCGACAAGCTCTCCTACGCCGGGCTGGGCCCCGATCCGAGGGCGCTCGGCGTCGCGGGCCAGGTCATCCCGTGGAACTTCCCGATCATGATGCTGGCCTGGAAGATCGCCCCGGCGCTCGCCGCCGGCAACACCGTGGTCCTCAAGCCCGCCGAGACCACTCCCCTGACGGCGCTGCTGTTCGCCGAGGTGTGCCAGCAGGCGGACCTGCCCCCGGGTGTCGTCAACATCATCACCGGCGCCGGTGACACGGGCCAGGCGCTCGTGGAGCACCGGGACGTCGACAAGGTCGCGTTCACGGGCTCGACCTCGGTCGGCAAGGCCATCGCCCGGTCCGTCGCCGGGACGAGCAAGAAGGTGACCCTCGAGCTGGGCGGCAAGGCCGCCAACATCGTGTTCGACGACGCGCCGCTGGATCAGGCCGTCGAGGGCATCGTCGGCGGCATCTTCTTCAACCAGGGCCACGTCTGCTGTGCCGGGTCGCGCCTGCTGGTGCAGGAGAACGTCTACGACGCCGTCATCGACCGGCTCAAGGCCCGCATGTCGACGCTGCGCCTCGGCGACCCGCTCGACAAGAACACCGACATCGGTGCGATCAACTCCGCCGAGCAGCTCGCCCGCATCAAGGAGCTGTCCGACATCGGCGACGCCGAAGGCGCCGAGCGCTGGTCCGTCCCGTGCGAGATCCCGGCCAACGGGTTCTGGTTCCCCCCGACGATCTTCACCGGCGTCACGCAGGCGCACCGTATCGCGCGCGAGGAGATCTTCGGCCCGGTCCTGTCGGTGCTGACGTTCCGCACGCCGTCCGAGGCGGTCGAGAAGGCCAACAACACGCCGTACGGCCTGTCGGCCGGGGTCTGGACCGAGAAGGGCTCGCGGATCCTGTCGATGGCCAACCAGCTGCGCGCCGGCGTCGTCTGGGCCAACACGTTCAACAAGTTCGACCCCGCGTCGCCGTTCGGCGGCTACAAGGAGTCGGGCTACGGCCGCGAGGGCGGGCGCCACGGCCTCGCCGCCTACCTGCAGGGAGCCTCGGCATGACACGTCTGGACGTCCGCAAGACGCACAAGCTCTACATCGGTGGGGTGTTCCCCCGCTCGGAGTCGGGCCGCACGTTCGAGGCGGTCGACGCCAAGGGCGGGTTCCTCGCCAACATGGCGCTGGCGTCCCGCAAGGACGGCCGCGACGCCGTGCTCGCCGCTCGCAAGGCGTTCGGCGGCTGGTCGAGCCGTACTCCGTACAACCGTGGCCAGGTCCTCTACCGGGTCGCCGAGGTCATGGAGGGTCGCCGGGACCAGCTCATCGAGCAGATCCGCTCCGGCGCGGGCGTTGCCGACAAGCCGGCGACGGCATCCGTCGACGCCGCGATCGACCGGGTCGTCTGGTACGCCGGCTGGGCCGACAAGTACGTCCAGGTGCTCGGCAACGCGAACCCGGTCTCCGGCCCCTACTTCAACCTGTCGTCGCCCGAGCCGACGGGAGTCGTGGCCGTCGTCGCACCCTCCGACCCGCTCCTGGGTCTCGTCTCGGTCATCGCCCCGGCGATCGCGACCGGCAACACCGTAGTCGTCATCGCGAGCGAGACGGTCCCCGTGCCCGCCGTGACCATGTCGGAGATCATGGCGACGTCCGACCTGCCCGGCGGTGTCGTCAACATCCTGACCGGCCACGCGGCCGAGATCGCCCCGTGGCTCGCCTCACACATGGATGTCAACGCCCTGGACCTCGGCGGTGTCGAGGACCCCGACCTGGCCGCCTCGCTCGAGGTGGCTGCGGCCGACAACCTGAAGCGGGTGCTACGCGCACCCACCGCGCAGGTCGACTGGCTGGCGGAGCCCTCGCTGGCCCGGCTGGAGGCCTTCGTCGAGACGAAGACCGTCTGGCACCCCATCGGCGTCTGACCTTGGGTGTCGTGATCCTGGCCGGGCCCTCGGGCTCCGGCAAGTCCCACCTGGCGGCCCGGCTCGGCTGGCCCGTGCTGCGGCTCGACGACTTCTACCGGGACGCTGACGCCCCGGGCATGCCGCGATCCACGCTCGGCATCGTCGACTGGGACGACCCGGCGTCCTGGGACGCCGTGGCGGCAGTCGGCGCGATCGCCGAGCTGTGCGCCTCCGGCATCGCCGAGGTGCCGGTCTATGACATCGCCGCGAGCGCCCGGACGGGGTCACAGCCCCTCGAGGTGCCGACGGGGAAGTTCATCGCCGAGGGACTCTTCGCGCCGGTCATCGTCGACGCCTGCCGGGAGGCAGGCCTGCTGGACGCGGCGATCTGCCTGCAGCGCAACCCGTTGCTGACCTTCGGCCTCCGCCTCGCCCGGGACCTCCGGGAGGGCCGCAAGTCCCCGCGGGTCCTGGTCCGGCGCGGCTGGCGCTTGATGCAGGACGAGCCCCACATCATCGCCGACGCCATCACCCACGGCTGCACCCCGATGAACCCGAGGACGGCCAGAGCCCTCCTGCGGGCCTGAGATCCGGCCAGGTCGGGGTTGCCCCCCTCCGCGTCGTTCGTCGCCGGCTGCGTCGAGCGGCTTGCGGGCGTCGACGCCCGCGTTTGCCCCGCCGACGCGCTGCCGTGGACTGACGACACCTTCGACCTCGTGCTGCCCCAGCTCGTGCTCAACTTCCTGCCCGGCGTCCACGCCGGCGTCGAGGAGATGCTCCGTGTGACCAGTCCCGGCGGGACCCTCTGCGCGTGCACGTGGCACTACGCCCGGGACATGCAGATGCTCCGGACGTTCTGGGCCGCCGCACTCGAGCTCGACCCGCGGGTCCCGCGTGAAAGGGGGACCACGAGATGGTGCTCGGCCGAGGAGCTCGAGGCGTTGTGGCTCGAGCACGGCCTCGCCGAGGTGCGGACGGCGGCTACGTGCGTACGCTCGATGCGCAGCAGCGGGCTCGTCTCCGGGACCGCTGCCACGACGACCTGGGGCGTCCCGAGGGAGCCTTCACGCTCACCGCCACGTTCTGCGCCGTGCGGGGCGTGCGTCAGGCCATGACATCCTGAACGGCCTGCACGATGTCAGCCTCGGACAGCAGGACGTGGGCCGCGGCAGGGCCCAGCGGGATGAAGCTGTCCGCGCTCGTGACCCGCCTGATCCGTCCGGCGTAGTCACCGTCGACCAGTGCCGTCACGATCCCCTCGGACACACCCCCGCTCTGCCGGGTCTCGTCGACCACGACAACCCGGTCGAACGCCGCGGCTGTCCGCAGCAGCTCCTCGTGCGGGAGGGGCGCGAGCCACTGCAGGTCGAGCACTGTGCAGCCGATGCCATCAGCCGCCACGTCGGCGGCGGCGCGCAAGCTCATGCGCACGCCGTTGCCGAAAGTCACGAGCAGGACGTCACGACCCTCGCCGTACGTCCGGACGCGGCCGAGCTCGGAGGCCACCTCGGCCGGCCAGGGCGCCGGCGGCAGATAGCCGGCCGTCCACCTGTCATCACCGTCGTGCAGGTCACGCTGGTGGTAGAGCGCGATCGGCTCGAGGTAGACGCACACCCGCCCCTCCCGGGCCAGTGCCAGGCACTCCCGCAGCAGCGCCGGGGCTCCCCCGGGATGGCTCGGAACGGCGAGCACCAGGCCCGGTATGTCGCGCAGGACGGCGACCGAGTTGTCGTTGTGGAAGTGCCCGCCGAAGCCCTTCTGATAAGCCAGACCGGCGACGCGCACGACCATCCCGTTCTCCAGCTGCCCGTCCGAGAAGAAGCGGAGCGTGGCCGCCTCGCCACGCAGCTGGTCCTCGGCGTTGTGCAGGTAGGCGAGGTACTGGATCTCCGGGATCGGCAGGAAGCCGGCCAGCGCCGACCCGAGCGCCGTGCCCAGGATCGTCTGCTCGTCGAGCAGCGTGTCGAAGACCCGCCCGGCCCCAAACGCCTTGCGGATGCCGGGTGTCACGCCGTAGACGCCGCCCTTGCGGCCGACGTCCTCGCCGAACACGATCGCCTCGCTGTACGTCGCGAGCGCGTCCCTGAGCGCGGCGTTGACTACCTGCGCGAGAGTCAGGTCGCCCGCGTCCTCGGGGAGCCGGCCACCGAACGCCCCGAGCCGCTGCTCCGGCGTCGCCAGCCGGTCCTGCCGTGGCCGGCGCAACGTGATCGGTGCGGTGACGGCGTCGCGCGACTCAAGCCGGCTCCCACCGACCAGCGCGTCGGCGCGCTCGGCGACGGCGGCGCGGGCGTCCTCGTAGCGCTGCAGGGCGAGCTCGGGCGTGAGGATCCCGCCGTCGATCAGGAGCGCCACGGTCGCTAGCAGCGGGTCGCGGGCGTGCTCGTCCTCGATCTCGCGCTGCGTCCGGTAGGCGATCTCGGCGTCGGACCCCGCATGGCCCATGAACCGCACGGTCTCGACGTGCAGGATCGCGGGGCGTCGCTCGGTGCGCACAAGCTCGGCCAGCCGGGTCGAGGTCGCCAGCAGCTCGGCCGGGCACGTGCCGTCGGCGTGGGCGTACTCGACCGCGGGCCACCTGCTGAGCGACCTCGCGACCCAGCCGACGGGTGACCGGGTGCTGATGCCGAGACCGTTGTCCTCGCAGACGTACAGGACCGGCAGAGGCACGCCCTGGTGTGCGCAGTAGGCGGAGGCGTTGAGCGCGCCGACCGCGGTGGAGTGGTTGGCCGACGCGTCACCGAAGCTGCACACCACGACCGAGTCCGACGGCCACGGTGGGACGACCTGCGAACGCGGGACCCGGCCCAGCGCGAAGGCCAGCCCGAACGCCCGCGGCAGGTGCGAGCCGATCGTCGAGGTCTGCGGGATGACGTTGAGGCCGACGTTGCCGAAGACCTTGTGGCGGCCACCAGAGATCGGGTCCGCGGCCGACGTGAGCGTCCCGTTGAGGACGTCGTCGATCGGGGTCGATCCCGGCACCTGCGCCGCCCGCGCGGCGTAGAACCCGCCCGACCGGTAGTGCAGGAGCGCCGGGTCGGTCGGGCGCAGGGCCATTGCGACGGCGGCATTGCTCTCGTGACCGGCCGAGCCGATCGTGTAGAACGCCTCGCCGCGCGCCTGCAGGCCACGGATCGCCAGGTCGAGGTGGCGACTCTGCACCTGCGCGTCGTAGAGCGCGAGCAGCGTATCGGCGTCGGGTACGTCGTGGGGCTCACCCGGTCGGTCCGGCCACGCGCTCAGCCGACGGACGACGTGCTCGTCGATCGACTCCGCCATCGGCCCACCTCCCCGCTCGGCCCCCAACGTATCGCGGGCGCGGGTCCCTCAGACGTACCTAGTCGCGCTCGGCGTCCAGGTGCCGGCGGCGCATCGACCACATCTGCGTGGCCCGCTCGAGCTGGAGCCCACGGCTCCACGCCGAGTCGTCCAGTGACGCCTGGAGCCGCATCGAGGCAGCGGTCCGGCGGGCCAGCTCGGGGTCCGCCGCGGGCACGGCCGCGAGCTCGACGGCCCGCGACTCGACGGCGTCGGCCGGCACCGACTCCCAGGCCAGGCCCAGGTCGACGGCCCGCTGGCCGACGACCGACTCCCCGAACAGCGCCATCGCGTTGCCGGCCTCCCGGGCGCCGGTCCGGGCCAACAGGGTGCCGTGACCGCCGCCCTGGTGCAGGTGGATCCCGAGGAACCCGGACATCAGCCGGGCATCGTCGGCCACGATCCGCAGGTCGGTCGCGAGCGCCAGGTTCATCCCCGCACCGACCGCGCCGCCCCGAATCGCCGCGATGGTGGGCGGCTCGAGCTCGCCGACCCGCTTGAAGGACTGGTAGATGTCGCCCATCGCCTCGAACATGTCCGGGTCCGCAGGACGCTCCCCGGCAGCGGCCAGGGTCGGCCGCTCTCCCCCGGCGCAGAAGTACGCCCCGGCACCCGTCACCACGACCGCCCCGATCGAGGGATCGGCGTCGACCCGGTCGCACACCGCGATCAGCTCGCGGGCCATCGCGACGGTCAGGGCGTTGCGGCGCTGGGGGGCGTCGAGCGTGATGACGGCGACTCCCCCCGTCACGGCGAGCTGCACCTCGCTCGGGGACTCGTTCGTGGCGGTCGACATGACGTTCATTGTGGCGCAGCGGCTCGGACCCGTCGGCACCCGTCCGCGTCCCGTCCGCGCCCCGTCCGCCCAGAGCGAACAGGAGCCATCCTCCGGAACAAGATCCACCGCTTCACAGTTGAGCCCCTCAGACTCAACTCTTGGAGATCACGATGAGCGCATTGCAGAAGTTCCCCGTCCTGGCCCTGGCGGACGTCGTCGTCCTGCCCGGCATGGTCGTCCCGATCGAGCTCGACGACGCGGCCCGTGCCGCGGTCGACGCCGCCCGCACCAGCAACGACGACCGCCTCCTCGTCGCCCCGCGCCTCGAGGACCGCTATGCGACCCACGGCGTCATCGCCACGATCCAGCAGGTCGGTCGCCTGCCCGGCGGCGGACCCGGTGCGGTCCTGCGCGCCGAGCAGCGCGCCCACATCCAGGGTGGCGTGACCGGTCCCGGCGCGGCCCTCTGGGTCGAGGCCGAGCTGATCGAGGACGCCGAGCCCACCGAGGCCGTCCGCGACCTCGCGAAGGACTACAAGGTCCTGCTCGTGACAATCCTGCAGAAGCGCAACGCGTGGCAGGTCATCGACTCGGTCCAGCGGTTGACCGATCCCGGCGAGCTCGCCGACACCGCGGGCTACGCGTCGTACCTCGACAACGAGCAGAAGCGCCGGCTGCTCGAGACCCCCGACGTCGGGGAGCGCCTGGCAGCGCTGATCGGCTGGGCGCGCGAGTACCTCGCCGAGGCCGACGTCAACGAGAAGATCTCGGAATCGGTGCAGGAGAGCATCGACAAGAACCAGCGCGAGTTCGTCCTGCGCCAGCAGCTCGCTGCGATCCGCAAGGAGCTCGGCGACGACGAGCCGGAGGACACCAAAGACTATCGCGAGCGGGTCGAGGAGGCGGACCTGCCCGACGACATCCGCAAGGCCGCGCTGCGCGAGGTCGGCAAGCTCGAGCGCGGCAGCGACCAGAATCCCGAGGCGGGCTACATCCGCACGTGGCTCGACACGGTCCTCGAGCTCCCCTGGGGCGTCAAGACCGACGACAGCACCGACATCGGTGCGGCCCGTGCGGTGCTCGACGCGGACCACCACGGCCTCGAGGACGTCAAGGACCGGATCGTGGAGTACCTCGCGGTCCGGGCCCGACGCAGCGAGCGTGGGCTGGAGGTCGTCGGCGGACGCGGATCCGGCGCCGTCATGGCGCTCGTCGGTCCTCCCGGGGTCGGCAAGACGTCGCTGGGTGAGAGCGTCGCCCGGGCACTGGGTCGCAACTTCGTCCGCGTCGCCCTCGGCGGCGTCCGGGACGAGGCCGAGATCCGCGGCCACCGTCGGACGTACGTCGGTGCGCTGCCGGGGCGGCTGGTCCGCGCGATCGGCGAGGCCGGTTCGATGAACCCCGTCGTCCTGCTCGACGAGATCGACAAGGTCGGCGCGGACTACCGCGGCGATCCCGCGGCGGCGCTGCTCGAGGTGCTCGACCCGGCGCAGAACCACACGTTCCGCGACCACTACCTCGACCTGGACCTCGACCTGTCGGACGTGCTGTTCCTCGCGACCGCCAACGTCATCGAGTCGATCCCCCAGCCGCTGCTGGACCGCATGGAGCTCGTACAGCTCGACGGCTACACCGAGGACGACAAGGTGCAGATCGCCCGCCGCTACCTGGCCCCCCGCCAGCTCGAGCGCGCCGCCCTGACCGACGACGAGGTCGAGATCACCGACGAGGCGCTCCGCTCGATCGCCGCGTCGTACACCCGCGAGGCCGGCGTCCGACAGATGGAGCGGCTGCTCGCGAAGGTGTTCCGCAAGGTCACGACGAAGTTGACCGATCCGCAGACGGTGCAGCCCGTCGTGGTCGACGAGACCACGCTGGTCGACTACGTCGGTCGGCCGCGGTTCGTCCCCGAGGTCGCCGAACGCACCGCGGTGCCGGGCGTGTCCACGGGGCTCGCCGTGACGGGGCTCGGCGGTGATGTGCTGTTCATCGAGGCCAGCGCCTACGACGGCGAGCGCAAGCTGGCCATCACGGGCCAGCTCGGCGACGTCATGAAGGAGTCCGCGCAGATCGCGCTGACGTACGTCCGCTCGCACGCGGCGGCGCTCGGCATCGACCCCGCGACGCTGGAGCGGTCGATCCACCTGCACGTGCCGGCCGGTGCGGTGCCCAAGGACGGCCCATCCGCGGGCGTCACGATGGTCACGGCGCTGACGTCACTGGCGCTGGGCCGCAATGTCCGGGCCGACGTCGGCATGACCGGCGAGGTGACCCTCAACGGTCGGGTGCTCCCGATCGGCGGGGTCAAGCAGAAGCTCATGGCGGCGCAGCGGGCCGGGCTGAAGACGGTGTTCATCCCCGCCCGCAACGAGGTCGACCTGGTCGACGTGCCCGAAGAGGTCCTGGCCGAGCTCGACGTGAGGCCGGTGGCCGACGTGGCCGAGATCCTGACGTACGCCCTGGAGGAAGCAGGCGCGAGCGAGGCGAAGGCGACCGCTGCCTGACGCTGACGAGTCACGCAGGTCCAGTGACGAGTCACGAAGTTCCGGTGACGAGTCACCGAGATCCAGTGAGGAGTCACCTACGGATTCCGTAGGTGACTCCTCGTTGGCACCGCGTGACTCCTCAGCGGGCCTGCGTGACTCCTCAGCGGACCTACGCGACTCCTCAGCGGACCTGCGTGACTCGTCAGCGGACCTGCGTGACTCCTCAGCGGACCTGCGTGACTCGTCAGCGTCAGAGGTTGGCGTAGGCGGGCTTGATGACGTTGTTGATGAGCGCCAGGCGCTGGTCGAAGGGCAGGAACGCGCTCTTCATGGCGTTGATCGTGAACCAGCGGAGGTCGTCGATCGAGTAGTCGAACGCTTCGACGAGCAGCGCGAACTCCCGCGACATCGACGTCCCGCTCATGAGCCGGTTGTCGCAGTTGACCGTGACCCGGAAGCCGAGGTCCTTGAGCTGGCCGATGGGGTGCCCGGCGATCGACGTCATGCCGGGGACCGCACTGGTCTGGAGGTTCGACGACGGGCACATCTCCAGCGGGATGCGCCGGTCGCGGATGTAGGAGGCCAGCCCGCCGAGGATAGGGTTCTCCGGATCGCTGAAGTCGATGTCGTCGACGATCCGCACGCCGTGGCCGAGGCGCTCGGCGCCGCAGCGCTGGATCGCCTGCCATATCGACGGCAGCCCGAAGGCCTCACCGGCGTGGATCGTGAAGTGCGCGTTCTCGCGGCGCAGGAACTCGAACGCCTCGAGGTGCAGGATCGGCGGGAAGCCGTCCTCGGCCCCGGCGATGTCGAAACCGGCGACGCCGCGATCGCGGAAGTCCACGACCAGCTCGGCGATCTCCAGCCCACGATCGGCGTGCCGCATCGCGGTCAACAGCTGGCCGATCTCGATGCTCTGGCCCTCGAGGGCGGCGATCTGCTTGCCCTCCTGGATGCCTGCCTGCACCGCTTCCACCGTCTCGCGCAGGCTCAGCCCGGCCGACAGGTGCTGCTCGGGCGCCCAGCGCAGCTCAGCGTAGACGCAGCCGTCGTCCGCCAGGTCGAGCACGGCCTCGCGAGCGACCCGGGCGAGGTCCTCGGGTCGCTGCATGACCGCGACGGTGTGCACGAAGGTCTCCAGGTAGCGCCCGAGCGATCCCGAGCTCGAGGACTCCTCGAACCACGCGCCGAGCGCCTCGGCGCCCTCCGCGGGGAGGTCGTGGCCGATCTCGGTGGCGATGTCGACGATCGTCGCCGGCCTCACCCCACCGTCGAGGTGTTCGTGGAGGGCAACCTTGGGGGCCCGGGCGATCTGTTCGGTAGTGGCTCTCACAGGGTCATCGTGTCACGAGGCATGAGCAGCGTGACGGTCTCCGCGACGCACGCCGGCTTGTCGCTGCCCTTGATCTCGACGGTGTGCTGGAGCGTGGCCCGCTGGCCCTTCTCGATCTCGACGACCTCGAGGAGCTCGACCCGGCACCGAACCTTCGAACCGACCCGCACAGGGGACACGAACCGCACCTTGTTGAGCCCGTAGTTGACCCGCGCCACGTCGCCGGCGAACGCGAAGACCTGGGCCCCGAGGAACGGCAGCATCGACAACGTCAGGTAGCCGTGTGCGATCGTGCCGCCGAACGGCCCCTCGGCCGCCCGCTCGGGATCGACGTGGATCCACTGCCGGTCGCCGGTCGCGTCGGCGAACATGTCGATCCGCTCCTGGGTGATCTGGACCCACTCACTGACACCGAGCTCCTCGCCGGCGGCGGCGGCGATCTCCACATGGTCGTTCAGGATGCGCATCGTTCGAACCTACCCAATCCGATCGAGGACCACGCTGGGGGCAGGCGATCCTGACTCCCCGATGTCGTACCCACACTCGAGGGAGGCGATCGCACGGTCGAACCGCTCCGGTGTGTCGGTGTGCAGCGTCATGAGCGGCTGACCTGCGGTGACGGCGTCGCCCGGCTTGGCGTGCATCACGACGCCCGCCGCGGCCTGGACCTGCTCGCCGGGACGCGAGCGCCCGGCGCCGAGGCGCCACGCAGCGACGCCGACGCTCATCGCGTCGAGCCTGGTCAGCGTGCCGGTCTCCGGCGACACAACGACGTGCGTCTCCTTCGCGGTCGGCAGCGCCGCGTCGGGGTCGCCGCCCTGCGCGGCGATCATGCGTCGCCACACGTCCATCGCAGCGCCCGAGGCCAGCGCGTCCGCAGGATCGATGTCCGTACGTCCGGCGGCCGCGAGCATCTCGCGGGCCAGCGCGAGGGTCAGCTCGACGACGTCCGTCGGTCCCCCACCCGCCAGAACCTCGACCGACTCGGCGACCTCGCACGCGTTGCCGGCGGTCAGGCCGAGCGGCGTCGACATGTCGGTCAGCAGGGCCACGGTCTTGACGCCCGCGTCGGTGCCGAGCGCGACCATCGTCTCGGCGAGCTCGCGCGCCTGGTCGAGGTCCTTCATGAACGCACCGGAGCCGGCCTTGACGTCCAGCACGAGCGAACCGGTGCCCTCGGCGATCTTCTTGCTCATGATCGAGCTCGCGATCAGCGGGATGGCCTCGACCGTGCCGGTGACGTCACGCAGGGCATAGAGCTTCTTGTCGGCGGGAGCCAGGCCTGCGCCGGCGGCACAGATGACGGCCCCGATGCCCTCGAGCTGGGCCATCATCTCGTCGTTGGTCAGTGCCGCCCGCCAGCCGGGGATCGCCTCGAGCTTGTCGAGGGTGCCGCCGGTGTGCCCGAGGCCGCGCCCCGACAGCTGCGGGACCGCGACGCCGCACGCCGCCACGAGCGGAGCCAGCGGGAGGGTGATCTTGTCGCCCACGCCACCGGTCGAGTGCTTGTCGGAGGTCGGCCACGACAGCGTCGAGAAGTCCATACGCTCTCCGCTGGCGATCATCGCCCCGGTCCAGCGCGAGATCTCTCGCCGGTTCATGCCGTTGAGCAGGATCGCCATCGCGAGCGCCGACATCTGCTCGTCGGCGACGATGCCGCGCGTGTACGCATCGACGACCCAGTCGATCTGCGGGTCGGTGAGCTCGTGCTTGTCACGCTTGGCCGCGATGATCTCGACGGCGTCGAAGGATTCGGTGGTCATGGTTCCACCTTGACATCGATGCGCTCGAATCCGCGCAGGACCCAGGTGGGCCGTCGCGGCGCCTCCCCGACGAGCTGCAGCCTCGGGTAGCGGTCGAGCAGGGTCCCGATGCTGATCTGCAGCTCGAGCCGAGCCAGCGGCGCGCCGAGGCAGAAGTGCACGCCCATTCCGAACCCCACGTGCGGGTTGGGGTCGCGGCCGACGTCGAACGTGTCGGCGTCCGCGAACACCGCGGCGTCGCGGTTGGCCGAGCCCATCAGGCAGGCGATCCTCTGGCCCGTGCGGACCAGCTGGCCGCAGACCTCGACGTCGGCGGTGGCCGTACGCTCGAACAGCTGCAGTGGCGCGTCGAAGCGGATGAGCTCCTCGAGGGCGGTCTCGACCGAGACCTCCCCGCTCGTGATCCGGGCCATCTGGTCGGGGTGCTGCAGCAGGGCGTGGAAGCCGTTGCCGAACACGTTGACCGAGGCCTCGTGGCCCGCGTTGAGCAGCAGCACGACCGAGGCGACGAGCTCGTCGTCGCTGAGCTTCGTGCCCTCGTCCCGCGCCTGGATGAGGTCCGTGATCAGGTCGTCGCCGGGTGCGCTGCGGCGCTCCTCGACGACGGCGCGGACATAGTCCGAGAACGCCGTCGACGCCGCGATCGCGTCGGCCTTGACCAGCGCGCCAACATTCGGCTCGTACATGTGGACGATGGCCTGCGACCAGGCGCGTAGCTTCTCGTGGTCCTCGCGGGGTACGCCGAGCAGGTCCGCGATGACGTAGACCGGCATGGGCTCGGCGTACCGCCCGAGGATGTCGAACTGCTCCCCGAGGTCATCGACCATCGACGCCGCGAGCTGCTCGATGCGAGGTCTCATGCGTTCGACGTGGCCCCGGCCGAACGCCGCCGCGACGAGTCTTCGCAGGCGGGTGTGCGTCGGGGGCTCGTTCTCCATCATCTGGTTGCGGTGCAGCGCGTTGAACGGCTCCATCTGGGACTTCGGCTCCCAGTCGGTCCAGATCCGCCCGAAGGCCCGGTTGCGCATGACCTGGCTGACCGCGTCATGGGTCGTTGCGAGCCACACGCCCATCGGCTCGTGCCACAGGACCGGCCCGGTCGCCCGCAACGAGGCCAGCACGGGATAGGGGTCCTGCAGGAAGTCCGGCGCGCCGGCGTCGAGCTGGACCGCGTACCCGGTCAACTGATCTCCAGGTCATCTGCTCCGAACGCGTCGGGCAGCACCTCGGTCATGGTCTTGACGCCGCTCGGGGTCATGAGCTGCATGTCGGGCCCACCGTTCTCCCACAGGAGTTGACGACACCGTCCGCACGGCATCAGCGCAGCGCCCTGCGCGTCGACACAGGCCACCGCGAGCAGCCGTCCGCCGCCCGTCGCGTGCAGCGCCGAGACCATGCCGCACTCGGCGCACAGGGCGACTCCATAGGCCGCGTTCTCGACGTTGCAGCCCAGCACGACCCGTCCATCGTCGACCAGACCGGCGACGCCGACCTTGTACTTCGAATAGGGCGCATAGGCGCGACCCATGACCTCGGTCGCGTACTTCGTCAGTGACTCCCAGTCGATCGGGTCGTCCGGTCCGGAGATCCCCAGGCTAACTCCTGTCGCCATCAGCCGGCACTTCCCTTGCGGTAGGGCTTGCCGTCGGCGGCCGGCATGCGTAGTCGTTGTGTCCCGAGCGCCAGCACGAACAGCGTCGTGACGTACGGAGTCATGCTCGTGAAGTCACGCGGGACGCTGTCCGTCGCGAGGAACCACACCAGCAGCGCGACCCCGGGCACCGCCATCGCGATGGCGCCGGCGACCTGACGGCGTACGAGGCGCACCACGACGAGCACGAGCAGCGCGACGGCCACCAGCAGCAGCAGCGAGTGCACCGCGTGGGTGTCCCGCAGGCGCAGCGAGTCGGTGTAGCCGAAGGTCAGGGCACCGGCGAGCAGCCCGCCGGGGCGCCAGTTGCCGAAGATCATGGCGGCCAGGCCGATGTAGCCGCGTCCGTTGGTCTGGTTGGTGCTGAAGCCGCTGGAGGCCACGAGCGCCAGGAATCCACCGCCGATCCCGGCGAGGGCGCCGGAGACGAGGACCGCGACGTACTTGTAGCGGTAGACATTGACGCCGAGCGTCTCCGCGGCCTGTGGGTTCTCTCCGCACGACCGCAGACGCAGGCCGAATGTCGTCCGCCACAGGAGCAGTCCCGACAGGAGGACGAGCGCGAAGATCGCCAGGCTGAGCAGCGAGATCCGGGTCGTCATGGCGGCCACGAACGACGCCACGTCCGAGATGAAGAACCAGTGCTTGTCGGCCAGGTTGAGCGCCGCGTCGGAGACACCTGGGATCGTGACGTCGGTCGGTGCCTTGAGCCCGATGAGCTGGCGCGGACCGCCGCCCTCAAGATCCGTGAACGTCGCCTCGGCGAGGTACGTCGTCACGCCGGCGCCGATCAGGTTGACCGCGACACCGGAGACGATGTGGTCAACGCCGAAGGTCACGGTCGCGACGGCGTGCAGGAGGCCGCCGACCATGCCCAGCAGGGCCGCGCCGAGAACGCCGATCCAGGGGCTGCCCGAGTGGTACGTGAAGTAGGCCGCGCCCCAGGTGCCGAGGATCATCTGGCCCTCGAGGCCGATGTTGACGACACCTGCGCGCTCGGCCCACAGGCCGCCGAGACCCGCCATCAGGATGGGGCAGGTCGCGATGATCGCGGCCCGGATCGTGCCGGGTGAGGTCAGGTCGTTGGTGTCGGTGACGATCCGGACGAGCGAGACGAGCGCGATCGCTCCGAGCGAGATGAACAACCAGTTGGCCCGGGCCGCGTTGCGGACCCGGCTCACGGGGCCCGGCGCGTTGATGGTCGTGGTCGTCATGCGGGGGCCTCCGTCGCTGTGACGAGATCTTGTCCGACGGCGCGCTGCTCGAGCTGGGCGCGCCAGCGCCGGACCACCTCGTAGGCAATGACGACCGCGAGGACCGCGACACCCTGCGTGATCTGCACGATGCTGGGTGACACGTCGGTCGCGAAGGTCAGGTCATTGGACTTCACCGAGAGGAACGCGAACAGCACGGCACCGAACAGCATTCCGAGGGGGCGGTTGCGGCCGAGCAGGGCGACCGCGATGCCCAGGAAGCCGAGGCCGGCCTGGAACGACGTGCCGAGACCGAACGAGCTGGCCTTGCCGAACAGCGCGGGCATCCAGATCAGGCCGGCGATGCCGCCTGACAGGGCCATCGCAGTGATGATCATGCGGGTCGGGTTGACGCCGGAGGCCTTCGCGACGGAGTCGGACTGGCCGCTCGCGCGCAGGTCGAAGCCGAAGCGCGTCTTGTTGAGCAGGAGCCAGAAGCCCACCCCGACGAGGACCGCGATGATCGTGAGGGTCCAGATCTGGCCGTCCCGGTCCTCGTACGGCGAGAAGCCGGTCACCAGGTCGATCTTGGTCGTGCGGACCGTGTTGCCCTCGTGGACGCCGTAGCGGTTCAGCAGATAGCCGACCAGCGTGATGGCGATCGAGTTGAGCATGATCGTGGAGATGACCTCGCTGACGCCGCGCGTCGTCCGTAGAACTCCTGCGATACCGGACCAGGCCGCGCCCACCGCGATCGCGATGAGCAGCGTGACGGCGACATTCGCGAACCCGCTGAGGTACGCGCCGCCGGCGAAGGCCGCCGCGGCGTAGGACGCCAGCGTGTACTGGCCCTCGAGGCCGATGTTGAACAGACCCATGCGGAAGCCGATCGCTGCGGCCACGGCGGCGATGTAGATCATGCCGGTCTGGTTGATGATGTCGATGCGCGAGCGGGGCTTGGGGACCTCGAACATCGTGGACCAGAAGTCACTGGGCGAGCTGCCCACCGCGGCGATGACGAGCGTGGTCACCAGGAGGCTGACGACGATCGCGATCGCCGGCGCCACGAGCGACAGGCCGATCGCCTTCAGGTTGAACGTCCTCATGCGGCAGCCCCACCGGTCATGGCCGACCCGAGATCCTGCGGCGTGACGGTGGCGGGCTCGAACGAGCCGACGAGCCGCCCACGCAGGATCACCTGGATCGTGTCGGACAAGCCGATCAGCTCGTCGAGGTCGGCGGAGATCAGGAGGACCGCGAGTCCCGCGCGACGGGCCCGCTTGATGTGGTCCCAGATCGCCGACTGGGCGCCCACGTCGACACCACGGGTCGGGTGCGAGGCGATCAGCAGGACGGGGTCGCCGCTCATCTCGCGGCCGACGATGAGCTTCTGCTGGTTGCCGCCGGACAGTGCCCGGGCCGGCGTGTCGATGCCAGGGGCGCGGACGTCGTACTCGGCCATGATGCGGTCGGTGTCCTTGCGGGCGCCGGACCGGTTGATCCAGGGGCCCTTGGCGTTGGGCGCCTGCGTCTGGTGGCCGAGGATCCGGTTCTCCCACAGCGGGGCATCGAGCAGCAGGCCGTGCCGGTGCCGGTCCTCGGGGATGTAGCCGATGCCTGCCTCCCGCAGCTCACGGGTGTGCCAGTTCGTGACGTCCTCGGTGCCGAGCAGGATCCGGCCCGTGTCCGGGATACGCATGCCCATGATCGTCTCGACGAGCTCGGCCTGGCCGTTGCCCTCCACCCCGGCGATGCCGAGCACCTCGCCGCGACGGATCTGCAGCGAGATCGAGGTCAGCAGGTTGCGGCCGAACTCGTCTGCGAGCGACACGTCGTCGAGCGTCAGCTGGACCGTGTCGGTCACGGTCGACTCCTCGGTCTCCGGCGACGGCAGCTCCGAGCCGACCATGAGCTCGGCGAGCTGGAGCTTCGTCGTGGTCCGCGGGTCGGCCGTGCCGACCGTCGTGCCGCGACGCATGACCGTGATGTCATCGGAGATGTCGAGGACCTCGTCGAGCTTGTGGGAGATGAACAAGATGGAGTTGCCGGCGTCCTTGAGCTCGCGCAGGTTGGCGAACAGGGCGTCGACCTCCTGCGGGACCAGCACCGCGGTCGGCTCGTCGAGGATGATGATGCGCGCGCCGCGGTAGAGGACCTTGGCGATCTCGAGGCGCTGCCGGTCGGCGACGCCGAGCTTCTCGACCAGCACGTCGGGCTCGAGGCCGAAGCCGAAGCGGTCGGAGATGCGGGCGATCTCGGTCCGGGCCGCGTCCCCGATGCCGTGCAGCTTCTCGGCGCCCAGCACCATGTTCTCCAGGACCGTCAGGTTGTCCGCCAGCATGAAGTGCTGGAACACCATGCCGACGCCGTTCTCGATCGCATCGGTGGGGGTCTTGAGGACGACCGCGTGGCCGTTGATCGTGATCGTGCCGTCGTCAGGCTTCTGGACGCCGTACAGGATCTTCATCAGTGTCGACTTGCCGGCGCCGTTCTCACCGATCAGCGCGTGGACCGTGCCGACCCGGATCGTCAGGTCGACGTCGTGGTTGGCGATCACACCGGGGAACCGTTTGCCGATCCCGCGCAGCTCGACGGCCACACTCTCCTGGGTCACAACTACTCCTTGTCGATGAGTCTCGGATGGACTCTACGGCACACAAAAGGGTCGAACCTGGGCCGGACGCGCGGGGCGTCCGACCCAGGTTCGGGACGTGCTTCCGAGCCTTACGGCTTGGTCGGGACCTTGATGTCACCGCTGACGATCTTGGCCTTGTAGCCGTCGATGTCGGACTTGATGTCATCGATGAAGCCGCCGGCCGTCGAGTAGCCGACGCCGTCGTTCTTCAGGTCGTACGTCGTGTAGCTCGTGGCCGGCTTGCCGGCGTTGACCGTCTTGATGAAGTCGTACGTCGCGACGTCGACGCGCTTGAGCGCCGAGGTCAGGATGTGCGGCTTCTGCGCGGCGGTCGCCGTCAGGTACTGGTCCGAGTCGACGCCGATGGCCCACTTGCCGTCGCCGGCCTCGACAGCGGCGTCGAACACGCCGGAGCCGGAGGCGCCGGAGGCGTGGTAGACCACGTCGGCGCCCTTGTCGAACTCACCCGTGGCGGCAGCCTTGCCACCAGCCGGGTCGCCGAAGCCCTTGAGGTCCGACTCCTGGATGTAGGAGACCTCGACCTTGATGCTGGGCTTGGCGGCCTTGGCGCCCGCGACGTAGCCCGCCTCGAAGCCCTTGATCAGGTCGTTGTGGACGCCACCGACGAAGCCGATGGTGCCGCTCTTGGACTTCTCCGCCGCCGCGACGCCGACGAGGTAGGAGCCCTCGTTGGCGGCGAACGTCAGGTAGGCCACGTTGTCGTTGGGCTTGGTGTCGGGGTCGAAGCCGTCGACGATCGCGAAGTTGACGTCCGGGTAGTCCGGGGCAACGGCGTTGACCGAGTCGCTGTAGGCGAAGCCCACGCCGACGATCGCGTTGGCGCCCGCGTCAGCCATGTTGCGGAGGCGGTCCTCGCGCGCAGACTCGGGCTCACCGTCGGTGGCCTCGCCCTCGACGCATGAGCCGTCGAACTCCGTGACGGCCTTCTTCAGGCCCACGTACGCCGAGTCGTTGAACGACTGGTCGCCGCGTCCGCCCACGTCGTAGGCCAGACCGATCTTGGGGCCGCTGCCCTTGGCGTCCTTGCAGACGTCCTTGCTGGCGGCCGGCTTGCTGCCGCCGTCACTTCCTCCGCTGTCGCTGCTGCCACAGCCCGCGAGAGCGAGTGCGGCGACGGCGGCGACTGCGGAAAGCTTCGTCAATCGACGCAAAATTCCTCCTCGAAACGGAGCCGGGAGCCCGGCACGTAGGTCTGACCCTAATGTCCGGGGGGGTCGATCGGGACCCCGATGAGGAGAATGCGAGGCGCTGTAACCGATTTGTCACCTCGCGCCCGGAAGGCGGGTCGAATCAGCTCACGGCGGCGGCGGCGAGGACCTTCGCGCCCACCGCGATCGCCCGCTCGTCGACCCGGAGGTTGCCCTGGTGCAGGTCGTACGTCGGACCGTCCGGGGTGCGCGTGCCGAGCCGTCCCATCGCGCCGGGAACGGCCTCGACGTACCACGCGAAGTCCTCGCCGCCGAGACTCTGGGCGGTCGAGGCCACACCGCTGGCGCCGATCGTCTCGGTCACGGCCCGGCGCAGGATCTCGGTCGCGCCGAAGGCGTTGACGACCGGCGGGACGCCGCGCGTGTAGATGACGTCGGCGCTGACCCCGAACGGCTCGATGATGTCGCTGATCAACCCGCGGACGAGGTGCTCGGCCTGGTGCCAAGCCGCGGCGTCGAGCATGCGCAGCGTGCCGGTCAGCTCGCCACTGGACGGGATGACGTTGGCAGCGTTGCCGGACTTGACCGATCCCCACACCATGCTGGCCCCGGCGCGGGGGTCGAAGCGGCGGGACAGGACGGCGGGCAGCTGGGTCAGCAGGCTGCCGAGGGCGTACGTCAGGTCCTCGGTCAGGTGGGGCCGGGAGGTGTGACCGCCGCGGCCGCTGAGGTGGACCGCGATGTGGTCGGACGCCCCCGTGATGGGGCCTTCGCGCAGGCCGACCTGGCCGACGTCGAGCGACGGGTCGCAGTGCAGCGCGAAGATGCGGGAGACCCCCTTGAGCGCGCCGGCGGCGAGCAGGCGGAGGGCGCCGCCGGGCATGACCTCCTCGGCGGGCTGGAAGATCAACCTGACGCGGTGCGGCAGCTTCTGATCGGCGTGCGCCGCCGCGAGCGCGACACCCGCACCCACCAGCGCTGAGACGTGGACGTCGTGCCCGCACGAGTGCGACGCTCCGGGGACCGTCGAGCGCCACGGGTCCTGTGACGTCTCCACGACCGGCAGCGCGTCGAGGTCGGCGCGCAGCGCCACGATGGGTCCCTCGTCGGGACCGACCTCGGCCATCAGGCCCGTGCCCTCGAAGCGTTCGTAGGAGATGCCGAGCTTGTCCATCCACGTCGCGACGACATCGGTCGTCCGCTCCTCGTGCCACGAGAGCTCGGGGTAGGCGTGAAGGTCACGCCGCACCTCGATCAGGTCCGGCGTGACCACGTCGATGGATCGTGCGAGGGACTCGGGCAAGGACATTCCTTCAGGATATCGCTGATCCGGCGCTAACCCAGGGGGCGTCCAGCGTCCGGGGTGTGGGGCGGTGCGCTGGCGGCCACTCCAGCCGAACTTCTCGGACGCTGGCGCACCCCACCTGGGGCCGGCGCCCGTCAGGCAGCGCGGGACTCCAGCGTCGTACGGATCTGCTGCACCGTCTCGTCGGCAAGGACGTCGAGCTTGGGCTTGACCACGAGCGGGGCGACGTACCGGACGATTCCGTGGAAGGCGAAATCGGCGCGGTAGTGGATCTGGGTGCGATCGCCGTCGCGGGTGAACGTCAGCGAGTCGGTCGCGGTCGCCGTCTTGTTGCGGCCGCGGGCCGAGAAGAAGGTCGGCCGGTCGAAGCCGATCGTCTCGTACGTCAGCTGAGTCTCGCGACCCATGAACTCGGATGTGTTGTCGTACGTCGTGCCGAGTCCCCCGTCGCCGGCGGTGCGGGTCGTGCGCACCGTCCCGGGATCCCACACGTTGGTGTTCTCGAAGTCGCTGAGGAAGTCGAAGACGTCCTCAATGGATCTGGACACCGTGAACGTGCGCTCGACGTGCATTTCTCCACCGTAGGTCGCGCAAGGCGGCTCGCAACTCCTGAAGCTCCTCGTCCTGGTGGGCGAGGTACCACGCCGTCGCGAGCCCGATCCCGAGCAGCGTGACCGCGCCGCCGCCGATCAGCATCCACCGGGCGCCGAACGTCTCGCCGACCCAGCCGATCAGCGGCGCGCCGAACGGGGTGCCGCCCATGAAGACCATGAGGTAGAGCGCCGCGACCCGGCCCCGCATCATGGGGCTGGAAGTCAGCTGGATCGTGGCGTTGGCCGACGTGATCATCGTCAGGGCGCACAGCCCGAGGATCGGCAGGACCGCGGCGAAGGTGACATAGGTCGGCATCAGCCCGGCGATGATCTCGACGACCGCGAACGAGGCACCGGCCAGCACGACGAACCGCAGCCGGGGCCGGGAGCGACGAGCCGCCAGCAGGGCGCCGGCCAGGGACCCGGTCGCCATGATCGAGGCCAGCAGGCCGTACTCTCCTGCGCCCTTGTCGAAGACCTCGGTCGCCATGAGGGCGCTCGTCATCTGGAAGTTCATCCCGAACGTTCCGACGAAGAACACGCTCGTCAGGATCAGCACCAGGTCGGGGCGCGACCGGACGTACGCGACGCCGTCCCGGACCGCGCGCTTGCGTGACCCGGTCACCTCCGAGGGCGTCAGGCGACTCGCGTCGAGCAGCCTCAAGGACGTGTAGACCGCGAGGTAGCTCGCGGCGTTGACCAGGATGACCCAGCCGGCCGCGCCGACACCGGACCCGAGGGCCGCGATGAGCAGGCCCGCGACGGCCGGACCGATCATGCGGGCCAGGTTGAACGAGGCGGAGTTGAGGCCGACCGCGTTGGCCAGGTCGTCACGGCCGACGATCTCGACGACGAACGACTGACGGGCCGGCGCGTCGAACGCCGTGCCGATGCCGAACACGAACGCGAGCACGTAGACGTGCCACGTCTGGACGACCCCGGTGACCGCGAGGACACCGAGGAGCGCCGCCGGCACCGCCATCGCGATCTGCGTGATCCGCAGGATCGTTCGTTTGGGGATGCGGTCGGCGACGACACCGGCGATGGGTGAGAACAAGAGCGCGGGCAGCAGCTGCAGGCCCGTGGTGATGCCGAGGGCCGTGCCGCTGTTGGTCAGCTGCAGGACCAGCCAGTCCTGCGCGATGCGCTGCATCCACGTGCCCGTGTTGGAGACGATCGAGCCGACTATGTAGATGCGGTAGTTGCGGATCGCCAGCGCACGGAACGTGGGGCTCAACCGTCCGCCAACCGCTCCAAGAGGGCTGTCGCCTCCCTCAGCGTCTTGCGCTCGGGAGTCGTCAGGGCGGCGAGGCGGTGCGCGAGCCACTGGTCGCGGCGGTCGCGCTCCTCGGCGAGGACGTCCTGGCCCTTGTCGGAGACGCTGATCAGGACCTGGCGGCCGTCGTCGGGGTGCGGCTCGCGGAGCGCGAGCCCCTCGTCGACGAGGCAGTTGAGCGTACGGGTGATGGACGGGGGCTGGACTCGTTCGTGGTGGGCGATCGTGCCGGGCGTCGCCGAGCCGAGCTGGCGGATCGAGCCGAGCACCGACAGCTGGGTCGGGGTCAGGTCGGTCTGGCGCTCCTGGCGCAGACGCCGGTTGAGTCGGGCCACCGCACGAGCGAGCTGGTGTGAGTCGGTGGGCA
>JAOPXL010000174.1 GCA_025965175.1 Aeromicrobium sp.
GAGCCGCACGTCGATGCTCGAGGGCTGGATCATGCTGGGCTCGAACGGGTCGAGGGCCACGCGTCCGGCGTCGATCTCGGCAAGGATGTCGCGGTCTGAGAGGAGCACGTGTAGAAACTAACGCATCGCGCGGGCTACGGTCGTCCCATGGCGCGCCTGCTCTACCTGTCGAACATCTCGCTGGACGGCTACATCGCCGACGCGCAGGGGCGCTTCGACTGGTCCGAGCCGAGCGCCGAGGTCCACCAGTACATCAACGACGTGGTGCGGGCGACCGGCACCCATCTGTACGGACGACGCAATTACGAGGTCATGACCTTCTGGGAGACGGTTGACGACGACGACCCCGTGATGCGCGACTTCGCCCGGATCTGGCAGGCGACGAGCAAGATCGTCTACTCCCGCACGCTTGAGCGCCCCACCAGCGCGCGGACCCGCATCGAGCGGGAGCTCGACCCCGAAGCCGTCCGATCCCTCGTCGACGGGGCTGACCGCGACGTCCTGGTCGGAGGTGCCCAGCTCGCGGGACAGGCGCTCGCCGCCGGCCTGGTCGACGAGCTGCACCTGTTCGTGTCGCCGGTCGTCATCGGCGGGGGAACCCGCTGCCTGCCCGATGACGTGCGGATCGACCTCGAGCTGATCGACGAGCACCGGTTCGACAACGGTGTCGTGCACCTGCACTACCGCGTCGTCAGATGACCGAGCCAGCTGAACTGTCGCTCGTGGGCTGCGAACACTGGGAGTGCCTGACATGGTGGAGAGCATGGCACTCGGAGACCGGCCCCACGTGCTCGTGATCGAGGACGACCCCGCGATCTGCGACGTGCTGCAGCGCCACCTCGAGGAGGACGCGTACGACGTCACGGTCGCGGTGGACGGCCCGTCGGGGATCGCCGCGGCCCATGACCTCGAGCCGGACCTGATCGTGCTCGACCACCAGCTGCCCCGCGTCGGTGGCGTCGACGTCTGCCAACAGCTGCGACAGACCGAGGGACTGTCGGTGCCGATCATCCTGTTGACGACCCCGAACCGCTCGGGTCACGACTTCACCGGCCTGACGAGCGGCGCCGACGACTACGTCGCCAAGCCGTTCAGCGCCGCCGAGCTGACCCTGCGGGTCGGGTCGGTGCTCCGCCGCAGCCTCGTCCCCGCCGGTCCCCGCCCCGTCGCCGGGCTGCTGATCGATGGCGACCTGACCCTGAACCCGGTCTCTCGCGAGGCCCTCCAGGACGGGGCGCGACTGCCGCTGACGACCCGCGAGTTCGACCTGCTGCACTTCCTGCTGCGGCACCCGGGTCGGGTCTTCAGCGCTGACGACCTGCTGACCCAGGTGTGGGGCTGGGACTATCGCGATCAGTCGACCGTCGCGGTGCATGTCGGCCGCATCCGTCACCATGTCGAGCCCGAGCCGGCCGCGCCGCGTCGTCTCGTGACGGTCGATGACAGCGGCTACCGCTGGGACCCGGCACCGCGCGAGGCGTAGGAGACACACGTCCGCCACCGGCTCATGTGATGAATGGGGCGGATCGTTCGCGTCGCCTCTGCGCCACGCGCGCAGCGACCTTGCGGATGCGGCCGAGCTCGCGGTGCGCGGCCTGCCGCTGGTGGTAGCCCGCCAGCAGCGCACGGTTGTCCCGGTCGGTGAAGCTGAATCCGCCGATGCCGTCCGCGGTGATCCTGAGCAGCTCGCGGTGGACCAGGTGATGGCACCGGCTGCACAGGCCGACCATCAGGTCGAGGTCCGTGGGACCGCCGTGGTCGTGCCACCACAGGACGTGGTGGATCTCGAGGTGGGTGTGGCTGCAGCCGGGGGCGGCGCAGACCCCCTCCTGGCGGGCGAGGACAGCGATCCGCTGCTTGCGGGTCGCGAACCGCTGGGTGCGGCCGACGTTGAGGACCTGCGACTGGGTACGCGGGACCCGGCGACCGCCGGGCTGGTTGCTCAACCGCGAGCCGTCCATGGCCGGCTGACGATGGGTCAGCACCGGGGTGACGTCGGCGTGGCAGGCGATCAGGGACAGCAGCATGGGCCCGATCTGGCCGTAGCCGGCGAGGGTCGCCGGCTCACCGGGGGCGGCCGACTCCTGAAGGTCGTCGCTGAGCGCGTCGTCCAAGGTATCGGCATCGGCGTGGACGGTCATCTGAGGCCGGAATCCCTTGTCGGACGGCAGCCCGTGCTCCAGCACGCTGTCGGCGAGGTCCTCGACGGCCTGGACACGACGCTCCGCGCCGGTCCGCAGATCGTCGGCGTCACGGGGCGCGGACAGCGCGTCGAGCACGGCCTGCAGCTTGGCCCCGGCGGTCACGTCGAGGAAGCCGGTCACGTGGTAGCCGCCCGGGACCGGCTGGACCTGGAAGTCGGCCTTGTCCATGCCCTTCTTCCAGGCGTCGTCGAGGCTCTCGGGGTGGACGGCAGCCTTGAGCTTCTTCATCACGTCGAACAGCTCAGCGGGCTCCCAGTGCCGGGCCACGTCGAGCAGCCAGTCCTGGCTCTCGATCATCAGCTGGGCACCGACATGCCTGATCCCGTAGGTGAAGATGTGGACATGAGCCAGGCGGATGAGGCCTGACGCGGCGGCCTCGGCCACCTTCGGGAGCTGCTCCAGCGTGGGCGCAGCGCGCTCCATGGCCTTGGCCTCACGGGCATTGAGACGCAGCTCGTTCTTGGCCCAGGTCGCGACCGAGGAGGCACCCTCGAGCTCGAATGAACGGGAGACCCGGATAGCCCCGATCCGCGCCGCCTTCTCCGCATCGAGGGCATCCTGCGCCGCCTGGATCGCGCGTACGGCGTCAAGATCGGAGGCGGACTCGATGGCGTACGCGGCGGCCCGCATCGCCTCGATCGTCAACCTCGAATTCATACCCCCACCCTACTCGAACACGTGTTCGAATATCAAGGATATTATCTGGAATGGCAATTGTTTTACTCGGGAGCTAAGGCAACTCGAACGGTAGGTTCAGCCCGGCGACCGCCGAGGGGCACCCGCAGTCGCGGTCCGCGCCGAGACCGGCGACGACTCGGCCCAGGGCCTGCTTGAGGGTCCCGGTGTGCTCGGCGAACACCTCGAGCACCGCTTCCATGCTGACCGAGGACGCCGCGTCCACCCCGGCGTCGTGGTCCGTGACCAGCGCGACCGTGGCGTAGCAAAGCGCCAGCTCCCGAGCGAGGACCGCCTCGGGGTGGCCCGTCATGTTGACGACCGCCCAGTCCTGCGCGGCGTACCAGCGTGACTCCGCGCGGGTCGAGAACCGAGGCCCCTCGATCACGACCATCGCCCCGCCGTCGACCGGGTCGTGCTCGGCCAACCCGCCGAGCAGGTGCTCGCGCAGCCGCCGGCAGTACGGATCCGCGAACGAGACGTGGCACGCGCCGGAGTCGTAGTAGGTCTGCACCCGGCTCGTCGTCCGGTCGACCAGCTGATCGGGGACCAGGAACGTGCCTGGCCCGTGCTCGACCTGCAGCCCACCGACCGCACACGGTGCCAGCACCTGCCGCACGCCAAGACTCCGCAGCGCCCACATGTTGGCGCGGTACGGGACCCGGTGCGCCGGGAAGTCATGGTGCCGCCCGTGCCGCGGCAGGAACGCGACCGAGCGACCCTCGACGGTCCCGATCGAGATCGGCGCGGACGGCTTCCCGTACGGCGTCTCGACCTTGACCTCGCGGGGGTCCTCCAAGAACGTGTAGAAGCCGGACCCGCCGATCACGGCGACATCGGGTCGAGCGCTGTCAGTCATGCTCCGAGCATGGCATCCGCTCGCTGCCGTACGCATTCGATATGGTGGCCACGACGCCTGAGGGCGTCGACGCCGATGTAGCTCAGTGGTAGAGCGCTTGCTTCCCAAGCAAGATATGCGGGTTCGATTCCCGTCATCGGCTCCACTCCACTCACGCCCGAGCGCAGCGAGGAGACGCTGACGGGAATCGAGTGGGTCCCTCCTTGTGACCCCTCCCCGCGCCGAAGGCGTCACCCAGGGGCCACCGTCAAGGGATCGGGTCATCAGCCCTCGGGTGCAACATCTCACGCGCGCCGGGTGATGTTGCCCGGATCGCGGTGAGGCAGCCTGAGGGGGTGACACACCTCGTCGAGGTCCCACGGGAACCGGGGGGGCCGGCGGCGCGCTCTGACGCCGAGCTGGTCCTCGATCTGGTCGTGGGGATCGTCGGGGCCACCGTTGGCGCTGGCGTGGCGTTGGCTCGTGTCGCCTCCGAGCTGCCCGTCGTCCGTTCGCGGGGCGGGTGGCACGCGCCTCTCGTTCCCGCGCGGTGGCAGCCCGCCGCTGTCCTGACCGACGTCGCACAGCGGGGTGCTCGGCACCGAACGTGGGCGGCACAGGGCGTCGAGCGCCTGCTCGACCAGTGGACGCCAGTCATCGTCGAGAGGATGGTGTCCCGGCTGGACCTGACCAGCATCGTGACCCGTCACGTCGACATCGACGAGGTCGTCAAGGCGGTGGACCTGGATGCCGCGGTGGCCGACGTCGACCTGGACGCTGTCGTTCAGCGGATCGACCTCGACGCAGTGGTGCGGCGGATCGACCTCGACGCCGCCGTGCGGCGGGTGGACCTGGATGCGGCGGTCGCGGGTGTGGACATCGACGCCATCGCGGGCAGGCTCGACATCGATGCCGTGATCGATCGGGTCGACCTCGTGACCATGGTCGAAGAGGTGATCGCTGCGATCGATCTGCCAGCCATCATCAGGGACTCCAGCGGCTCAATGGCGTCGGAGACCTTGCGGAGCGCCCGGATGGCCGGCATCTCCTCCGACGACGCTGTCGGCCGGACCCTGGAGCGGCATCTGTTCCGGCGCCGCCGCCCCACCCGTCCCGACGGCCCGGACGGTTGACGCGCCGTGAACGAGGCAGAGCTGTCGATCATCCCCCTCGAGGCGCGTCCCTATCAGGGGACGACCGCCGGGGTGGTCACGCGCCTGGCGGCGAGCAGCATCGACGGTCTGGTGGTCGCCACGGCACTCCTGCTGGCGTATGCCGGCAGTGCCCTGTTCCGCTTCCTCGTCGCCCCGCGCAGCTTCGAGTTCCCCGAGCCAACGCTCCTCCTCAGCGTCGTCGGCTACCTTGATGTCCTCGTGCTGTACCTGACAGGTGCCTGGTCGATCAGTGGCCGCACGTTCGGCGACCACATCATGGGGATCCGCGTCGTGACTGAGGGGAGACGGCGACCCCCGCCTGTTCGTGCGTTCATCCGCGCCGTGCTCTGCGCCATCTTCCCGGTGGGAGTGCTGTGGTGCGCCGTGAACGCCCGACGTCGTTCCGTCCAGGACCTGGTGGTGCGGACCTCTGTCATCTACGACTGGCTCCCACGCCCACACACTGTCGGGCACACGCCGGCTCCGGCCTCGCCGGGCCAAGAACTCCCAGGTTGCACCGGCGAAGGGTCGGACTAGCGTCCGAGCATGGGCACACCGATGGAGGACTCACACCGCGGCGAGCTCCCGACCAGGACCGGCGGGCTGCTGATGGGCATCGGGTTCGGTGGCTTCATCGATGGGATCGTGCTGCACCAAATCCTCCAATGGCACCACATGCTGAGCCACGAGGAGTCCACCAAGACCGTTACGGGGCTTGAGCTGAACACGCTCGCCGACGGCTTCTTCCACGTCGCGACGTGGGTGTTCGTGCTGGCCGGATCCATCGCGATGCTGGCGAGCTGGCGGCAAGGTCGCCTCTCGCCAAATCTGCAGTTCCACGCCGGGCTCCTGCTCACGGGGTGGGGCCTGTTCAACCTCGTCGAGGGAGTCGTCGACCACCACATCCTGCAGATCCACCACGTCCGCGATGACCTGGGCGCGCCGATGTCATGGGACCTCGGCTTCCTCGTGTTCGGGTTGCTCCTGGTGGTGGGCGGCTGGCTCCTCCACCACAGGGGCGTCGCCACTCTGGTGAATAAGCAGACAGCGCGCTCCTAGGAAATCCGCTGGATCGTCGGCTCAGAGGTCGGACACGAGCAGGACGACGAGCGCCACGAGCATCGCCCCCGTCAGGACCGCCGCCGCCACGACCGGACCGACCGTGGAGCGGGCGGTCGTGAACGTTCCCGCAGTCAGCTCGCGTGCGGTCGCGCGGTAGCGGAGGCTGCCGTAGACGACGACACCTGTCCCGGCGACCAGGAGCACCGAGCCGGCAAGGGCGCTGCCGACCGACACGGTGCCGTCGTCGCCGAACCGTGCGATGGCAAGGCCCAGCACGATGACCGTGAGCGCGGTCCGTACCCACGCCAGGTGGGTGCGCTCGTTGGCGAGGTGGTCGCGGGGGTTGCCGACATCGCTCATGTGGACAGCCTGCCTCATGCGAGGGCGGGAAGAACCAGCGACGGACACTCGCTACAGCATCAAGAATCCGTCAAGGAACGACCAGATCGCCCGTTCCGGGAGTTTCATCAGAAACATGAACACCGCGATACCCAAACGCTTGCTCGTCGGTCGCCCGCTCAGCTCAACCCGGATGGAGGAGACGCTGCTGCCGAAGCGGCTGGCCCTGCCAGTCTTCTGCAGCGATCCGCTGTCCTCGAATGCGTACGCCACGGAGGAGATCCTGCTCGTGCTGAGCCTCGGCGGCCTGGCGCTGCTGCACCTGTCTGCGTGGGTCGCCCTCGCCGTGATCGCGCTCCTGACCATCGTCATCCTGTCCTACCGCGAGACGTGCCGCGCGTATCCGAACGGTGGAGGCGCCTACACCGTGAGCCGTGACAACCTGGGGCGTGCCGCGTCACTCGGCGCGGCCAGCGCGCTGCTCGTCGACTACATCTTGACCGTCGCGGTGTCGGTGGCGGCGGGGGTGTCGAACATCATCTCGGCCTTCCCCTCCCTCGGCCCCCACGCGGTGCTCCTCTCGGCGGGATTCGTCACCGTGCTGGCGCTGATGAATCTCCGTGGAGTCAAGGAGTCAGGCACCTTCTTCGCCGTGCCGACCTATGGCTTCATCGCCTGCATGTTCGTGATGCTCGCAGTCGGGTTCTGGTCGACAGCGGCAGGCGAGCCGCCACGGGCCGAGTCTGCGAGCATCGGCGTGAAGTCGACCGGCGAGTACTCCGGACTGCTGCTTGCACTGTTGGTGCTGCGCGCGTTCGCCTCCGGATGCACGGCGCTCACAGGCGTGGAGGCGGTCAGCAACGGTGTGCCGAGCTTTCGGAAGCCATCCAGCCGCAATGCTGCGGCGACGCTGGCGATCATGGGTGCCCTGACAATCGTGATCTTCATTGGTATCACCGCACTGGCCATGATCACCAAGGTTCATGTCGCTGCCGAGGCAAGTCAGCTCGTCGGCGCGCCGGACGGGTACGCGCAGAAGACCGTCATCGCCCAGGTCGCCAGTGCAGTGTTCGGGCTCGACTCCCTCGGGTTCTACGCGATCCAGGCCTTCACCGCGGCGATCCTCATCATGGCCGCCAACACTGCGTTCAACGGCTTCCCGATCCTCGCCTCGATCCTGGCGAAGGACGGGTTCCTGCCTCGACAGATGTCACGCCGCGGTGACCGCCTCGTGTTCTCGAACGGCGTGGTCATCCTCGCCGGGCTCGCGATCGCGCTGCTGTGGGTCTTTGACGCGAGCACGACTCGGTTGATCCAGCTCTACATCATCGGCGTGTTCGCCTCGTTCACCTTGAGCCAAGCGGGGATGGTGCGTCATTGGCTCAGGATGCGGCCGTCGGTGGTCGAGCCAGCCGCGCGCCGGCGCCTGGTGCGATCGCTCGGCATCAACGCCTTGGGTGCCTGCACCACACTGGTCGTCCTGATCATCGTGCTGGTCACCAAGTTCACCCACGGTGCCTGGATCGTCGTCATCGCGATGCCGCTGGTCTTCGCCATGATGACGGGGGTGCGACGCCACTACGACCGTGTTGCCGAGGAGCTGACGGCCGGTCCTGGCGGCGTCCCGCTGCCGAGCCGCGTCCACGCAATCGTGCTGGTGTCCAACCTGCAGGCGCCGACACTCCGGGCTCTCGCCTTCGCCCGAGCAACTGAACCAACCACGCTGACGGCCCTCACCGCTCGCACGTCCGGCGAGGAGACCGATGCCCTCGTCGCCGACTGGGAGGCACGCGAGATCCCGGTTCCCCTGACGATCCTGGATGCGCCTTTCCGCGATCTCACCCACCCCGTGCTGGCCCACATCCGCGGGCTGCACCGAGACAGTCCCCGAGACGTCGTCGCGGTGTTCATCCCCGAGTACGTCGTGGGTCACTGGTGGGAGAACTTCTTGCACAACCAAAGCGCCCTGCGTCTGACGGCTCGCCTCCGGTTCGAGCCCGGGGTCATGGTGACGGATGTCCCCTGGCAGCTCGACCGCGGACCACACACCCCTGTGGGACGCTGACCTCATGGAGCAGCGCGGTGTGCCTCCACCGGTCTCCGGTCTGGGCGTCCGTCGCCGCCGGGTCGGCCTGGCGGGCGCGGTGGTCGGGCCCGTCGCGTTCACGCTCGCCGTCCTCCCGTGGCGGAATGACGCCGACCTCGGTGCGGTGCTCCCGGCGTACTTCCTGCTCGTCGTCGCGATCGCGGTCGTTGGCGGGCTCGCCCCGGCACTCATCGCGGCGCTCTCCTCGTTCCTGCTTGCCACGTGGTTCCTGACCCGACCCTTCGACACGCTCTCGGTCGATCGCAGCGACGCCCTGGCCCAGCTCGTGGTGTTCGTCGTCGTAGCAGTCGTCGTGAGCCTGGTCGTCGAGGCCGGGGCACGGTCCCGAGCACTCGCGGCCCGCCGCTCGGCCGAGACCACCGTGATGTCACGGCTCACCCGCTCATCCGTCGGCGCCACGCCCGTCGATTCCGTGCTCGCCGAGATCAGGCGACTGTTCGAGCTCGACTGTGTCGTCTTCACACCGGCGGGGGCCACGGAGGCCGTGTCTGTCGGCGATCCTCATGACCCGGACCCCACGCACCGCATCACCACGAGCGGCGGGTCCACGCTGGAGACCTGGGGAGCTCCGGCCTTCGCAGATGACCTGAGCCTGCTGCGCTCGATGGCGGACGCGAGCGAACGTGCTTGGCAGGAGCGACTCCTGGAGCACGAGGCAGCCAGGGCCCTCGCCCTCGACGAGGCGGACCGCGTGCGTACTGCTCTGCTGGCGGCAGTCGGGCACGACCTGCGTACGCCGCTGGCAGCCATCAAGACGGCCGTGACGGGACTCCGATCCGGCGAGGGGACCTGGACCGACGAGGACCGGGACGATCTGCTCGCAGCGGCAGACGACTCGGTGGATCGCCTGACCGCGTTGATCGACAACCTGTTGGCGATGAGCCGGATCGAGGCAGGTGCCGTGCTTGTACGCCTGGAGCCGGTCATCCTCGTTGAGGTCGTGTCCCGGGTCCTGATCGATCGTCCGGACGTGACGATGAACGTCCCCGACGACCTGCCCCCGGCGCTGGCCGACGACGGGCTGCTCGATCGGGTGTTGGCCAATCTCGTGGACAACGCAATCCGTCACGGCGGAGGGGCGGTGGAAGTGGCAGCCCGAGTGGTCTCCGGCGGGATCGAGGTAGCCGTGGTCGATCACGGGACGGGCCTGCCGACGAGTAGGTCGGCCGATCCGTTCGCGGCCAGACCCGGATCCGATCGGGTTGGCACGGGAGCGGGTCTCGGCCTGGCCATCGTGGCCGGCCTCGTGGACGCCATGTCAGGAACGGTTCGTGCCGGGACCACGCCGGGAGGTGGAACGACCGTGACAGTGCGACTGCCGAGGGCAGACTCATGACGAGGGTGCTCCTGGTCGAGGACGACCCGGCCCTTGCACGCGCGCTCGCCCTCACGCTCCGCAGCCGCCGATATGACGTGACAGTTGCTCGCGATGGCGGCGCGGCGCTGCGCGACGCCTCGTCGGCCCGACCCGATGTCGTCGTGCTGGACCTCGGGCTGCCGGACGTGGACGGGATCGAGGTGATCCGGTCGCTGCGGACCTGGACCCAGATGCCGATCATCGTGCTGTCCGCACGTGACGGCCAACGTTCCAAGGTCGCCGCGCTCGACGTCGGGGCCGACGACTACGTCAGCAAGCCTTTCGGGATCGAGGAGCTCCTGGCGCGGCTGCGGGCGGCGACCCGGCGGATCGCGCCGGAGAACGGCGAGTCGGTGGTCATCGCGGGCGACCTGGTGATCGACCTGGCCGCAGCACGGGTGAGCCGGTCGCATGTCAACATCCGACTGACCCCTACCGAGTGGCACCTGCTCGAGGTGATGGTGCGGCGTCGGGGCACCCTGGTGACGCGCGCGGATCTGCTCCGGGAGGTATGGGGCCCCGCGTACGAGAAGCAGACCAACTACCTTCGCGTCTATCTCGCGCAGCTCCGTCGCAAGCTCGAGGCCGATCCCTCCTCACCCCGCCACCTCATCACCGAGGCCGGACTCGGCTACCGCTTCGAGGCGTGACTGCCGCCGGACGGGACTGACCGCGAAGCCCCGCGTCGATCTCCGCCAGCGCCGCCGGGAGGTCCACCACCGGAGCCCAGCCCCACCCGTGGGCGCGACCGGCGAGGATCTGGCCGGCCCTTGCCGGCCCGTCGTCCCAGACCGGCTCGACTCCCACCGCGCGGGTGACTGTCTCGTGGTAGTCGCGCACCGTCGCCGGCCCGGCGGCGACGTTGACCGCCGCACACTCCCCCTCGACCGGGCCCTGCTCGGGATCCGTCGACGTTGGCACGCGCCCGCTGGCCACGTCCGCGACGAACGCCGCCAGGTCGTCGACATGGACCCACGAGAAGCTCTGATCAGGCAGCGCGTGACGGGCATCCTCCTCGTCGCGGATCGCGGCGGGCCGCAGCGCGTTCCAGACCGACGTGTCCCCGGGGCCGAGGATCGCCGGGGGACGCACCAGGACACGGGTGATGCCGTCGACCTCGGCCAGTGCGGCGTCGGTGTCACGCTTGGTCACCGCGTAGTCGTTGGCGTCGTCGCCGACCAGCGGTGAGGACTCGTCCACGTCCCCCGCCTCCGGGGATCGGTCGTAGACCGCCGCGGTCGAGATGTGCACCAGACGGCCGACGCCGGCATCCCGTGCCGCTCGCGCGATGACTGGAGTGCCCTCGACGGCAATGCGGTGCTGGGTCTTCCGGTCGGACACCATCGGGTGGACCGTCGTGACGACCGCGGTGGCGCCGGCGACGACCGAGGCGGCGAAGTCGGGGTCGTGGAACTCGCCGACGTGCTCCTCGACGCCGGGGCCCGTGGGGCTCGTGCCGGCACGACGTACGACCGCGCGCACCGTGACGCCCCGCTCGGCCAGGACGGCGCAGATCCGGGACCCGACGAGACCGTTGGCGCCGGTGACGACCACGACGGGGGACGGGATGTTCGTTTCGCTCATGCAGCCCACCTTGGCACGGGCGGTCACACGCGGCGACTGCGTTTGCCGGCGGTCCGGGCGGGTACGACGACGGCCGACCTGAGGAGAACTCGATGGGCCAGTACCAGATTCGCGACACGTCCGACGGAGTCATCGCCGAGGAGTCGTTCGGCGACTTCGAGGAGGCCAACACCTGGGCGCTCGAGCAGGACGCCGCGGCCGGCTGGACACTGTTCCAGCAGATCGGCGGCGACTGGGTGCCGGCCCGCCACGACCCCACCCCCGCGGGCTGAACCACCCTCGACGGACCGGATCCCCCGGCTACACCGCCTAGTGCAGATCCGCGACCGCGCGAGCCTCGTCGCGCAAGGCCTGCACCACGAGGCGTACGGACGGGCGTTCGAACCGGTCGGGTCGCAGCAGCGCCGCGATCTCCCGCTTGGCCCGGATCCCGACCAGCGGGCGGGTGACCAGGCCGTTGCCGTGCTCGCGGGTCGTGAACCGCGGGAGGATCGCGATGCCGTGCCCCCCGGCGACGAGCGCCTCGACGATGCTGTTGTCCGAGATCCGCTGGGCGATGCGGACTGGCTCGCCCGTGGCCGCGACGACCTGGCTGAGCACCCGGTCGAAGGGATAGTCGTGCGGCACCCCGATCCAGGTCTCGCCGACGACGTCGCGTGGCGACAGGCTGGTCCTGCGGGCCAGCGCGTGGCCCTCCGGCAGGGCGACGTCGAGTGGCTCGCTCATCAGCGGCACGACCTGGAGGCCGCGGTCGTGCCACGACGCGGCGGTCGTCGGTGAGTCTGCGATGACGACGTCGTAGTCCGGTGTCAGGTCGGCGAAGTCGACCGTCACCCCGTCCTCGTCCGAGCAGACCAGCTCGACCTCCGGCACGTCGGCCATTCGGGTCAACAGGCCGGGCAGCAGCATCTCTCCACCGGTCGGGAACGTCGCGACCCGGACCACGCCGGCCGGCCCCGCCATGTACTCCCGCCACTGGCCCTCGGCCCGCTCGATCGCGACCGCGATCTCGGTCGCCGTCTGGGCCAGCGCGCGGCCCGCCGCGGTCAGCGCGACGCCTCGCCCCGCAGGCTGTACGAGCGTGTATCCGGCCTCCCGCTCGAGCACCTTGAGCTGCTGCGACACCGCCGACGGTGTGACCTTCATCGCGTCCGCCACGGCACCGACGGTGCCCCTCTCGGCGAGCTCACGCAGCAGAGCGAGTCGATTCACATCCATGTAGCAACCCTACATGTTAGGCGTAGGAATGTTTGCTTGTCCTTGATGGTTGAAGTTCTCATAATAGAACTACGAGCCGCTGGGGTTCGTACTCGGAGCCTTGAAGGAGGCCACCATGATCATCGCCATCATCCTTGGGGCAATCACCGTCGTCGGAATCACCAAGACCGTCCGCGCCGTGTCCACCGACAGCTTCGGCCCCGTGCCCACGCGCACGTACCCGAACATGTTCAGCATTCGCTGAACCCCCGACCCGAGACCCCCGCACTGCCCCTCCGGACGGTCGCGGGGTCTCGTCGTTCCTGGGGGCACTCGATAGCGTCGTGGTCATGATGACCACCGGGTTCGACCTCGACATGACGCTGATCGACTCCCGACCGGGGATCAAGGCGGTGTACGACCGACTGGTCGTGGAGTCAGGTACCGCGATCGACACCGAGCTCGTCGTCTCCCGGCTCGGGCCGCCGCTGGAGTGGGAGCTTGCCCAGTGGATGCCGGAGGCCGACGCCGAGCGTTGGGCGGACCGCTACCGCGAGCTCTACCCCGAGATCGCCCTTCCCCTCGTCGAGGCCCTGCCCGGCGCCCACGCCGCGATCGACGCGGCCAACGCCCGCGGGCGGTCGATCCTCATCACCGCCAAGCACGGCCCCAACGCCCAGCTGCACGTCGACCGGCTGGGCCTGGAGGTCGCCGAGGTCTTCGGTCGCGCCTGGCGGGAGGGCAAGGCCGATGTCCTGCGCGCCCAGGGCGCCACGACGTACGTCGGCGACCATGCCCACGACATGGAGGCTGCGGTCTCGTCCGGCGCGTTCGGCGTGGGGCTCACCACCGGGCCCTGCAGCGCCGACGAGCTGCGCGATGCGGGAGCCGGGATCGTGCTCGGCTCGCTCGAGGAGTTCCCGGCGTGGTTCGGTGAGCACGCCGCCTCAAGCGTGTGACCGGCCCGACAGCGGCGGATTCGGCATTCTGCTTGTCTTTGCACCCCGCAGGGGCGGATACTTAAGTTACTTCCCAGTAGCAAGCTGCCATCGCAGCGCATACCCCCCGAAGGAATGCTGGCATGAGCCATTACAAGAGCAACCTCCGCGACGTCGAGTTCAACCTCTTCGAGCTGTTCAACCGGCAGGAGATCCTGGGCCAGGCTCCCTTCGACGAGATCGACACGGACACCGCCCGCAGCATCGTCAGCGAGATCGACCGCATCTCCCGCGAGGACCTGGCCGCGTCGTTCATCGACGCCGACCGCAACCCGCCGGTGTATGACGCCGACGCCAAGTCCGTCACGATGCCCGAGGCGTTCGTCAAGAGCTACAACACCTGGATGGACGCCGAGTGGTGGCGCCTCCAGGTTCCCGAGGAGCTCGGCGGCCAACGCGCCCCCGGCTCGCTGATCTGGAGCACCGCGGAGTTCGTCCTCGGCGCCAACCCCGCGATCTGGATGTTCGGCTGTGGCCCCGCGTTCGCGCGGATCGTGTTCGAGAACGGCATCGAGCGGGACAAGAAGATCGCGCAGCACATGGTCGATCGCCGTTGGGGCGCCACGATGGTGCTGACCGAGCCCGACGCTGGCTCCGATGTCGGCGCCGGCCGCACCAAGGCGTTCCCCAACGAGGACGGCTCGTGGAACATCGAGGGCGTCAAGCGCTTCATCACCTCGGCCGAGCACGACATGGCCGAGAACATCATGCACCTGGTCCTCGCCCGCCCCCAGGGCGTCGAGGGCGTCGGCGGCGCCGGCACCAAGGGCCTGAGCCTGTTCCTGGTCCCGAAGCTCCACTTCGACCACGAGACCGGTGAGCTGACCGGCGAGCGCAACGGCGCCTACGTCACCAACGTCGAGAAGAAGATGGGCATCAAGGTCTCCACGACGTGCGAGGTCACCTTCGGTGACGGCGCACCCGCGCAGGGCTGGCTGCTCGGCGAGGTCCACGACGGCATCAACCAGATGTTCCGCGTCATCGAGAACGCCCGCATGTTCGTCGGCGCCAAGGCCATCGCGACGCTGTCCACCGGCTACCTCAACGCGCTCGACTACGCCAAGGAGCGTGTCCAGGGCGCCGACCTGACGCAGGCGTCGGACAAGACGGCCCCCCGCGTCACGATCACGAACCACCCCGACGTCCGCCGCTCGCTGCTGACGCAGAAGTCGTTCGCCGAGGGCCTGCGCTCGCTCATGATCTACACCGCGACGTTCCAGGACGAGGTCATGATCAAGGAGGCCGCGGGCGAGGACGCGTCGCTGGCCGAGGCGATCAACGACCTGCTCCTCCCGCTCGTCAAGGGCTACGGCTCGGAGCGCTCGTGGACCCTGCTGGGCACCGAGTCCCTGCAGACGTTCGGCGGCTCGGGCTTCCTGCAGGACTACCCCATCGAGCAGTACGTCCGCGACGCCAAGATCGACACCCTCTACGAGGGCACGACGGCGATCCAGGGCCAGGACCTGTTCTTCCGCAAGATCGTGAAGAACAAGGGCCAGGCGCTGGGCCACCTGTCGGCCGAGATCGAGGCCTTCGTCAAGAGCGAGGCCGGCAACGGTCGCCTCAAGGTCGAGCGCGAGCTGCTCGCGAAGGGCCTCGAGGATGCCCAGGCGATCATCGGCGCGGTGTTCACCGACCTGATGTCGGCCAACCCGGCCGACGCCAACGGTGACATCAAGAACATCTACAAGGTCGGCCTCAACACGACCCGCCTCGTGTACGTCCTCGGCGACCTCGTCGTCTCGTGGCTCCTGCTGCGTGGCGCGGAGGTCGCGCTGGCCAAGCTCGACGGCGAGGTGTCGGCGGCCGACAAGGCGTTCTACGAGGGCAAGGTCGCCGCGGCCTCGTTCTTCGCCCGCAACGTCCTGCCGCTGCTGGCCGGCGAGCGCGCCATGGCGGAGAACATCGACGCCTCGATCATGGAGCTCGACGAAGCCGCGTTCTGACCTGCGCGCAGCACCGACGACGGCACCCCCGGACCT
>JAOPXL010000179.1 GCA_025965175.1 Aeromicrobium sp.
CGACCCCCGCCCCGTTGAGGACCAGGTGGACGACCGAGGCGATCCCGAAGGCGATGAGCCACGGGCTCTTGACGGTTGGCACGGAAGTCACCGTACCGCTCGGCGGGGTTGACATCGGCGACGTTCGTACAATACTTAAGCATATGCTTAACCATGCGGATCGGCTCGACCGGATGTTCCACGCCCTGGGTGACGCCAGCCGGCGCGGGATGGTCGAGCGCCTGCGCCGGGGGCCGGCCTCGGTCAGCGAGCTGGCCCGGCCCTTCGCGATGTCCCTGCCCGCTGTCGTCCAGCACCTTGCGGTGCTCGAACGGGCCGGGGTCGTGGCGTCGCACAAGGTCGGCCGCGTCCGGACGTACCAGCTGGTGCCGGACGGGCTCGTCCCGGCGAACCACTGGATCGTGCAGCAGCGCCTGCCGCAGGAGAAGCAGCTCGACCGCCTGGGGGACCACCTCGCCACGTCCACACCCACCGACAAGGAGCATTGACATGAGCACCACCACCCGACGCACCCAGACCCACGCGACCTTCGTGATCGAGCGCGACTACGCCGCACCCGTCGACCGGGTCTGGGCGGCATTCGCCGATGCCGAGGTCAAGCGGCAGTGGTTCGGCGCCGACGAGGCGACCGACCCCGAGATCGCCGAGGACTTCCGGGTCGGCGGCACCGCGATCAACCACGGCACGTTCGCCGACGGCACGCGCAGCGAGTTCCGGGCGACCTACACCGACATCGTCCCGGAGGAGCGGATCGTCTACACGTACGACATGTGGCTCGACGGCGTGCACGCCTCGACCTCGATCACGACGGTCGTGCTCGAGCCGTCCGACGCGGGGACACGGCTGACGTTCACCGAGCAGGGCGTGCACCTCGACGGCGTCCACGGCCCCGGCCCCGAGGCGGCCAACGGGCGGGAGCACGGCACGGGCGAGCTGCTCGACGGCATCGCAGCGGTCCTCGCCTGAACGACTCGAGCCCCCCGGGGTCAGTCGCGGCGGGCCTGCTTCTGGCCGTACATCGCCTTGTCGGCGCGGGAGAACGCATCGTCGAGGGTGACCACACCGGGGTTGGTCGGCGCGAAACCGATCGAGGCGCTGATGCCGTGCCCGGCGAGTGAGTCGGTGAAGCCGGCGAAGTGCTCCGCCAGCTCGTGGACGGGCACGTTGTTGGACAGGACCGCGAACTCGTCGCCGCCGTAGCGGGCCACCCGGTCGGCTGGGCGGGCGGCGGAACGCAGGGCGCTGGCGGCCCGACGGATCAGCTCGTCGCCGGCCTGGTGCCCCTCGGTGTCGTTGATCTGCTTGAGCCCGTCGAGGTCCAGCACCGCGACCGCGACGAGGTCGCCGTACGCGTCGACCCGCTGCTGGGCGTCCTGCACGAGCAGGTCCCAGCCGCGCCGGTTGACCAGCCCCGTGAGCCCGTCCTCGTTGGCGAGGGCGTCAGCGATCTCGACCGACCGGCGCTCGCGATCCGCGATCAGGGACATCGCCAGGTGTGACGAGAGCAGGTCACCCATCAGGGCGACCAGATCGGCGTCGACCGCGAGCTCGTCCTCGAGAGGTTGGTTCGCCACGCCGCACAGCGTGCCGAAGAGCTCGCCGTTGTTGTCGGTGATGGGGAAGCCGGCGTAGGCGCGGACCACCTGCGCTTCGGGGTGATCGGCGTAGTCGGGGTCCAGCTGGGAGTCCGGGACGATGCGGGCGGCGCCGTTGTACATGCGGATGCAGAAGGTCTCGTCCCACTGGACCCGCTGGCCGACTGACAGGAACGTCTCGGGGTGGACGTGGATGTGCACCTGCTCGCCCCCGGACACGCGTGACACCGACCAGTCGGTCAGCGGGGTGTGTGCGTTGAGATAGTCGACGATCCGCTGAGCCGAGGAGCTGAACAGATCAGACCCCATCACGGTCTCGCGCGTATCCACCGAGCAAGTGTGCCTTCTCGGAGGGGATGCACGCAGGCGATCGGCCGGTTCAGGCGCAGAGGGAGTCATTGGCCTTGCGGGTCGTGGCCTTGACCGGCTTCGGCTTGACCGGCTCGGTGCCGGCCTCGATGCGGTCCGCGCCGAGGATCAGCGACACGCCCGTCGTGCCGTCGGCCTGCTCGACGATCTGGGCCTTGAACCCGAAGTCCTCGTTGAGGGCCTTGGCGGTGGCCATCGCCTCCGGGGTGCCGTCGACGATGATGCGGGTGGCATCCGCGGGCTCCTCAGCGGTCGCGAGCCCCGAGACGACGTAGCCGAGACCCGTCAGGGAGGCCTGGGCCCTGGTCGCGAGGCCGTCGGTCGCTGCGGCATTGAGGATCCGCACCGGCGTGGTGCGGGTCGCCCCCTTCTTCGTGTCGTCGTCCTCCACCAGGACCTCGTCGTCCTTGGCGATCGATCTGAAGATCGTGTCGGCGTCCGCGATCTTGACGACCCGGTTGGGGTCGGTCGGCGCGGCCCCGGTCGGCATCGTGATGAACGTGATGCCGGAGTCCTTGACGGCCTTGGCCCGCTTGGCCAGTCCCGTCAGCTTGGAGATTGACGAGATCCCTTCGTCGACCGTGATCGAGGACGTCAACGCATTGAGGAACTTGAACAGCCGGTCAGGCCGGGTCAGGACGCCCGCGCTGCGGGCGCGGCTGATGATCGACGACATCACGACCTGCTGGTGGCCCAGGCGACCGATGTCGCTGCCGTCGCCAACCGCGTGGCGCGTACGCGCGAGGGCGAGCGCGTCCGAGCCGTCGAGCTTCTGCTTGCCGGCCGGCAGGTCGAGCCTGGCGTCGACGTCGACCATCGGCTTGGTGAGGCACACGTTGACACCGCCGAGCGCGTTGACCATCGAGGCGAAGCCGTCGAAGTTGAGCTGTACGAAGTGGTCGATGTGGACGTTGCTGAGCTTCTCGACCGCCTTGACCGAGCAGGCCGGGCCGCCCTCCAGGGCCGAGTTGATCATCAGGTTGACGCCGCCGCTGAACGAACCGCTGCCGGTGTCGGAGCACGCGGGGAGCTCGGTCAGGGTGTCGCGGGGGATCTGCACCGCGTCGACCCGGGTGTTGCCCTTCGAGAAGTGCACCAGCATCAGGGCGTCGCTGCGCTGCCCCTTCTCCTTGCCGTACCCCTTGGTCTTCAGGTCGCGGGAGTCAGATCCGATGAACAGGATGTTGAGCGCACCCTCGGGGGTGTCGTTCTTGACGATCGTGGAGTCGGGCAGCTTGGAGGACTCGATGTTGCCGTTGAGCTTCATGTAGGCAGCCGCGGCCGCGCCACCGAGGACCAGCGTGAACACGGCCAGGCCGATGACGACCCGTCGCCAGACGACCTGGGTCCGCGTCGGCGGTGCGGCGTGTCTCGTCACGGAATGTGCTCCTGGGTGGGTCGGCGCGATGTGGCAGAACTCCCAGAATACGAGGCAGACCTGAGAAGAGGCTAGGAACGGGTCGTGTCGTTCGTCGCAGTCGGTCTGCTAACGGAAGCTGACGAGGCAGAATGGGTGCCCGGCAGGGTCCGCGAACACCTGCCACGGAGCCTCGGTCTGCGAGTCGATGACGTCCGAGAGCGTGCGTGCACCGAGCCCGACGACGGTCTCCGCGGAGGCAGTCAGGTCGTCGACCTCGACGTCCAGGTGGACCTGCTGCTCACCCGTGCGGCCCGGCCACGGTGGTGGCGCGAAGTCGTCGACGACCTGGAACGCGAGCCGCGGGCCGTCCGACGTACGTGTGAGGGACCACCAGTCGTCGTCGCGCTGGTCGATGTCGCGACCGAGGACCGCCGACCAGAAGGAGGCGAGCGGCTCGGGGTCGCGGCACTTCAGGACGATCGACCGGATCGTGCCGACGGGGGTCAAGGTGTCGGGTCGACGCCGTCGGCGTCCGGGTTGGTCGTGCTCGGCTCGAGCGGCTGGTCCGGCAACGTGTCAGGCTCGGGGGTCTGCGACGGCACGATGTCGGGCTGGCCCTGGGGAGTCGACCCGGGATCGGGCGGGGCGGGGATGCTCATGGTCGGTGCCTCTCGTTGTCGGGGCCGGTACGTACCCATGCCCCGCGGCCGCATGCGTAGGACGTGCGGATCCGGGTACGCCGCGGCCATGACGATGCAGCCGCACGAGCCCACTGCCACCCCGCGACCGGGAGACCCGGACCAACCCGACACGGATCCGGACGTCGAGGGCAATCCCGTGACACCGCCCAACCCTGCCGAGAACCCCTCCTGACAGTCGGCCCGTGACGGGTGTCACCGTCCCCGCGGCGCATGCGCGCTGTGGGGACGGGTAAGTCAGCTCGAACCCGTCGAGAGGACGCCGCCCATGCCCACAGGACCCACGATCGACACGCGTGGCGCCGTCAAGGTGCCGATCCGCCCGCACCTGCGGGGCTGGGCGCTGCAGTGCCTGATGGCGCTGATGTACGCCCGCCGGACCCCCTGAGCTCCCGCGCTCAGAGCGACGCGATCGTGGCCGGCACCTCGGCGACGAGCTCGCGCGCGAGGTAGCCCACCCGGCCGAAGCGGTTGCCGAGGCGCCGACCGGCCATGGCGTGCACGTGGGCGGCCCAGCACGCGGCCTGCGCCGGCTCGGTCCCGCGCGCCAGGAGCCCGGCGACGATCCCGGCGCTGACGTCCCCGCTGCCTGAGGTGCCGAGGCCGACGTCAGCGCTCTCCTCGCGCCAGACGCGTCCGTCGGGGCTGGCGACGTGCCCGTAGAGACTCACCGCGGTGCCGTACTTCTCTGCGACCCGGAGCGCCTCGACGTCCAGTTCGCCGTCGAGGTCGCGGCCCAGCAGGTGCGCCGCCTCGATGGTGTTGGGGGTCAGCACACAACGGTCGGCGCACCCCGTGATCAGCTCGACGTCGTGGCTGAGCGCACCCAGGCCGTAAGCGTCGAGGACGACCGTGGTCTCGTCCCCGATCGCCTCCAGCACATGGCTCATGAGCGCCGCGGTCTCGTCGAGGTCGTCCAGGCCCGGCCCGATGACGACCACCGAGGCCTCGGCCGCCAGGTCCAGGACCCGGTCGGGCACCTCGCCGCGTACGGATCCGTCGTCGGTCTCGGGCAGACCGACGACCATGGCCTCGGGAACGGCGATGCTGAGCGCCGCCGCAGTGCTCTCGGTCGCGGCGAGCTGCAGCCGGCCGGCACCGGCGCGCAGGGCCGCGACGCCGGACAGCAGCACGGCGCCGGGGGTGAAGCGTGCGCCTCCCACCACCAGGACCGTGCCGCGGGACTCCTTGCCCTCAGCGACCGCGGGGAGGGCCCAGTCCGCGAGCAGGTGCGGGGTGATGATGCGGGTGTCAGGCGAGGTCGGCATCGACATCCTCCTGGGTCGTGGCGTGCGTGTCGGGAGCCTGCTCGAGATGTGTCACGTCGTTGAACAGCTCCGGCTTCCACTCGGTGTCGGTCCGCGACCAGCTGCTGATCGAGCAGTTGGCGATCGTGTCCTGTCGGGCGGACTCCATGAGTGTCCGCTCGTCCATGACCTCGAGGATGTAGCGCAGCATCGAGACCGAGGCGTCGTGGGCGACCAGCAGGACACGTTTGCCCGGATGGTCGTCGTCGGTGTCCCGCAGCAGGGCGCGGAGGCGCAGCAGGACGTCGGCCCAGGACTCGCCTCCCGGCGGGCGGTAGTAGAACTTGCCGAGGTGTGACCGCCGTCGCGACTCCTCGGGCATGCGTGCTGCCACACCCGCCGTGGTGAGCCGATCCAGGACGCCGAGCTCGCGATCCCGCAGACGTTCGTCGATCACCCGTGGCACGTCGAGGCCCTGCAGCGCGATCTCGGCGGTCTGCCGGGTCCGGAGGTAGGGGGAGGCGACGACGAGGTCGGGACGTGGGGTGGACGGGTCCGCCAGCCACCGCCCGACGGCCTCGGCCTGCTGCTCGCCGGTGTCGGACAGCGGGACGTCCGCGTCCCGTTCGACGATGTCGATGATCTCGGCACCGTTGGTCTCGGCGCGGGTGGCGGCGACGTTGCCGGTGCTCTCACCGTGGCGAATGATTCCGATCCAGCTGAGGTGGCGCATGGTGTTGCACTACCCACGGCGGCTGCTCCCACACAGCTGGAGCGTCAGCTCCCGCTCGGGACCGGTCCGGGCCGCGGCGCGTCGACGCCGTTGCGCACGATCTCCTCGGCGATCGTGCGGAGCCGCCGGTTGCTGGCCTGCGACTCACGGGCCAGCACGGCGAACGCCTGGTGCTTGTAGCGCTCCATCAGCATTCCCTCGGCCTGGCCGATCACGGTGCGTGACGCGATGGCACTCACCAGCGACTCGAACTCCTTGGCCGCGGTGAGGGCGACCGCGACGTGCGCGGCCAGTGCCAGTGCTGCCGCCTCGTCGTCGCTGTCGAATGCCTCGACCTGGGTGGAGTAGAGGTTGAGCGCCCCCAGCGTGTCCTTCGTGACGAACAGCTGGACGCACAGCATGCTGCGGAACCCGAGCTCGGCAGCGACCCGTCGAGACCACACGGGCCACCGCATCTCCTCGCGCAGGTCCGGGCTCCGCACCGTCTCGTGCTGCCGGATGGCCTGCAGGCACGGCCCTTCCCCGAGCTTGTACTGCAGCTCATCGCCCTAGAGGCACCGGGAATCGGTCGCGGTGGGCGTCTCGATGGGGCGCTTGTTGTGCATCATCGAGATACCGGCCGACTCTGCGTGCGGGATCAACGAGACGGCGCCTTCGGCGGCTGACTGCAGCGTGGCCGGCAGCCCGGTCGACTCGCTCATGTCGCGGGCCAGGGTGGAGAAGCGGTCCCAGAGGTCCCTGTCGTCCATCCCTTCACCATGGCACTCCGGTGCGGCAGGTCCTAATGTCGCTGACATGGTCACGTTCAGGACGACACTTCTCCAGCTGGGCAACAACGTCGGCATCGAGGTGCCGGAGGACGTCGTGCTCGGATTTGGTGCTGGCAGGCGGGTGCCCGTGACCGTCGACCTCAACGGGCACATCTATGCGTCGTCGATCGCCCGCATGGGCGGTCGTTTCCTCATCCCGGTGTCCAAGAGCGTTCGTGAGACAGCTGACGTTGCCGGCGGTGAGGAGCACGATGTCACCGTCGAGCACGACACGTCTCCTCGGACTCCGGTGGTCCCGGACGACCTCGCGGCCGCTCTTCAGCTGGCCGGGGTGCGAGCGGAGTTCGACGCGCTGTCGCCGAGCCGGTCCAAGGAGCACGTGCGTCAGGTGAATGACGCGAAGACCGAGGAGACCCGCGCACGACGGGTCAAGAAGGTTGTCGACTCCTTGTCCTCCTGACGAAGTCGCAAGCCTGTTTCCCTGCGGAGACCGCCCCCGCGGCAACCCCGGCGGACAATGGGACGGGGGTGTGGGTGGGTGGGCCCCGTGGGACTCGAACCCACAACCCGCGGATTAAAAGTCCGCTGCTCTGCCAATTGAGCTAGAGGCCCGGGACATGAGAAGAGCTCCGAGGAGCCGTCCCAACGTCCAAGAGCGAGTATCGCAGAGGCGCGGCTCCCGCCGGATCCGAGCCTCGCAAGAACGCCATTCGAGCTGTGTGGCGACGGTGTGCCACCAACGGTTCCCTGCAGTTCCAGCAGACCCGGCGTAAAGTTGACGCCCAGAACATGCGGCTTCAAGTCCGGAAGCCCACCGCGTCGTGAGCCGAGTCCGTCCCCGCACGCGGCAATCGAGCTGGAGGGGCGGAACGGGACAGTCAATCCCGCGCACACTCCCACGCATGGCGCTCGGGGCCTCCTCACGGTCCGACAGACTCTCATCTCGCAGGCGCAACGAGGAAATCATGCGCACCACCAATCGGGCGATCATCGCCCTGCTCACCGCTGCCCTGATGGCCACCCTGGTCATCGGCTCGACAGCCACCACCGCATCCGCGCTCAACCGGTCGGACGCCACGAAGGTCCTCAAGAAGGCCGCCTCCCTCAAGGGAACCCCTTACAAGTGGGGCGGCACGACCAGGAGGGGCTTCGACTGCTCCGGCTACACGCAGTACGTGTTCAAGCACGCGCTCAAGAGGAACATCGGCCGGGTCGTCAGCCAACAGGCGAGGAAGGGTCACGCGGTGTCGAGGTCGTCCAAGAAGGTGGGCGACCTCATCGTCTTCGTGCACGGCGGCAAGAAGTACCACGTCGGCATCTACGCCGGCGGCGGGAAGATCTGGCACGCCAGCCGGCCGGGCGTGCCGGTCAGGAAGGAGAGGATCTGGACGAGCGCCTACCGGGTCCGCCGGCTCTGACCTCTGCCACCACGTGGGGACGCTCGACGACGAGCGTCCCCACTCCTACGACCAAGGGGGTGCGCCTCTCGGCTCTCGTGATGAATGATGTTGAGCACCGCGAGAGAGGAGTCCGCCATGGCTGCGAACGCGGGATGGGTCGAGCTGAGGGTTCACGGAGTCAGCGGTACGCCGCCGGAGTCGCTCCTGGCGCACCCGTACGTCGCACAGACCGACGGCGGCGGTGCCAGCCGGTTCTTCAGCGCGGTAGATGCCGACGGGGTGGTCCTTCCCGGCAAGGACGGGCAGGTGCTCGAGGCCTATCACTGGGGCCGCTACACGTCCGGCACGGCGTGGCAGGCGCTGTGGCTTCTGCTGGTGCCGTTCGGCATGATCAACGCCGCGCAGTTCATGCTGCCGGCACCGGCGACCCGGCCGCGTCGCTCCGTCAACGCGCACGCCGCCGCGAGTGCCCTGCTGCGCCTCCTGGCCCTGCTGCTGACGCTGCTGCTGGTCTTCTCGGTGGGTCTGACGTTGATGGACCTGGTGGCCTGGCGGTGGGCGCCGAGTGCCGCGCAGCTTGCGTCGTGGGATCCGGCCGCCGTCCTGATGCTCGCGACGGTCGCGACCGCCGCCGTGGTTGGAGGGTTGTGGCTGCTGGGTCGGGTCACGGCCACCGCGGCGCCCAACATCACCGGCGGGATGGGAGCCGAGGAGGCGCGGGCGCGGGCGGAGGACCGCGGGACCCCGCTCGCAGACCCCTACTTCTATCAAGGAACCTCGGACTCGCCGACCCTCAGCCGGCTCCACCTGGGGGCAGCCCTGCTGCTCGTCGCGGCGATGGCGCGGTGGGTCCGGGAGCCCGGCAGCGACGGTGTCATCGTCTGGGTCGCGCTGGCCCTGCTGGCCGCGGTGGCCCTGGTCGTCACGCTGCTCGGTGACCCCGAGTCGCTCGCCGTCGCCGCGCTGGACGAGACCGGCCAGCGTCTGCGTGCGCGCTGGCACGCGTTCGTGGGCCGGGGCTCCTGGCTCGCGTGCGGGGCCGGCCTGGTCCTCGTCGGGCTGGCGATGTGGCAGATGCCGGGGTTCGCCCCGCCTCGCGACGCCGCCCGGCGCGGGCCCATCGAGGGATTCGAGCTGATCTCGATCGTGCTGCTGCTCGTGGGCATCCTGGCCGTCTCGACGCTGCTCCTGATCAACTGGCGCATCGTCGCGGCCACCCCCTCGACGACGCCGGCCGCAGACGACCCGGCGTGGTACTTCCGCCCGTACGCCCGCGGCTTCGCCTGCAGCACGGTGGCGGCCCTGGCGGTGTTCGTCGGCGTGGGCCTCGCTGCCTCGCTGCCGACCGCCGTCTCGTCGATCCTGCGGCTGTCGGCCAGCAAGGTCGGGGTCACGCCGATGCTGGATCGCGTGTCGTACGCCTGGGGGCTCACCTTCTTCGTGCTGCTGGCCGTCGCGATCGCGCTGGCTGCTGACTTCGTGGCGCGGCGAGCCCGGCTCGCCGCCCGGGCGCGGGCGATGTTCGCCGGTGCGGCTCCGGTCGATGCCGGTGGCTACGCCGTGCCGCCGTGGCGCCCCGGTGCGACCCCGACCGTGCGGGCGCTATGGGTCGGACGGGCGAAGAATCACGTCGCATCGATCGTCCTGACCCTCGTCGGCGCGGGCGTCGCGATGTCACTGGCGATCCTCTACGAGCTCCACCCGGTCTGGGACGACCCGGTCGACTGGCGTCCCCGGCACGCCTGGGGCTGGTTCGACGAGCTGTCAGCGGGACGCGACAAGGTCACGCTCGCCCCGACGGAGAGCTCGTTCAGCAACGTCACGATGGTCGGTGGCGCCTGGCTGCTGCTCGGGCTCGCCGCCGCACTCGTGCTGCTCGCCCGCCGTGGCTTCACCAAGGACACGTCCCGCCGCGGCGTCAACGTGGTCTGGGACGTCATCTCCTTCTGGCCGCACGCGGTGCACCCGTTCGTGCCGAAGCCCTACTCGCAGCACACCGTCATGCACCTGGGGAAGCGGGTCGTCCACCACCTCTCGACCCGGGCACCCGGGGGCCGCGACGTCATCGTCAGCGCCCACAGCCAGGGCAGCCTGATCGCGTTCGCCGCGCTGCACCTGCTGAACGACGACGAACGTCGGCGGGTCGCCCTGCTGACGTACGGCTCCCAGCTCCGGCAGATCTTCCCGCGCGCCTTCCCGGCGTACGTCAGCTATCAATCGATCTCGCTGCTGCAACGGGAGCTGCGTGGGGGCTGGATCAATCTCTACCGGGAGACCGACCCGCTCGCCGGTCCGGTCCTGTCCTGGCACCACCTCGGCGAGGGTTCCCTCGCGACCTCGTGCCGATTGGTCGGCGGCACGAGCGTGGAGGCCCCTGACACGTACGTGCAGTGGTCGGGGGTCCGGCTCAGCGGGGACGACTGGCGTCTGCTCGATCCCGCACCGGTCACCGACGGGTCCCAGCGCGGGCCGTCGACCCGGATCCACGGCCACGGCGACTACTGGCTCGACCCGGCGTACCGGATCGCGCTGACCCTGCTGCGCCGGAGGTGAGGTGAGCGCGAGGACAGGCGTCAGCGGTCGCTGGCGCGGGCACGGCGGGGGAGCGCCAGCATGACCCGCGTCGTCGCGACGTCGCCGACCGCGAGGAACCCACCGAGCGACTCGGCGCGGGTGGCGGCGTCGGTGAGTCCCGCGTCGGCGCCGGCAGGGGACTCGTGCACGACCCCCGTGTCGAACGCGCGATCGCCCTCGTCGGTGACGCGCAGGCCCAGGTGGGGGCCGACCGTGACGACGTCGACCTCGATCGTGCCGGTGCCGTGCTGCAGCGCGTTCTCGATCAGGACGTCCAGGACGCTGTCGACCGGCGCCGGGACGACCGAGGTCCAGGCCGGCTCGGAGGGCCCGAGCTCGAGGCGGCGACCCTGCGACCGGGCGCGGTCCGCCCAGCGCTCGACCGCCGCCGCAGCGAGCACGTTGAGATCGAGCCGGACGGTGGCACCGAGGTGCTCGGTGCCGCTGTCGAGCAAGGTCGTGACGACGCCACTGAGCCGGTCCACCTCGGCGAGGCCGTGCTGCAGCTCCTCGGCGACCTCGGGTGGAGTCTGCGGCCACAGTGTCAGGTCCTCCAGCGACAGTCGCAGGGCCGTGATCGGGGTGCGCAGCTCGTGCGACGCGACGACCGCCAGCTGGCGCTCCCGACGGACCATCGCGTCGAGCTGGGCGGCCGCCTTGCGCAACGCGTTGCCCAGGACCTCGGCCTCGCGGATCGACGAGTGATGGACGTCGACGTCGAAGTGACCGTCGCCGATGCGGGTCGCGTCGTCTGCGAGCCGGCGGAACGGGTACGCGAGGCGCCGCGCGAGCAGCGAGCCGATCAGGGCGGAGATCGCGGCGAGGCCCAGGCCGAGCAGGACCAGCGGGAGGAGCGCGTCGGACACCCGGTCCGTCGTCACGGAGGGGTCTTCGGAGAGGGTGATCCTTCCGCCGCCTTCGATCGCACGGGTCGCCCTGAGGTCATCGTCGCTCGACGCTCCGGTCCGCAGCGTCGTGCCGTCCGGGTCGACGTACGTGATGGTCTGGTCGCGGTGCGCCAGGTCGCCGAGGAATGTCGTGGTGACGGGACGGTTGCCGAGGCCGGCAATCGCGACGGCGGCGATGTCGGCGGTCTGGCCGACAGCCGTGCGTTGCTGCTCCTGGACCAGGTTGGCGGTCGAGTACGCGCGGACGACGCCGAAGACGAACAGCATCGCGACGGTCATCGTCACGAGCGTGACGACGAGCCGCTCACGCATCGGGTCGGCCCCCCTCGAGGCGGAAGCCGACGCCACGGACCGTCACGACGCGCGCTGAGGTTCCACTGTCCTCGAGCTTCTGCCGCAGCCGGCCGATCGTCGTGTCGAGGGTCTTGGTCGAGCCGAACCAGTTCTCGTCCCACACCTCGTCCATGACCCGCTCGCGGGTGAAGACGGCACCGGGGTTGGAGTCGAGGAGTGCCAGGACGTCGAACTCCTTGGCCGTCACGACGAGCTCGGTCGCGCCGACCCACACCCGGCGGGCGTCGGCGTCGACGCGCAGGTCGGTCGCGTCGGGAGCGGGGGCAGGAGCCGACGGAACGGGCGCCGGGGTCGGACCCACGGCAACGGGCGCCTCGGCGCGAGCCGGGGCGCTGCGGCGGAGGAGAGCCCGCGTGCGGGCCAGGAGCTCGGCCAGTCCGAACGGCTTCGCGAGGTAGTCGTCCGCCCCGACGTCGAGGCCGACGACCCGGTCGAGCTCGCCACCTCGGGCGGTGAGGATCAGGACGCCGCCGGTGTAGCCGGCCGCGCGGATGCGCCGGCAGACCTCCAGGCCGTCGATGTCGGGGAGGCCGAGATCGAGCAGCACGAGGTCGACACCGGTGGCCACCACCCGGTCGACGGCGGGCAGTCCCGCGTCGACACGCTCGACTTCATATCCCTCGCGCTCAAGGGTGCGAATGAGTGGCGCAGCGATCTGGTCGTCGTCCTCGACGAGCAGCACGAGGTGGGGCATTTCAGGAAGCATACGGCGACCTCGCCCGACCGTCCGCGACCCGCTGGAGCTGATCCGTCGCCAAGAGGCCGAGCACGGCCGACGACACGACGAGCATCAACACCCCGATCATGCCGACCGGATGGACGTCCTGACCGGGAAGCCCCGCCACGGCGGCCAGCACGACTCCTCCGCCGCTCAGCAGCGCGAGCAGCATGGCGCCGAGCCGGGACTCGACGCAGTTGTCCCGGTGCAGCTTGATCGAGACAACCGCTGTCGCGACGAGGAGCGTCAGCAGCAGCGCAGCCACGTAGGGGTCGCTCGTGCCGTCCGCGATGCGGGCCAGGTGCACGAGCACCAGGAGCGTGGTCGCGGTGGCGGCGGCCCGGGAGGCCGTGGTGTGCTCGGTGCGCATCAGAAGTCCACGTCCGAGGCGCCCGACTCGGTGATCGCGGCGGTGCTGACCGGGTTGCCGGCCAGGTCGGTCGCCGAGGTGGAGGGTGTCCAGACCAGGTTGGCGGCGGTGTTGACCTGGTATCCGGCGCCGCCGAGGACCTTGACGGTGACCACGGTGCGCGCGACGCCGTCAGCCGTGGAGGTGGCGGCAGTGATGGTTGCGTCGCTCGTGACGTCTCCCAGGAAGGCGAAGTATGCATTGAGGTCGACGGTGCCCAGCCGCACGTTGGTGGGGCTGTCGATCTGGAGGACCTGGTTGTTGGTGAAGAGGCCGCCGACTCGGATGGAGCCGGAGGTCGCCGTACCGGACCAGCCGGCGTAGATCGAGCTGAGGTCCATCTGCTCGCTGTACGTGTAGACGATCGTGTCGCCCGCGTCGATCCTGCCCGCGGTCCCGCCGTTCGTGGTCTGGATGTCGGCGCCCTTGGGAGCGATGTTGTCGACCAGGCGGCCGGCGACGACGTTCGAGATGACGGTGTTGCCGTCGGAGTCGGTGAGGACCGCGCGCAGGTCGTAGGTGCCGTTGAGGGCGCTCGTGCTCCAGCTCGTCGTGTAGCTCGCCGTCGTGCTGGTGGTCGTGGCGATCGTGGTCCAGGTGCCCGACCCGGCGACCGACTGCTCGAAGCGGACGTTCGTGATCTTGCCGGTGGTCGTCGTGCTCGCGGTCAGCGGCACGCTGCCGCGCAGGTAGGGGCTGGGCGTGGCGAGGGTGATGGTGGAGACCGTGTTCTGCACGACGCGGTTCGCGATCGCGGCGGACGTCGTGGAGTTGCCGGCCTTGTCGGTCGCGACGGCCCGGAAGCTGTAGGTGCCGTTGGGGAGCGTCGTGGTGTCGACGGAGCAGGTCGTCGTCGGAGCGGTGATGGTGCAGACATCCGTCGTCGTGGTGCCGGTCGTCGCCTGGACGACGACCTTCGCGATGCCCGAGTGCGCGTCGGTCGCGCTGACGGTGAACGTCTTGGTGCCCTTGAGCGGCGTGCCCGGGTCGGTCAGCGTGACGGTCGGGTTCGTGTTGTCGACGATGACGCCGGTGACGGTCGCCGAGGTGGCGGTGGCGCTGCCGGCGGTGGCGACGGAGCGGAAGCTGTAGGTGCCGCTCGCGATCGACGTGGTGCTCGCGGAGCAGGTGTAGGGGCCGCTGTTGGCCGCGCAGAGGGTCGTCCAGGTCGAGCCGCCCGCGGGCAGGTACTCGACGCGGACCGTCGGGACCAGGCCACTGGCACCGGTGACCGTGGACGTCGTCGAGACCGTGCCGTGCAGGTAGTCGCCCGGGCGGTCCAGGACGACGGTCATCGCGTTGGCGACCGTCGTGCGGGTCGTGGCGGAGGTGGCGGTGTTGCCGGCGTTGTCGGTGGCGGCGGCCCGCAGGTCGTAGGCGCCGTCGACGAGACCGCTGGTCGCCCAGTCGCAGGTGAAGGGGGCCGAGGCGTCGGTGCAGATGTCGGTCCAGGTCGAGCTGCCGGCGACGGCGCGCTGGATCGTGACGCTCTTGACGCCGGAGCCGGCGGTGTCGGTCGCCGTCGCGGTGACCGTCGTGGTGCCGCGGACGGCCGTGCCGGGAGCGGTGATCGCGACGGTCGGGGCGACCCAGTCGGCGGCGGCGGAGACCGTGCCGGTCGAGCTCGAGCTCGAGACGTACGAGGCGGAGGAGGAGCCGGTCAGGCAGATGGCGGCGACGACGGCCACGAGGGCGGCGGCCATGTGCGGCAGACGACGGGTCATCGCGCTCTTCTCCTTCCGGTGCTGGCTCATGTCTTCACTCTAGAAAAGTGCGATCCACGCGTTCTCCACACGAGTTCCTCGCCTTCTCCACATCTGCGGAAAAACAACGACGTGCCGCCGACCCGAGGTCGACGGCACGTCCGGTTGGCCCGAGGGCCTGTGATCACTGGTTGGTGGTCTCGCCGTTCAGCTGGACGGAGTCCCACTGGAACGTGGCGTTGGCGGTCT
>JAOPXL010000015.1 GCA_025965175.1 Aeromicrobium sp.
GAGGGACGGATCGACGAGGACGGCTTCCTCTACATCACGGGTCGCAAGAAGGAGCTCTTCAAGACCTCGGGTGGCAAGTACGTCGCGCCGCCGCACCTCGAGGGGATCTTCAAGGGCCTCAGCCCCCTGACGAGCCAGATCCTGGTTCACGGCAACGAGCGCAACTTCTGCTCGGCGCTGATCACCCTCGACCCCGACGCCGTCGCCGAGTGGGCCGCCGCCAACGGGATGGCCGGCAAGAGCTACACCGAGGTCGTCCGCTCGTCCGAGATCCGGGCGGTCGTGCAGGGACTGATCGACGAGCTCAACTCCAAGATCAACCGGTGGGAGTCGATCAAGAAGTTCGCGATCCTCGATCACGACCTGTCGATCGAGTCCGGCGAGATCACGCCCAGCATGAAGGTCAAGCGCAATGTCGTGGAAGCCAACCACAAGACGATTCTCGACGGCTTCTACGCTTAGCGGGTGCCACTGACCGAAGGACCGCTCGCCCACCCGGGGGACCGGTCTTTCGGCAGCGAAGCGAAGCGAACAAAATTTGGGCTGTACGTGCACGTGCCGTTCTGCTCGGTGCGCTGCGGCTACTGCGACTTCAACACGTACACCGCCAACGAGCTCGGCGACGGCGCGACGCGGGAGTCGTACGCCGACACCGCGATCGGCGAGGTGCGCCTCGCCGCCCGGCAGGTGGGGCGCCGCCCCGTCGAGACGGTGTTCTTCGGCGGTGGGACGCCGACGCAGCTCCCGGCCGGCGACCTGGTCCGGCTGCTCGGGGCGATCGACGAGTCGTTCGGCCTCGCGGACAGGGTCGAGGTCACGACGGAGGCCAATCCCGACAGCGTCACCCCCGAGTCGCTCGCGACGTTGCGCGCCGGTGGCTTCAACCGCATCTCGTTCGGCGTCCAGTCCGCCGTGCCGCACGTACTGGCGACACTCGACCGCACGCACGACCCGGCCGGGGTCCCGCAGGCCATCCGCTGGGCGCGCGAGGCCGGCTTCGAGCAGGTCAGCGTCGACCTGATCTACGGGACGCCGGGGGAGTCGATCGGCGACTGGCGGACCAGCGTCGAGGCGGCCATCGCGCTCGAGCCGGACCACATCAGCGCCTACGCGCTGATCGTCGAGCAGGGCACGGCGTTCGCCCGCAAGGTCAACCGCGGCGAGGTCGTGATGCCCGACGACGACGAGACCGCCGACAAGTACGTCCTGGCAGACCAGATGTTCACGGCCGCGGGCCTGGGCTGGTACGAGCTGTCCAACTGGGCGCGGGACGAGGCCGCGCAGTGCCGGCACAACATCCTCTACTGGCACAGCGACGACTGGTTCGGCATCGGGCCCGGCGCGCACTCCCACGTCGGGGGTGAGCGGTGGTGGAACGTCAAGCACCCAGCGGCGTACGCCCAGCGGCTCGCGGCAGGCGAGTCCCCGCGCCACGACGGCGAGTCGATCGACGCGGCGACGGCCCACCTCGAGCGGATCATGCTCCAGACCAGGCTCCGGACCGGCCTGGGGCTCGCATCGCTCTCGCCCGCAGGCCGTGCAGCGGTGCCCGACGTCGTGGATCGCGGGCTGGCGACCGTCACGGCCGACCGGCTCGTGCTGACCCGGGACGGCCGGCTCCTGGCCGACGCCGTCGTGCGCCAGCTGACCGACTGACGACGGCGAGAGGCTGACACCTGGTGGGCGGTGCGTGGGTCGCCCATCCAGGCGGTATGGGGCGACTGCCGCACCGCCCCATCACGGGAGAGGCGATCAGCGCACCGTCCGACCGCGGGATGGGCGACCCGCGAAAACTTGCCCTAGGGAGCCGTGACGAAGTCGATGAGCTCCTCGACCCGGCCGAGGAACTCCGGCTCGAGGTCGGCGTAGGTGTCGACCCGGCTCAGGATGTGCTTCCAGGCCCGGGCGATGTCGGTCTGGTCGGTGTGCGGCCAGCCCAGCTCGCGGCAGATGCCGTGCTTCCAGTCCTGGCCTCGCGGGATGACGGGCCACGTGTCGATGCCGAGGCGGGCCGGCTTGACCGACTGCCACACGTCGACGTACGGGTGGCCGACGACCAGGACGTCGGGCCGGCCGGAGACCTGCTCGGCGATCCGGGTCTCCTTCGACCCGGGGACGAGGTGGTCGACCAGGACGCCGAGGCGCCGACCAGGACCGGGGGCGAACTCGTCGACGATAGAGGACAGGTCGTCGATGCCGCCGAGGTACTCCACCGCGACACCCTCGATCCGCAGGTCGTCGCCCCACACCCGCTCCACGAGCTCGGCGTCGTGGCGGCCCTCGACATAGATGCGGCTCGGCAGGGCGACGCGCGCCTTCGCGCCGGCCACGGCGCGCGAGCCCGATGCCGTCCGCGTCGCGGCGGCCTTCGTCGCGGCGCTGGGTGGACGGAGGACGACCGGCTTGCCCTCCAGGAGGTAGCCGGGTCCCAGGGGGAAGGACCGGCGCTTGAGACGTCGATCCTCCAGGATCATCATGCCGAGGTCCTTCTCGACGGCCATGACCTCGCCGCAGAAGCCCGATGTCGCGTCCTCGATGATCATGCCGCGCTCGACGACGACCTCCTCCGACCGGCCCCGCGGGGGCTTCTTCCAGTCGCCGGACAGGACGTCCTGGCCGTAGCGGTCAACCATGGAGCGCTCCGAGCAACCGCTGGTGGAAGGCCTCGAGCTCGTCGCGCGAGATGACCTGGTCGGCCGCGATGATCTGCGTGTCCGCCGTCGTCAATCCCAGGGCCATGTCGACCGCGACGGGCCACGACGGCGGCACCGACGGGAGGGGTTCGCCTGTCCAGAGGTCGCCGATCATGACGGTGTGGCTGGCCGGACCGGTGGCCGTCATGACGAGCTCACCGCCGGTCGGCCCGTCACCGAGGTAGGCGATCTCGAGGAAGAAGGGGTCGTGCTCGACCGCGGCGACCGATGCGAGCGTGCCACCACGGGACTCGTGGGCGAGCGTCGTGCCGTCCGGGAGGGTCACCGCACGAGGCGTGTACGCCACCCGGGTCCCGTCGACGCCGACGACGTACCACGTGCCGTCGTCCCATCCGATCGCTGCGATTGCCTCCACCTCGCTAGACTGGCACTTGACCGGCGAGAGTGCCAAAGCGACGCGCGGAAGGGGACCCGATGTCCGACGACCGACGACTCGACGTCCTGCGGGCGATCGTCGAGGACTATGTGGCGACGCAGGAGCCGGTCGGCTCCCGCTCGCTGCTCGAGCGTCACCAGCTCGGGGTGTCCCCGGCGACGGTGCGCAACGACATGGCGGCGCTCGAGGAGGAGGGCTACCTCACTCAGCCCCACACGAGCGCCGGACGCATTCCGACCGACAAGGGCTACCGGATGTTCGTCGACCGGTTGTCGACGGTCAAGGCGCTGTCGCCGGCCGAGCGCCGCGCGATCGAGACGTTCCTGACCGGCGCGGTCGACGTCGACGACGTCGTGCAGCGCAGCGTCAAGGTCCTGGCCCAGCTCACCAACCAGGTCGCGATCGTCCAGTACCCGTCACTGACCCGCTCCACCGTCCGGCACATCGAGGTCGTGGCGCTCGAGGGGGCGCGGGTGCTGCTGGTCGTCATCACGAGCAGCGGCCGGGTCGAGCAGCGCATCGTCGAGCTGGTGAGCACTCCCGACGAGGAGCTGATCGCCAACCTGAGGTCGCGCATCACCCACGCGACGATGGGGGAGCGGCTGCCCGAGGCCTCGCTCCGGCTCGCCGACCTGATCCAGACATTCGACATCGCCGACCGTCCGATCGTCACGTCGATCGTCACGACCCTCACCCACACGTTCTCCAACGAGCGGTCCGACGAGCGCATCGCGGTCGGCGGGACGGCCAACCTGGCCCGTTTCGGCAGCGACTTCGACACCGCGATCAAGCCCGTCCTCGAGGCGATCGAGGAGCAGGTCGTGCTGCTCAAGCTGCTCGGCGAGGCGACCAGCGGGCTCACCGTGCGCATCGGCAGCGAGACGGGGCACGAGCGCCTCGCGAGCACCGCCGTCATCTCGACGGCGTACGGTGCAGACGATCTCGCGCTCGCGACCCTCGGCACGGTGGGTCCGACCCGTATGGACTATCCAGCAACGATGGCCGCAGTGAGCGCCGTCGCCCGATACGTCGGCCGCACGCTGGCCGACAACTGAGAGACACCAAGGACTCATGGCACAGGACTACTACGCAACACTCGGCGTCGGACGTGACGCGACCGCGGAAGAGCTCAAGAAGGCCTACCGCAAGCTCGCGCGCCAGTTCCACCCCGACGTCAACGACGCCCCCGACGCGTCCGACCGGTTCAAGGAGGTGACGATCGCCTACGAGGTCCTGTCGGACCCGCAGAAGCGCTCGATCTACGACCGTGGCGGCGATCCGCTGAGCAGCAACGGAGGCGGCTTCGGTGGCGGTCAGGGGTTCAACTTCGACGACATCATGGACGCGTTCTTCGGCCAGAACGCCGGCCGTGGTCCGCGGTCGCGCGTGCAGCGCGGCCAAGACGCGCTGCTGCGGCTCAGCGTCGACCTCGCCGAGGCGGCGTTCGGCGCAACCCACGAGATCAAGGTCGACACCGCGGTGACCTGCACGCGGTGCGAGGGCAGCGGCGCCGCCAACGGCTCGCAGCCCGAGACGTGCCGGACGTGCCACGGCCACGGTGACGTCCAGCACGTGCAGCGGTCGCTGCTCGGCGACATCCGCACGTCCCGCCCCTGCCCGACCTGCCACGGCTACGGCAGTGTCGTCCCCGACCCGTGCCCCGAGTGTGTCGGCGAGGGCCGTGTCCGCTCGCGGCGCTCGATCTCGGTGACGATCCCCGCGGGCGTCGACCAGGGCACCCGCATCCAGCTCACGGGCGAGGGTGAGGTGGGCCCCGGCGGGGGACCGGCCGGTGACCTCTATCTCGAGATCAACGTCGCCCGGCACGCCGTGTTCCAGCGCAAGGGTGATCAGCTGTTCTGCCAGATCACGCTGCCGATGACCGCAGCCGCCCTGGGCACCCACCTGGACCTGCCGACGCTCGAGGCCGACGTCGCCGACACCCCGGAGGACGAGCGGACCGTCGAGCTCGACGTCTCGCCGGGCACGCAGTCGGGGGAGACCCTGACGATCAAGGGCTACGGCGTCCCGCGCCTGCGTGGGCCGGGTCGTGGCGACCTCAAGGTGCAGGTCATCGTCGAGACGCCCACGCGGGTCGACGACGAGCAGCGCGTCCTGCTCGAGCAGCTCGCCGCGCTCCGCAACGAGGAGCGCCCCGAGACCCTGATGGCCAACAACCACAAGGGCGTGTTCGGCAAGATCAAGGACGCGTTCAAGTGAGTGGTACCGATCCGGACTGCCTGTTCTGCAAGATCGTGGCGGGTCAGATCCCCGCCGAGATCGTGTCTGAGACCGAGCACACCGTGGCCTTCCGCGACATCAACGGGCAGGCCCCGACCCATGTCCTGGTGGTCCCGCGCCTGCACGCCCCCGACATCGCCTCGCTGGCGGTCGTCGCGCCCGACGTCGCTGCGTCCCTCCTGCTGGAGACGCGGCGGATCGCGCTCGAGGCCGGCCACGAGGCGTACCGACTGGTGTTCAACACCGGCGCGGATGCCGGGCAGAGCGTGTTCCACGCCCACGGTCACGTCCTGGCCGGACGCGACCTGTCGTGGCCCCCGGGCTGACGACGATCAGCGAATTCGCCCGGTGTCGTGCCGATTGCGTACGATTGGCACCACATGACTGACGACACCGATCTCACCCCCGGCCCGCCGGCCCACACGTTCACGATCCCGTCGAGCGTCGCAGCCGTCGCCCTCCTCGGCCCCGCCGACGAGTTCCTGCGCATCATCGAGGACTCCTTCGACGCCCGGATCCATGCGCGCGGCAACACCATCACGGTGACCGGCGCCCCGTCCGAGGCGGCGCTGGTCGAACGGCTCCTCGACGAGCTCGTCACGATCGTCCGCACGGGCCAGCACCTGACCCGTGAGACCGTCGAGCGCAGCGTGTCGATGCTGCGCACCGAGACGCGGGAGAAGCCGGCCGAGGTGCTGAGCCTCAACATCCTGTCCAACCGCGGCCGTACGATCCGCCCCAAGACGGTCAACCAGAAGCGCTACGTCGACGCGATCGACAAGCACACGATCGTCTTCGGCATAGGCCCCGCCGGCACCGGCAAGACTTATCTCGCGATGGCCAAGGCCGTGCAGGCGCTGCAGGCCAAGGAGGTCAACCGCATCATCTTGACCCGCCCGGCGGTCGAGGCCGGCGAGCGGCTGGGATTCCTGCCCGGATCGCTGAGCGAGAAGATCGACCCCTATCTCCGCCCGCTCTACGACGCGCTGCACGACATGATCGACCCCGAGACGATCCCCAAGCTGCTGACCAGCGGTGTCATCGAGGTGGCCCCGCTGGCCTACATGCGTGGCCGCTCGCTCAACGACGCGTTCATCATCCTCGACGAGGCGCAGAACACGACGCCCGAGCAGATGAAGATGTTCCTGACCCGACTGGGCTTCGGCTCCAAGATGGTCGTGACCGGCGACGTCACGCAGGTCGACCTGCCGTCGGGGGACAAGAGCGGGCTGCGCGTCGTCCAGGACATCCTCGACGACGTCCGTGACATCCACTTCTCCAACCTGACGGCCTCCGACGTCGTCCGCCACAAGCTGGTGGGGCGCATCGTCGCGGCCTACGGCGAGTTCGAGGAGCTCAAGACTCGAACCTTCCGATCCCGCGAGGAGGGCACGGACTCACGTGAACGTCGACGTACTCAATGAGTCCGGGGTCGACGTCGACGTCGTCGGCCTGACCCGGCTGTGCCGCTTCACGATGCGGCGCATGCGCCTCCACCCCGCCACCGAGCTGACCCTGCGGCTCGTCGAGCCCGACACCATCGCGGTGCTCAACGAGCAGTGGATGGGCAAGAAGGGGCCGACGGACGTCCTGTCGTTCCCGATGGACGAGCTCACGCCCGGCACCGAGGGGGCCGAGAGCCCGGAGGGCTACCTCGGTGACATCGCCCTGTGCCCGCAGGTCGCCGAGCAGCAGGCTCCCGCCGCGGGTCACACGACGCAGGACGAGGTCGACCTTCTGACGGTCCACGGGATCCTGCACCTGCTCGGCTACGACCACGCCGAGCCCGAGGAGCACCGGGAGATGTTCGGCATCCAGGGGCGACTCCTGTTGGAGTGGCAGCAGGCGGCCGCTGGCGTCGACCCCGAGCAGCTGTGACGCTCCACCGATGACCTGGTTGCCGATTGTCCTGTCCGTGCTCCTCGCCGTCCTGGCCGGCACGCTGGCGAGCGTCGACGCGGCCATCTCGGCCTTCTCCAAGGCCCGGGCCGAGGAGCTCGAGGACGAGGGCCGATCCGGCGCCGGACGTCTCGCCCATGTCCTCGACGATCCTGCGGCCTACCTCAACTCGGTCCTGCTGCTGAGGGTCATCGCCGAGACCGCGAGCATCGTGCTGGTCGCCCTCGTCGTGGCCGATCACGGCGACGGGCTCTGGAGCCGGTTCGCCGTCGCGGTGGCCATCATGTCTGTCGTCAGCTTCGTCCTGATCGGGGTCGGCCCGCGAACGCTGGGCCGGCAGCACGCCGAGGCGATCGCGCTGGTCTCCGCGCTGCCGGTCATCGGCCTGACCCGGCTGCTGGGTCCCATTCCGCAGCTGCTGATCCTGCTGGGCAACGCCGTGACCCCCGGCAAGGGCTTCAGCGAGGGACCGTTCGCCTCCGAGGTCGAGGTGCGCGAGCTGGTCGACCTGGCCGCCGCGAGCTCGGTCATCGAGACCGACGAGGGCAAGATGCTGCAGTCGGTCTTCGAGCTCGGCGACACCATCGTGCGCGAGGTGATGGTGCCGCGGACCGACCTGGTATTCGTCGAACGGCACAAGACGTTGCGCCAGGCGATGTCGCTCGCGCTGCGCAGCGGCTACTCGCGGATGCCGGTCATCGGGGAGAACCTCGACGACGTCCTTGGCATGGCCTATCTCAAGGACGTCACGAAACGGGTCTTCGACAACCATGACGCCGAGACCGTCGAGCGCATCGAGTCGATCGCGCGCCCGTGCCTGTTTGTCCCCGACACCAAGCCCGCCGACGACCTCCTCAAGGAGATGCAGGCGCAGCGCACCCACGTCGCGATCGTCGTCGACGAGTTCGGCGGCACCTCGGGCATGGTGACGATCGAGGACATCGTCGAGGAGATCGTCGGCGAGATCACCGACGAGTACGACACCGAGCCGGAGGCCCGCGAGCAGCTGGCCGACGGCAGCTGGCGGGTCAGCTCGCGCTTCGAGGTCGACGACCTCGACGAGCTGTTCGACATCCCGATCGAGGACGACGACGTCGACTCGGTCGGCGGCCTGATGGCCAAGCACCTGGGCAAGGTGCCGATCCGGGGGAGCGTCATCGAGGTCGAGGGACTACGTTTCGAGGCCGAGGGTCCCTCGGGTCGCCGCAACCGCATCGGCCACGTGCTCGTGAGCCGGCTGGACCCCCACTCACACGACGACGGAAAAGGTACGGAACATGGATCTCAGTCCTGAGGACGCCAAGCTGGTGACCTTGGCCCGGACCTCGCGGGCTCGCACGCGCTCCGAGCACGGTGCGGCGGTGCGCGACCAGGACGGTCGCACGTACGTCGCCTCGACCGTCGCGCTGCCGTCGATCCGCATCGACGCGCTGGACCTGGCCGTCGCGATGGCCGTGTCGTCCGGTGCGACCGGCATCGAGGCCGCCGCTCTCGTCGGTGAGATGGTCCCCGAGCCGCTCGTGAGCGGCACGGCCGTCCGGGACGTGTCGGGCCACGGCATCAGCGTCTACCTGGCCGATCCGGCCGGCGAGGTCGTGCGGGTGAGGACGACATGAGCGCCGACCCCACGACGCCGCACCGCTCGGGCTTCGCCTGCTTCGTCGGCCGGCCCAACGCCGGCAAGTCGACGCTGACCAACGCCCTGGTCGGCGGCAAGATCGCGATCACCTCGTCCAAGCCGCAGACCACCCGCCACGCGATCCGCGGGCTCGTCAACCGCGACGACGCCCAGCTGATCCTGATCGACACCCCGGGCCTGCACAAGCCGCACACCCTGCTGGGCGAGCGGCTCAACGCCCTGGTCCGGTCCACGTGGTCCGAGGTCGACACGATCGGCATGTGCCTGCCGGCCAACGAGAGCGTCGGCGAGGGCGACAAGTTCCTGATCAAGGAGCTGGCCCAGATCCGCCGCAAGCCGGTGTTTGCGATCGCCACCAAGACCGACCTGGTCAAGCCCGACCGGCTGCGCGACCACCTGCTCGCGATCCAGCAGGCCGGCGCGGACGCCGGGCTGCAGTGGCAGGAGATCATTCCCGTCTCGGCGGTCGCCGACGAGCAGATCGACCTGCTGGCCGACCTGCTGATCGGCACCCTGCCGCCCGGCCCGGCGCTCTATCCCGAGGGCCAGCTCACCGACGAGCCCGAGGAGACCCTGATTGCGGAGATCATCCGCGAGTCGGCGCTCGAGGGTGTCCGCGACGAGCTCCCGCACTCGATCGCCGTGATGGTCGAGGAGATGGTGCCCCGCGCGGACCGCCCGGCGGACAAGCCCCTGATCGATGTCCGCGTCAGCGTGTACGTCGAACGGGACAGCCAGAAGGGCATCATCATCGGGAAGCAGGGGACCCGGCTACGGCAGATAGGCAGTGACTCCCGCTCACAGATCGAGAAGCTGCTCGGCACGCCGGTGTTCCTCGACCTGCACGTCAAGGTCGCCAAGGAATGGCAGCGCGACCCCAAGCAGCTCCGCAAGCTCGGCTTCTGACCGGGCATGATGGCGTTCGCCGCGGTCGTGAGCCCCGTCCTCGATCCCGTATGATCCTCGTCATGTCCGCCCGCTTCACGCACGTCGCAGCATGCTGCTGCGGCACCGGGCGTCTGCCGTCGTGACGGGCGGGTCTCGCCGGGTCCCGCGCCGGTCCGGTCGTACGTCCCACTCCCTGGCGAGCCGTCCGCCGAGTCGTCGCCGCGCCACTGGCCGTACCCTGCGCCGCGCACGGGTCGTGGCCGTGACGATCCTGCTGGCCCTGGTCGCGGTCGTGGCGTACACCGTCTCGAGCTCCGACGACCGGCGCGGCGCGCGTGCTCCGGCCGCGCCAGCGATCCGGGCGTTGTCGTCCGATCAGCCGGGCGTGGTCGAGGTCCGCTGGAGACCTGTTGACGGGGTCGCACGCTACCGCGTCAACGCCTCGCTGGAGCCGTCGATGAACGACCCGGTGACGCGCAGCTTCACCACCCTCAGCGGCTCACTCGTGGGGCTCGACCCCGGAAGCCCCTACTACGTCACGGTCGAAGCGCTGGGCTCGGGCGATCGTCCGGTCCGCGCCGCGACCCGGCGGGTCGTCGTCCTGGGGCCCGCGCCGTCGGGCGTCTCCGTCGAGGCCAAGGGCCTCACCGCCGCCGAGGTCAGGTGGAACAAGGTCGACGGAGTCCAGGAGTACGTCGTCCAGCGGGCGCCGAGGCAGGAGATGACCCGCGCCAACGCCCAGCCGGTCGGCGACGTGGACCACCTCCGGATCGACGGTCTCGAACCAGGGTCCACGACCTGGGTCACTGTGCAAGCCGGAAACGATGCGCGCGCGACCTCGGCGCCGGTCAAGGTCACGCTGCCGAGGACGACCCCGATCTCGGTAGGAAGCTTCAACCTGTTCGGTGTCGACAACGACGGCAACCTCCCGAGCGGTGCGCGGCCGTGGCGGGTCCGTCGCGGAGTGGTCGTCGACGAGATCATGAAGTCGAACCTGGACGTCGTGGGCCTCCAGGAGGCCAACCAGTCGAAGATCTACGGTGCGCGGGTCGACTTCGGTCCCAACCAGATGACCGATCTGGAGGGCTCGCTGCAGCGCGAGGCCGGGGGGTGGCAGCTGGTCAACGACATTCCGTACAACTGCGCCCGGGGAGACTCCACCCATGGCTGCGCTGCTCGCGACCGGGGTGCCTCGAACGGCACGCGGATCGTCTACCGCTCGGACCGGGTCGACCTCGTCGCCAGTGGCAGCGTCCGCTACCGCGCCCAGAGCGCGCAGACCGCGCGTTACCTGGCGTGGGCGATCATGCGTCCCAAGGATGGCGGTCCGGAGTTCTTCTTCGGCACCACGCACCTGCAGCCGGGGAAGTCGGGGACCGACACGTCCGCGCGTCGGCGACAGTGGCAGCAGCTCACCGCCGAGGTCCGCGCCCGCGCTGCCGGACGGCCGGTCATCGTGACCGGTGACTTCAACACGAGCCGCAACCAGAATCCGGGTGAGATGTTCGCCGCGATGCAGGCGGCCGGGTTCGGCGACGTCCTGGGCACGAGGGCTCGGGTCAATCCGCCCACCGGGGTGCGGGCCAAGACGGTCGTCAACGGCTACATCGGCTCCTACAACGGGTTCAAGCGCAGCCTGCCGGGATCGAAGTCCTGCTACTGCAGCAATCAGCGCAAGTTCGGCAACAGCATCGACCACATCTTCGTCTCCAACGACCTGACCGTGCCGCGATTCCAGCTGGTGGCACCCGTGGGCCCCGGCTACCAGCTGGTCGGGACGATCCCGTCGGACCACAACCTCGTGACCGCGGTGATCGAGCTCCCGGTCGGGAAGTGAGCCGGGGCGGTGCCGTCACCCGCGCCGACCCGATGACGGGGTCGGCGGGCCGAGCTGCAGGGCCCCTAGGATGTGGCTCATGAACGCAGAGAGCCCCGCCACGTCGGTCGGCAGCGCGCCGACCGTTGCCTTCCCGCCCGGCACCTACTATGCCGTCACCTGGGGGATCGAGAGCCGGCACGGGGGCATGACCAGCGCCTACCTGCACCGTTCACGCGCGTTCGTCCGCGAGGCCGGCGTGCCGGTCACGATCATCACGTACGAGCACCAGGAGGACCTGGACGAGACGATCGCCGACCTGCGTCGGCGCGAGCTCGTGATCGACGGCATGAGCTTCCTCAACCTCTGGAACGACCTGAGGACCTGGGACGACGCGACGCTCCGATCGCGTCTGGCCACGTCGCTGGCCAAGCCGGTCGAGCACTTCCGCCCCCTCAACGGCGCCGGCACCGAGCGCACCGCTCTGCGTGAGCAGCTGGTGCGTCCCGACGGCGAGATCGAGCAGGTCGACTACTACCGTGCCGACGGCTCCCTCATGGTGTCGAACCGCAAGTTCGTCCACGGCGACAAGGGCGTCGCGGTGACCTTCTGCGACCGCGAGAGCCAGCCGATCGCGACGTTCAGTGGCATTCGCGTCGCCTACCGGTTCTGGCTGGACTACCTGCCGAGGGACCCGATGGCCTACATGATCATCGACTCCAAGACCTCGGCCAACCACTATCCGGAGCTCCGGCGCGACGACATCGTGACCTTGTACATGGTCCACGGCTCCCACCTCGCCGACGGCCAGCACCCGCCGCACGGCAGGCTCTCGCCCGGACGTACCCACACGTTCCGACACCTGCGGGACTTCGACGGGGTCGTCATGCTGACCGAACGTCAGCGTCAGGACGTCCAGGACGGCCTCGGCCCGTTGGACAACCTCTACGTCTGCCCGAACAGTCGAGAGGTCACCGGAGGAACGTCGCCTGCCGTGACCCGTGACGAGAAGCAGGGCATCGCGCTCGGAGCGCTGGTCGCCGGCAAGCGCTTCGACCATGCGGTCGAGGCGGTGTCCCGCGCCCGGAAGCACCGCGCGTTCGTCAAGCTCAACATCTACGGTCGCGGCGGGCAGGAGCGCAAGATCCGCAAGGTGATCCGCAGCCACCGCCTGCTGGGTCGCCAGGTCAAGCTGGCCGGCTACACGACCACGCCTGAGGAGGAGATGGCTCGCTCGTCGTTCATCCTGATGACGAGCAATCGTGAGGGCTTGGGGCTGGTCCTGATCGAGGCGATGTCGAAGGGCTGCGTCCCTATCGCGTATGACATCGACTACGGGCCCGGCGACATCATCACCGACGGTGTCAACGGTTTCCTGGTGGAGCGCGGCAGCATGGAGGCGATGGGCCGGGCGATCGCCAAATTCGTCAAGCTGCCGGCCGCGCGACGTCAGGCGATGCGTGACGCCGCGATCGAGCGCTCACGGGACTTCGACGACCTGACTGTCGTCCGGCGTTGGGCCGACATCTTCGAAGACGCGCGCAAGCGCAAGACGGAGGCGGCCAGCGCCGAGTGACAGGCCCGACGGCGCCGGTCGATCAGCGAGGCAGCACGACCTCCGCGGTCAGCATGTTGTGGTCCGACGGGATGATCCCGGTCAGGTTGCCGCTGCTGTCCAGGTTCACGACGGTCTCCCACTGCTTGACCTGCATCGGACTGGTGAGCATGTAGTCCAGGTTGCTGCCGTTCTCGGCCTGCGCGTAGCGTTTCTGGGCGGGAACGAACCCGTTGAACGAGTTGTAGTTGGCGTGCACCCGCTTCTCCGCGGTGGCGGTCGATGAGACCTCGGGTGACTTGTACGTCGTACCCAGCGGGTCGACCAGGCCCGACGCGACGAAGGCGTCGAACGGTGCATTGGTCGGTGTCGCGTATCGGGTCGAGTTCATGTCACCGACGAGCATCACCGGGAGATCGGTGGTGTTGGCCGCATCGATGGCCCGGACGACCTGCCCGGCCTGGGTCTGGCGCAGGTCGTGGTACTGCGTTCCCGGCTCGAGGTGCGTCGTGGCGAAGAAGAATTGCTGGCCCGAGGCCTTCTGCGTGAAGACGGCCCAAGCGACGAATCGCTCCTGGCCGCTGGAGCTCGCCCGGGCCAGGCCGTTCGAGCCCTGCCTGACGAGGGTCAGCTTCGCCGTGTCGTACAGGATCTTGGTGCCCTTGGAGGCGCCCTGGTCCTTGACGACACAATTGGAGGGTGTCGTGGACTTGACGCAGTTGTTGCGATTGGCGTTGGCGAGCTCGTACGTCCCGCCCGTCGCCTTGAGGCGGTTGCGCAGGTCCTCGAACTGCGACAGGTTGACCTGCTTGCCGTTCTCGATGAGCCACGCCTGCGACGCCTCCTGGATCCCGATGACATCGGGCCTGCGCGACAGGATCGTGTCCACGACGGCCTGTCGACGATCCACCCACGGCAGCTCTTTCGGCCCGCGATCCGCGGCATTGGTCGGGTAGCAGCTCTGGCACTTGACGTTGAACGAGGCGATGTCCAGCGGAATGCCGTCGACCGCGAGCGTCTTGGCCTGCACGGCCTCGGAGTAGTCGCTCAGGTTGTCACCGGCGGCGGAGATGACCCGGACCTTGAGGTAGTAGGTCGTGGCCTTCGCGAGGTCCTCGACGACACCCTCGGAGGCGGTGAAACGATAGTAGACCGAGTCGGCCATGTTGGCGCTGGTCGACAGCTGGATCCGGTACTGCGGAGCGTCACTGACATCGTTCCAGTCCAGGGACAGCGAGCTCGCCGAGGCGGTGACGGCGCGGAGCCCGGTCGGTGCTGCGCTCGCCACGTTCGGCAGCACGACCTTAAGCGGAGCACTCTGCCAGCCGGTGATGGTCTTGCCGGCGGCGTTGAGGGCACTGACCTTGAGGTAGTAGGTGCCGGCTGCACGCGGGGTGGTCGGCGACAAGATCTGGGCCAGCGTCTGCGAGGGGCTGGACGTCGACGACGGGGTGATGAGCTTGCAGTGCGGTTCGCAGGCGCTGGGCATGGATGACGAGGTCGACCAGTAGACGCGGTACCGGGCGGCGGTGGGGACCGGGTCCCACGAGATCGTGGCGTCGGTCGTGGTCAGGTTGGTCGCCGTCAGGCCCTGCACAGACGCCGGGATCGTGGTCGTGGTGGCGGGGAGCGTGACCTTGAGGGGAGTCGTCTGCCAGCCGGTGATGGTCTTGCCGGCGGCGTTGAGGGCACTGACCTTGAGGTAGTAGGTGCCGGCTGCACGCGGGGTGGTCGGCGACAAGATCTGGGCCAGCGTCTGCGAGGGGCTGGACAGCGACGACGGGGTGATGAGCTTGCAGTGCGGTTCACAGGCGCTGGGCATGGACGACGACGTCGACCAGTAGACGCGGTAGCGGGCGGCGGTGGGGACCGGGTCCCACGAGATCGTGGCACCCGTGGTGGTCAGGTCGCTCGCCGTCAAGCCTTGGACCGATGTCGGGATCGCGACGGTGGAGGAGGCGAGGCTGACCTTGAGGGGTGTGGTCTGCCAGCCGGTGATGGTCTTGCCGGCGGCGTTGAGGGCACTGACCTTGACGTAGTGCGTCTTGCCGGCAGGCAGGTCCTTCAGGGTCGTGGAGGGGCTGCTCAGGCTGCTGGGGGTGATGACCTTGCAGTTCGGTTCACAGGCGCTGGGCATGGATGACGAGGTCGACCAGTAGACCCGGTAGCGGGCGGCGGTCGGGACCGGGTCCCAGGAGATCGTGGCACCCGTTGCCGTGATGCTGTGCGCCGCCATTCCTTCGACGGTCGACGGCACCGAGGCGGACGACAGCGACGCGGCGTCAGCGCTCGACCCGACCGGCCCGAGGAGCGGGACGAGAAGAATGGCGGCGGTCACCAGGAGAGCACGAGCGGACGGTTTCGACATCAACAGTTCCTTGGGGCCAGTGGGGAAGAAGTGGCGGAAGTGCACACTCTAGGTCCGTTTGGCGGTCTTTTGAAGCCGTAAGCGAAATCAGGGGGCCTGCGCACGGAGGGGAACGTCGACGGCTCAGCGGCGTTCCCAGGGTGCGGTCATGGGGAAGTAGGCGTCGAGCATGGCCCGCAGGGCGTTGGCCTGGAGTGCCGGATCCATGTCTCGGTCAGCAGTGTCGTTGAGGCAGAATGCGTCGAGGTCGCGCTGGGCCAGGATCTGGCGCATCAGGGGCTGGTGGTCGGTCGCACCCGCCTTCACGTAGCGCGAGCGCAACGCTCCGCTGACGCCCCGGTCGGTCATCTGGGCGTAGGCATGGTGGAGCGAGGAGGCGACCGCGATGTCGCCCGGGCTGCGGAACCGGGAGCGTTGGGTGTTCGCCCACTGCTCGGCGAACCGGTGCTCCATCTCGTCCAGGACGCTGATGCTCAGCGCGTGGGGCGTGTGGAGGTAGCCCTGGACCATGGTCCGGCCGAAGGCCGCCTCGATCAGCTGGCGATTGTTCTTGCGCGATGCGTAGAAACTGAGGTCATCGGGCTTCAACGGGCTCGCTGGGATGGCTGTCGGTGACACGAATGCCTTGGTCTGACCGGTCGAGGTGAAGAACAGCTCCGGTGCGACCCGTCGTCCCAGGAAGACGTCGTCGTTGAAGTAGAGGAAGTTCTCGGACAACCCCTCGATGTGGTGGAGCTGGCTCTCGATCGCGTGCGAGTTGAAGGTGGGCAGGGCATCGTGATCGGAGAAGACGTCGCGATGGTCGATCACGGTCACGCGTGGGTGGTCGGTGAGCCAGGAGGGGCGCTGCTCATCCGTCACGATGTACAGGTGCCGAACCCACGGGGCGTACATCGCCACCGAGCGCATGGAGTAGCGGAGCTCGTCACGGTTGTTGAACCGACTGGGGTCGTCCCCGTTGACGGTGACCGGCGTCGCACCCGTGGCAGCGTCGCGCCGACTGCGCCACGCCGGGTCGGTGTCGTCGACCCAGGTCCAGACGACGTCGATCGGGAAGTCGACGTCCTCCAGCCGGCGGGCCGTGAGCTCGCGCGTGGTCGGAACGTCCAGGTCGCCGACCGACGTAGAGATGTCGGAGGTGATCGAGCTCAGCACCTTGCCCCGACGGGTCGGGCCGAGCGGAACACTGAAGTCGCCGGTGGCCGAGGGCTGCGCGAACTCGATGGTGCACCCGTGATGCGGCCCGTAGCGCAGCGTGCGAGACCGTGACACCACCGGGACATAGGCGACGACACCGACATCCGCCTCGTCGTGGAGCGTCTCCGAGGCAAGCGTGCGACTGCCTCGCCTCCCAGCAGAACTGATCCGTTCGGTGTAGACGAGGCTGCCGGTGCCATGGGCCCGCACCGCGTCCACCGCCTGCTGCGCCGATCGCACGTCGACGGCGATCCGTCCCGGTTCGGTCGGGGCAGACACCACGACGAACTCGACACCGCCCGCGCGTAGGGCAGTCACTGCGAAGGCGAGGTTGCGGGCCAGGACGTCGGGCTCCAGCAACGCGTCGTGCTCCTCGTTGAGGGTGCCGTCCCAGCGGACCAGATCGGGGCACCTGAGGAGGAGCTCGTCCTCGAGAGGACGAGCTCCTCCCGGCGTCGGAGCGGTCTCCGGCCGCAGCAGGGACGCCCGATGGTGTGCCCGCAGGTCCCGCTCTGCGCACGCCGTGAGGCGGTCGGCGTCGGCGGTCCTTGCGATGGCAGCGGTCAGCGCTTCGTGGAGGGCCCGCGCGGCTCCGCTCCTGATGGTCTGCAGCCACTCAGCCGTCGGCCGGTCGATCGTCCGCGTGGGCCGGGCCTCGAGTCCGCTGAGGTCCTCGAGGGCCGAGTCGGTCGCGATCCGCGCGCCAGGTGCGTACCCCGCCAGCAGCGCGACGTCGGCATCGTCGGTGTGCACGAGGGCCTGCACACCGCGGGCGACGCTGTTGAGCAGCGTCGCCATCGCGTCACCGGGATCGTCCGTCGCGATGACAATTGCCGTGGCGCGGGGCAGCACCTCGGTCTCCATGACCTCTCGCGTCCGCGCCGACACGGCACCGTGGACGCCGGCGTGCAGGGCGCGGGCTGTGAGGCCCGCAGCCCCGCGACCCGCGTGGGTCAGGGTGAGCGACCACTGCGGCCGGCTCGTGAACTGGGCCACGAAGGCATCCACGAGGGCCTGGACCGCGTCGAGCCACGGTGCCGAGCTCACCACGGCGATCACCTGGCTCTCGGCTTCCTCGACCCCGTGCTGCCAGGCATGTGGTGGCACGACGTGGACCGCAGGCCCGTGCTCGCCGAGTGCCTCTGTCACGGCCCGGGCGGACTCGGGACCCGGGAGCATCAGGGCATCGGCTGCCCCCAGGTGGGTGAGCGACACGCTGGGGTCGTCCACGACGAGCGCCAGGCCGACGGAGATGTCCAGCGCCTGGCGGCAGAAGTCCGCGATCGTGGGGTCGGTCAGGATCAGCACGTCGGCATCGAGGGATCGAAGGGCGAGCCTGAGCTCGGACTCGACGAGGACGTGATGATTGGGCAATCGGGTCGAGCTCGTGGCTGCCGCGGAGGCCATCACCTCGGGGCCGAGGTGATGGGCACGAGTCGGCTCGTCCCCGGTCGTCGTCCTCCGGACGAGGGCGCGGTGCCCGGGCTCGCCGACCGGATCAGCGCCGTACACGCTCAGGAGCTCGACCTCCACGCCGTCGATGTCTCGCAACAGGGAAGCGACGCGACCTGAGCGGCGACCGTCGGCGTGGCCTGCCGACTGCTCGACGGCCAGCACGGTGATCTTCATCGGTCCCCAGCCATCGGTCGAGCGTGCAGCACGAGCGTTCCGTCGGCCTTCGACGTGATCCTCAGCCCGACCGCGTCCTCGTCCAGCCGAAGCACCGTGTGAGGCAGCGTCACCGGTCCCCGCGCAGGGGACGGTCGTCGCGCCAGTCGACGGCGCCCGCGGCCCGAGTGGAGCCAGAGAGTGTACGTCGCGCCCTCCGGCAGCCCGGCCAGCTCGCGAACAGGCAGCTGGAGCCGATAGTCCAGACCGGTCACGTCCACGCGGATGTCCCCGATGGTCCGGCCGCTGCCGGGAACGAGCGATGCCGTGACGGCGTCGGACCGGGGGTCCGCCCCCAGACGGCCGAGGATCTCGACCGATGAGAACGTGCAGATCAGGCCGTGGACGTCGACGTCGCCTTCGCGGCCGCCGTCACCCGCGCGACGCGTTGCCGAACGCAGACCGCTGCGCAGCGTGGACCGAAACGACCTCACGTCGTCAGGCGCGGCGTCGGCGAACGAGCACGACGATCCCCACCGCCGCGGCGATCGCGGCGAGTGTCCCGGCGGCCCACGCAGTTCGGGTCGAGCTGGCCACCGATGACCCGGTTGGCGAGGCGTCTTCGGTGGCGCGCGTGCTGGAGTCGGGATCATCGGTGGACGTCGGCGAGCCAGTCTCGCCCGGGGGTGTGGTCGGGCTGTCGGACGACCCTCCCGCCGGAGTGCGCACATCGGTCGGAAGGGCGACGACCTTCGGGATGTTCGACTGCCCGCGCCACGTCTTGGTGCTGCCCGCCGCAAAGCTCCCAGGACCGTAGGAGAACTGGTACTGGCCGCCGAAGGGCGTGCCATCAGCGTCCGTGACCCGGTAGTACACGGTGTAGGTGCCTCGTGGGAACGGGTACTCCAGGTTCACGTAGATGTTGTTGCCCTCGATCTGGTAGGCGCCATTGCTGACGTCGCTCCCGGACCCGTCCCGGACCACGATCGTCGCCCCGGAACGGGCGATGGTGTCGTGGAAGGCGACCGTGACCCGACTCGGCTCGAGCGCAGCCTCGGACCGCGGTTGCGGATCGGCGTCGAGGTAGGAGTTGTCCGCCTCGGCCGCGGTCGGAAGCAGTGCCACGAGACCGAGGAGGGCCGTGAAAATCCCCGAGCGCAGGATTCGACGGTGGGAGCTGGGCATGCCGCCAAATCTACACGCGGAACCATTCAGCACCGGTTCTTCGCACATCAGTGATAGCCTCTAACGGATCCAAAGGGCGGGGGACGCTTGCGTTTCGGCCACTACATTCAGTTCGAGACGAGATGTGACTCCCACATGAATGAACGCTCCCGCACGAAGACCGCGGTGTGGACCAGCGCTTCCCTGCTCGCGCTCTGCTTGGCCTTCCTCGTTCCGCAGGCCGCCTCGGCCGAGGACGCACCCGCTGACGAGACGCCCAGCACCGCGACTGCGCCGGCGAGCCCGACCGACACCTCCACCCCCGGCGAGGCCCCCGCCGTCGAGGGCGAGGAGCAGGCTGAGTCGCAGGAGTCCGGCGCCGCAGCCGCGGCCACACCCATCGATCCCGACGAGCACACGTCGGCGGACATCGCCGCGATGCCCGTGTGCCCCGCAGGCGAGCGACCGGCGGCTCCGGACCTGTTCAACGGGCCGGACGTCTACGCGGACGTCGACGGTGGGGCGTCCTACACGCCTGACGCGCTGGGTTCCTGGTCGAACATCCCCGACATGCAGAAGTACGGCTACTACGATCCTGCCGGCCGACTCCCGTGGTCATTCGCCACCGGCATGGCGCGGATCATCTGCGGAGCCGCTCAGGACTCCGAGATCAAGATCAGCATGTACTTCGTGCGAGCCCTGGTGATCGACGCCAGTGCGCCCGAGACCGATGCCAACGCGATCTGGGACGCCCTCGAATGGGTGCACCAGAAGCGCAACGTCAAGGTCAGCATGGTGCTCGAGGGTCAGAACAGCTGTGTCGTCGCCGCGGACGGCCAGTCCTGCAGCAGCCCGGGCTCGGGCAGCGCGGACTCGGACCTGAGTGACGTGCGCCAGCGTGTTGCTGACCGGTTCGCCCGCATCGGCAAGGTCAGCTACTGCATCAACGGGTGCTTCAACACGGCGCGCTTCGGCACGTACTTCTACGGGATCGAGCACGAGAAGTTCGTGACGATCAGCGACACGGTGTGGCCCAACTCCACGCCTGGCACGGGCCCGGACCCCAGCCAGCACCCGATCGTGATCTCGTCGTCGGGAAACTGGGCCCGCAGCCAGATCCACAGCTACGTCCAGGACGCGCTGTACTTCTACGACGACTACAAGCTCTACAACGAGTTCAGCCAGCGCTGGGACGCCATGGCATCGTGTGCCAACGACAAGTGCGCGATCCCCAACAACCAGACCGGCGCCTACTCCGCGTTGCACCTGAGCCAGGAGCCGGGGCGATCGATCTGGGCCAGCAACATGGTGCGCCGCCCCACGGATGCCGGCAAAGGCACCGAGGTGATCTTCTCGCCGCAGCGCTCGTCCGACGTCAATGCGTACGTCAGCCAGCTGGACGCGGTCGACTGCAAGGTCGACAGCAACGTGCGTGTCGCGATGTTCAACATGACCGACGGACTGGCCCAGACCATGGCCAACCGGCTCAAGGCGCTCAAGTCCGCGGGCTGCAAGGTCGACGTCCTGCTCAGCCTCCCCGGTGGAGGCCGTGGCTTGTCCAGCAGCGTCATCAGCACGCTCAACGGGGCCAAGATCCCGTACGTCTGCACGGCCCGCTCGATGCACACCAAGCTGATCCTGATCGGGCCCGACCAAGGAGCAGGCTCGATCCTCGAGGGCACGCAGAATCTGTCGGTCTCCGGTCAGCTCTACAGTGACGAGCACATCGTGTCGATCAAGACGCAGAACGTGAACAAGCCGGGCTACCGGCTCGACGTCGCTGCGGCGTACGCGCAGTACCTCACGATGTTCAAGCAGCTCAAGGCCATGAAGGGTGACAACGGTGTCGGAGCGAGCAAGGCGCTGTGTGGATGATGACGATGCGATCTGAGTTCCTGAAGAAGCCCTTCCTGCTGCTGGTCGCGACCCTGCTGTCGCTGGGCGCCCTCGTGGCGGTCGACCAGGCCGCCGAGGCCGCGTACGCCAAGTCCCCCCCGACCGGGCTGCGCCAGGTCGAGAAGACGGGCACGTCGATCACGGTCGGGTGGAACGCCACGTCCGGGGCCAACCTGTACTACGTGCGCTACTCGTCCAGCAGTTCGATGTCGGGCGCGAAGACCTTGAGCTCCGCGTCGACGACCAAGCAGATCACGGGGCTGAAGCCCGACACCTGGTACTACATCCAGGTGCGCTCGGCGAAGGGTACGACGGCCAGTCACACCCTGCTGAGTGCCTATTCGTCGTCGGTGAACATCCGCACGCCCTCGTTCACGTTCGACCCACCGGCCAGCTTTTCGGCCGACTTCGCCCGCATGACCTCGGTCGACCTGTCGTGGAAGTTCGTCAACAACGCCGACTCCTACAGCCTGGAGATCAAGGGCGGAAGTCCGTCGACGACCCGCTACGTGCGGGTTCGTGACACCGACACGCTGCGCACGGTCTATCACACGGCGACGGGGCTGCAGTCGGGTCGGTCCTACTCGTTCCGCGTCAAGGCGCTCGAGCAGAAGGTCGATCCCACAGCGGATCCCAATGGTCCCGACTTCGGCTACTACGAGCTGACGGACTGGTCCGGCACACGGTCCATCACGACACCGACCACGCCGCCCACCGAGCCCGTGCAGCCGGCAGCCAACCTTCGAGCCACCTCGGTCGACCGGACGACGGCGTCGTTGGCGTGGGACCCCGTCGCCGGCGCGGCGGAGTACCGCGTGTTCTGGACCAAGGACGCCTCACCGCCGTCGAAGTGTGAACCGACCTGCCACGTGATCACCCCGACCAACCTGGCCGCGCCGACCGACCAGATCACTGGGCTCACCCCCGGCACGCCGTACTACGTCATGGTCAGCGCGATCGATGCGAACGGCTCGTTGCTCACGTCGTACCAGCGACGCCCGCTGGAGATCCTCACGACCACGTCTGCTCCGGGCCCGGTCGCGCAGGTGCCCTACGCCAGCGCGACCGCCGTCAAGATGGACTGGCCGGACCTGAGCGGTGCGACCAAGTACGAGGCCAAGCTGTCGGCCAGCCAGTCGATGTCGAGCCCGACGACGAAGACCGTCACCACGTCGGAGGCGCTCTGGACAGGCCTGGGCGCCAACAAGCTGTACTTCGCGCAGGTGCGTGCGGAGGTCAGCGGTGCATGGGGTGACTGGAGCGTCATCACCGGGGCCCACACGCGCGACGTGTTCGGCGCCATCACGGGGCGGGTCAACGACGGGGGCACGGGGTCGGCCCAGGGCACCTACGTGTGGGCCTACGACTCCGCAGGTCAGGTCACCGGCGGCGACCGGGTCGGGCCTGACGGCACCTACACGATCCTGGGTCTGCCCGCGGGCAAGTACCGCGTTTTGCTGGACCAGAAGGGTGGCTTCAACGTCACCTCACCGTGGGTCGCGAATGCCGGCGGCCCGGGAGCGGTCTACCGATCGCAGGGCACCGAGTACGCCGTGACGAATTCGGTGCTGACCGTCCCGACCATCACCCCTCCGGCCGGGATCAAGGTCAGCGGTGCAGTGACCGGCAGCCTGTGCCGGTCCGCGACGCGGGTCACAGCGCTCAGTGACAATTCCGCGGTCAGTGGAGCCAAGGATGCGGTGATGGGCGACAGCTCCACCGCGTCGGACGGCACCTACGAGATCATCGGGCTGCCCAAGAACGAGGCGTTCTACTTCCGCTTCGGCAGCAGCTCCTGCGGGACCAAGAGCGTCCACGTCAACGGATCCTCCGCCAACGTCAGCGGCGTCGACACGAGCTTCGACGCGGCGACCGGAGGCGGGGAGACGATCCCGGCGTCGGTCGAGGGACTCACGGCGTCCAACGTGTCCGCGACCGGCGCGACAATCTCCTGGAAGGCTGTACCCACTGCAACCAAGTACCGGGTGTACTGGTCGTACTCGGCCAGCATGCCGGGGGCGTGCGAGCCGACATGCCACCTGATCAACGCGACCACCTCGGTCTCGCTGGCCAGCATCCTCAGCGGCAACCCGAGCGGCGGCAACACGACGCCGACCGGGGGCAAGACCTATTACCTCAAGGTCAGTGCCGTCAACTCCGCCGGCAAGGCGATCACCGGCTGGCAGACGACGGCGTTGAAGGTGGCGTTGCCGGCCGCCAGCGGGGGCGGAGAGGCGATCCCCTCGACGGTGCAGGGAATCACCGCGGACAACATCAGCTACGTCGGCGCGGATGTCTCTTGGGACCCGGTGCCGACCGCGACGCAGTACCGGGTCTACTGGTCCACCAGCGCGACGATGTCGGGCGCGTGTGAGCCCAACTGTCACAAGGTGGCCGGCAATGCGCTGACGCTCGCCCAGGTCCTGAGTCCGTCCTCGGTCTCCAAGCGGGCCTATTACTTCAAGGTCAGCGCGATCGACGCGAGCGGCAAGACGATCACCGGCTGGCAGCCGTCGGCGTACAAGATCGACCTGCCTGCCGCGACCGTGAAGCTCGGCGACGTGACCTCGGCGAGCACGACCGACGCGACCGTCAACTGGGCACCGCTCTCGGCCGCTGGTTCGTACCGGGTCTACTGGTCGACCAGCAAGGACATGTCCAGCGCCTGCGAACCGACCTGCCACGTGATCCCGTCCGGCTCAGCGATGAGCCTCTCGCAGATCATGAGTGGCAACCCGTCCGGCGGCAACGCGACCCCGCAGTCCGGTCAGACCTACTACGTCAAGATCAGCGCGATCAGCGCCAGCACGGGCAAGACGATCTCTGGCTGGCAGTCGACTCCGCTGGCGGTCACGCTGCCGTCCTGAAGACCCGCCGTGGACCCCGTCGAGGCGCTGAGCGAGATCGCCTTCTGGCTCGAGCGAGAGCAGGCCAGGACGTACCGCGTCGAGGCGTTCCGCAGGGCCGCTGGCGCGATCGAGCACCTCGACCCCGACGAGCTCGCGGCGCAGGCGCGCGACGGCCGGCTCAAGCGGGTCAAGGGGATCGGTGACCGTACGTTCGCGGTCGTGCGTCAGGCCGTGGACGGGCAGGTGCCGGACTACCTGGTCGACCTCCGCGCCGCGGGGACGGCGCCGCTCGCCCAGGGTGGGGCCGAGCTCCGCGCCCTGCTGCGGGGCGACCTGCACAGCCACTCGGACTGGTCCGACGGTGGATCGTCGATCGCGGAGATGGCCCGGGCGGCGCACTGGCGGGGGCGGGACTACCAGGTCCTCACCGACCACTCGCCGAGGCTGACGATCGCCAACGGGCTGACTGCCGAACGCCTCGCGGAGCAGCTCGACGTCGTGGCCGAGGTGGACGCGAGCTACGAGGACTTCCGGCTGCTGAGCGGGATCGAGGTCGACATCCATGACGACGGGTCGCTGGACCAGGACGACGAGATGCTGGAGCGGCTCGACGTCGTCGTGGCCAGCGTCCACTCCAAGCTGCGGATGGACGCGCGCGCGATGACGCTGCGCATGATCACCGCTATCGGCGACCCGCACACCAACGTCCTGGGGCACTGCACCGGCAGGCTGGTGGCTGGAGGCAGGGGGAAGCGGCCGCAGTCGGAGTTCGACGCCACGGCGGTGTTCCAGGCCTGCGCGGAGTTCGACGTCGCGGTCGAGATCAACTCACGACCTGAGCGGCAGGACCCGCCCGACGACCTCATCGCGATCGCGCTGGAGGCCGGCTGCCTGTTCGCGATCAACACCGATGCCCATGCGCCCGGGCAGCTGGACTTCCTCGACCACGGCGCTGCGCGAGCGACCGCCAACGACGTGCCGGCCGAGCGGATCGTGACGACCTGGCCGGTCCAGCGGCTGCTGGAGTGGTCACACCGCAAGCAGTAGGACCTCAGCCGAGGCTGGCCGAGAGCTCGCGGATCTCGTCGGGCGTGACCTCGCGGACGATGCGGCCCGTCACGTCGTCGTACACGTCGATCAGGTCCGCGAGGCCGCGGACCATCCGACGCGCGCGGGCCGGGGCGTTGCCGCAGTCCGCGCGGCACTCGCCGGAGGCGGCGATCGTGTGGGCGATCGAGAGGGCGGCCATGGCGTACGCCTCCGCGGCCTCGATCTCGCTCCAGTGCGCGAACATGAACAGGCGGGCTGCCATCCGGTGGTGACCGACGTGCTGGTGGTCGAGATCGCCGTCCGGGAGGGTGAAGAGCGCGGACGTCGAGAGCGCGTCGCTGAGATCCTCCTCGTCGCCCTCCAGGCCGATCCACCCCTCGGCGCGGGCGACCGCCACCAGGGCCGGGCCGCGCGAGTCGGGCTCGAGCAGGGCGATGACCTGCCGGGCCTGGGCCAGGCGCAGGTGGGCGCGGATCTCGGCGGAATCCTCGGCCGTCCCGAACAACCGACCGATCAGCGGGACCAGCCGGGACCGGTCGCTGTCGCGCAGGAGGTCGTTGGTCGTGCGGGCCTCATGGGCGAGGATCTCGTGGGTGCACTCGGGGCGGTCGCTCCACTCCTCGCCGGCAAGCAGCGAGACGTACTCCATGACGCAGGCCTCGCCGTGGCTGGCGTCGTGGGATCCGGCGGAGAGGGTGGGGAGCGAGTCGGGGACGGCCATGACTCCATCCTCTCCCGGGACTGCAGGATCCGCGAAGGATCAGCCCATCAGCAGGGCGGCGACGGTGCCACCGAGCTCGTACGCCGCGTCGAGGTCGGACTGCTCCACGTCACCCATGACCTCGAGCACCGGCGCCGACTGGGCCCACGGCAGCGCCCGCACGATGCTCTGCACGGATCGGACTGCCCCCGTCGTGTCGTAGCGCCCGTGCACCCAGAGCCCGTACGGCTTCCGCCCACCCGACCCGCCACCCGCGGACCCGTCGTCCGACAGTGCGCCTCCGAGCTCGAGGAACGAGGAGTCGAAGAAGTGCTTGAGCGCCCCGCTCATGTAGCCGAAGTTCGCGCTGCTCCCCAGCAGGAACCCGTCGGCCTCGCGAGCCTCGTCCAGCGAGACCTCCAGCGCCGGCCGGACGACGACCTCGACGCCGTCGATCGCGTCGTCGGAGGCGCCGGCGACGACGGCCTCGGTCAACGCCGTTGTCGCGGCGGTGGGGGAGTGATGGACGATCAACAGGGTTGCCATGCGCTCACGCTAGCGACCGCGATCGCACCGTGGTGGCTGCGCGTTTGCGTGAATGTGCTTATCCTCACATATGGAGTTCGAGACAGTCGCTCGTGCCATCCTCGCCAACATCGAGACGGTCATCGACGGCAAGCCCGAGGCCGCCGAGGCAGCCCTGGTGGTCTTCCTCGCGGAGGGCCACCTCTTGATCGAGGACGTCCCGGGCGTTGGCAAGACCGTCCTGGCCAAGGCGCTGGGTCGCTCCGTGAGCTGCTCGGTCCGCCGGATCCAGTTCACCCCCGACCTGCTGCCCTCGGACATCACGGGCGTCTCGGTCTACAACCAGGTCGAGCGCGAGTTCGAGTTCAAGCCCGGTGCCGTGTTCGCCAACATCGTGATCGGTGACGAGATCAACCGCGCCTCGCCCAAGACCCAGTCGGCGCTGCTCGAGGCGATGGAGGAGCGACAGGTCACGGTGGACGGCACGACATACGTCCTCGCGAGCCCTTTCACGGTCGTCGCGACCCAGAACCCGTACGAGATGGAGGGCACGTACGCCCTGCCCGAGGCCCAGCGTGACCGCTTCATGGCCCGCATCTCGATGGGCTATCCCGACGCCACCGCGGAGCTCGCGATGGTGCGGGGGCGGGACGCCGAGAACCCGTTCGACGACCTCGAGCCGGTCGCCTCGATCGAGGACGTCCAGGCCATGATCGCGACGGCCCGCGCGGTGCATGTCTCGCCTCCGGTCGAGCAGTATGCCGTTGACATCGCCCAGGCCACCCGCGTCGACCCGGACCTGCGCCTCGGTGCGAGTCCCCGGGCCACGTTGCAGCTGCTGCGTGCGGCTAAGGCCCGCGCTGCCGTCCAGGGCCGGGAGTACGTCCTGCCCGACGACGTCGACGCCCTGGTGCCGGTCGTGCTCCCGCACCGCCTCCTCCCGATGCGCGGGGTGTCCTCCGTGGAGGACGTCGTCCACCGCATCGTGGCCGAGACCCCCGTACCCGCCGGCGCCGTCCAGCCGAGCTGACCATGTCCGCTGCCGAGTCGGGTCGCCTGCGCCGGGCAGCGAGCTCGGTCGTGCTGACCCGTCGCGGCACCGGGTTCGTCGTCGGCGCCGCGGCCTCGTTCGTCCTGGCCCCAGCCCTGTCGCTGCCGGCGCTGCTGTACGTCACGGGGCTCCTGCTGGGGCTCGTGGTGCTGTCGTCGGTCTTTGTGTTCGTGGGGCACTCCCGGGTCCGGATCGAGAGGTCGTTCACGCCCCAGGTCATGTCGCCCGGCGCGCTCGCGCGGGCCACGGTGCGCGTCACCAACCTCTCCTCGTTGCCGTGCCTCGAGGCGCACTGGGAGGACCGGCTGCCGCACGGCGTCACGGGGGACGCGGCCGGGATGCTGCCGGCGCTGGGGGGCAGCCACGGCAGCACGTCGCGGGTGTCGTTCGCCTATGTGCTGCAGGGCCTGCGTCGTGGACGCCACGACGTCGGCCCCCTGCAGGTCGACGTGCACGACCCGTTCGGCCTGGTCTTCCGCCGTCACACGTTCGGCGACCCGGAGCCGCTGACGGTGCTGCCCCGCCGGGTCGATCTCCCGCCGATCGCGCCCCGGGGCGCGACCGACGACGGTGCCACCCGCCCGACGCCGCACAACGTCGGCGTCGGCGACGACGACATCATCGCGCGCAGCTATCAGCCCGGTGACGCGCTGAAGCGCATCCACTGGAAGGCGACGGCGCACCGCAGCGAACTGATGGTGCGTCAGGAGGAGCAGCAGATCACCCCCCGCGCGGCCGTGATCCTGGACTGCGACCCCGGGACGCAGGGCACCGCGCGTGACCGGAAGGGCCAGTGGGAGTACTCGACACCGTTCGAGTGGTGCGTCGTCGCCACCGCGTCGATAACGGCGCACCTGGTCCGGGCCGGCTGGGTCGTGGCGCTGCAGTCGAGCGGCCACGGTGTCGACCGGCTCGTCGCCGACGGCCAGGACACGCTCGAGGACGCGCTGGTCGACCTTGCGGTCGTCGAGCCGGAGGACACCGACGTCAGCGGCCGGGTCGCGGCGGAACGTGCGACGTACGTCGTGCTCGGACGGTTGACGGTCGGTCGGGCGCGTCAATGGGCCGGTGCCCTGAGCTCATCGCGGACCGTCCTGGCCCTGGTCGCGCGCGGCACGCCCGCCGAGGCGCTCGACCTCCTCGACGGCGCGCGCTGGCGCGTCGTCAGTTACGCGGTGGGCGACGACCTCACGGGTCTGTGGTCCCGGTTCGACGGAGCGACGAGCCATGCTCAGGGCTGACCCGGGGCGCCGGGCACCGGGCCGCTCGACCCGCGAGACGTGGTTCGACCACGCAGTCCTGGCACTGGCGCTGGTGCTGCTCCTGACCGGCTTCGGCACGATCGTGACCGGCAACGACTGGTGGGTCACGACGCTGCTCATCGCCCTGATGTCGGGCCTGACGTGCGCCGTCCTGCGGGGGCTCGGCTTCCGCTTCGTGGCGCCCGTCGCGGTCGTCGTCGAACTGCTGGCCCTGGCGTGGATCTTCGTCCCGGAGACGTTGAGCGCGTTCCTCCCGACCCTGGACACGGTGCGAGGCCTCAACCACCTGGCCTACACGGCCCGCATCATCATCGTGGAGGAGCGGGCGCCGGTCGGTGCCGCCGAGCCCATCGTCCTGGTCGTCGCCGCGTCCTTCGGGCTGATCGTCATCGTTGCCGACCTGTTGCTGCAGACCCGTCGCGCGGCAGCGCTCATCGGTATCCTGCTCGTCGCGGTTTACGCGACGCCCGCCCTGATCTCCGGCGAGACGCCCTCGGTGTGGCTGTTCGTGTCGGTCGCCGCCCTGTGGCTGGTGCTTCTGCGGTCGCGCACGGCCACGACCGCGTTCGTGTCGCGGGGGTCGAGCCCCGCGCTCGTCCTCGGCGGCGGTGCCCTGGTCGCGGCGATGCTGTTCCCGGTCGTATCGCCGGACGTCGGTGCCGTCGCGACGGGCTGGGGCAAGCCGCCGTCGACGGTCTTCGGTCGGGGGATCAACCCGATGCTCGAGCTCGGGCAGAACCTGCGCCGCAACAGCTCGGTCACGGCGCTGACCTACACGACGGAGCTGCGCTCGGCGCCCTACCTCAAGGTCGCGACGCTGCGGGACTTCTCCGGCAAGACCTGGCGGCCGGCGACGACGCCCGGGCTGATGGACCAGAACGAGGGCCAGGTCGTGCTGCGCAGCGACATCGACGTCGAGCCGGTCAGGACGACGGTGTCGATCCGCAACCTACGCAGCTCGATGCTGCCGGTGCCCTACCCGGCCCTTCCCAACGTCATCGGGCTCGAGGGGGCGTGGCGGTTCAACCGGGTCGGCCTGACGCTGTCCTCGGAGACCGCCGACTCGCGCGGGCAGACGTACACCGTCACGAGTCTCGACCGGGAGCCGACGGCCGAGCAGATGCGGTCGATCGACAGCTTCATCGGGTCGAGCGTGGAGCCCTACCTCGTGCTGCCCGCCGACATGCCCGAGGTCATCGCGGAGACCGCCAGGAAGGTCACGGCCAACGCGGACAACAACTACGACCGCGCGATGGCGCTGCAGGCCTGGTTCCGCTCCGAGGGTGGCTTCCGCTACTCCGAGACCGCGCCGGTCGCCGACGACTATGACGGCAACGGGGTCGGCGTGATCGCGAAGTTCCTCGACGTCAAGGCCGGCTACTGCGTCCACTTCTCCTCGGCGATGGCCGTCATGGCCCGGTCGCTGGGCATCCCCGCCCGGATAGCGGTCGGCTACGCGCCGGGCAGCCCGGTCGGCCAGCGGAACGGCGACACCGAGTACAAGGTGACGTCTGATGACCTGCACGCCTGGCCCGAGCTCTACTTCCAGGGCGTCGGGTGGGTGCAGTTCGAGCCCACCACGAGCATCGGCAGCGCGACGGCATTCTTCGAGCCGGCGTCGGACCCGACGTCCGACACCGGTGGCGCGGCGCCGGAGACGACGACCGGCGGGACCCGGGGCGCGGACCGGGTCGACAGCGGGACGCCGACCTCGTCATCGTCCAGCCCGGCCCAAACCGCCTCGCGCAGCGCGCTCGTGATCGTGCCGGGACTCCTGCTCGTCTGTGCCGTCCCGTGGCTCGTGCGCTGGGTGCGCCGTCAGTGGCGGCTCAGCCGGGGCGGCGGCAGCGTCGACCCGCTGTGGCGTGAGCTCGAGGACCTCGCCCGGGACCACGGCATCGCGGTGTCGGCGGCCGACACGCCCCGGGGCTTCGCGGCGCGGCTGCGCCGGCGGCCGGGGATCGACGTGACGGCGCTCGACGCCCTGTTGCGGCGGGTCGAGCGCGAGCGGTTCGCCCGCGACGCCGACGTCGACGGCAACGGGCTCGCCGACCTCAGGGCCGTGGCCAGGTCGATCCGGGCGGGCGCCGGCAAGCGGGAACGCCTGCGGGCGACGCTGCTGCCGGAGTCGATCGCCGGCCGCGCACCGGTCCTGCGCTTCGAGCCCGGCACCGAGCCCGCGACCTGACCTGCCCTGTCCGATCAGAGCTCGGTGTCGGGCGGGGTGCCGTCCCCGAAGGGGCGTCCGCCCAGGACCTCGCGGCCGTGCGGGGTCAGCCACACCTCCTCCTCCGGCCCCTTCGGGACGATCCCGGTCGGGTTGATGTCGGAGTGCACGACGTAGTAGTGCTTCTTGATCTGGTCGAAGTCGACCGTCTCGCCGAAGCCCGGGGTCTGGAACAGGTCGCGCGCGTACGCCCACAGCACCGGCATCTCGGTGAGCTTCTGGCGACTGGCCTTGAAGTGCGAGTGGTAGACGGCGTCGAAGCGCGCGAGCGTCGTGAACAGCCGGACGTCGGCCTCCGTGATGGTGTCGCCCATCAGGTAGCGCTGCCCGGCGAGACGCTCCTCGAGCCAGTCGAGCGCGACCCACAGCCGCTCGTACGCGGCGTCGTAGGCCTCCTGGTCGCCGGCGAAGCCGCAGCGGTACACGCCGTTGTTGACCTCGGTGTAGATGTGCTCCATCACCTCGTC
>JAOPXL010000090.1 GCA_025965175.1 Aeromicrobium sp.
CCGTCGAGGACCAGGCCACCGACCGCGCCCACCGCATCGGCCAGACCAAGAACGTCCAGGTCCACCGGCTGATCAGCGAGGGCACGATCGAGGAGTCGATCGCCGAGCTCATCAAGTCCAAGCGGTCCCTGGCCGACGCCGTCGTCAACGGCGGCGAGGGCGCCCTGACCGAGCTGTCCGATTCGGCACTGGCCGAGCTGGTCCGGTTGCGGAAGTAGCTCAGCCCAGGCACTTCTTGAGCTCGGTCACCCGGTAGAACCAGCCGCCCCCGACGCTGGATGGCGTGCACGCGCTGCTGAGCCTGACCGGCCGCTCGTTGTGTCGCACCGTCACGAGCACCGATCCGCCCTTGTTGCCGAAGGCCGACCACTCGATGTTGCCGCCCAGCCGTCCGCTGAGATAGCCCCGCCACGGGTTGTTGGCGTGGGAGTACGGCGCAGTCTCGGCAGCCTGCTCTTGGCTGCCGGGCATGCGGGTCAGCGCCGCGAACGGCATCGTCGTCTCCCCGTGCGCGTGGCGGAACACCGCCGCGGTCCTGCCACCGTCGAGCCGTTCGTCGAGCCGTGCGAAGAAGTCGTCGAGGATCGGGGCAGCCTGCTCGAACGAGTCCCGCTCCCCCTTGACGCCCGGGCCGTACCGATAGAAGCTCTGCGCGTCCTTCGCCGAGGCGAGCACCTTCGCGTCGGACACCGGGACGTACGCCGCGAAGGTCACAGCGGTGTCTGATCGCATCCCGGCGGCCTGGGCGTAGAGCGCGTACAGGTCGAGCGCAGCAGCGACAGGATCGCCGATCCGCGAGACGTACGCAGGGCGATAGAGCCGCTGCAGGACGCGCCTCGCCGCGTCGCGGACGCTGGAGCGACGCAGGACCTCGGCGATCGCCGCCTTGCCGGCCTGCGTCGAGCCGTTGCCGATCACCAGCTCCTGATCGACCCGGGGAGCCGTGAAGGTGAGCCCGGCGACCTCGCCGAGCAACCCGGCCGTCATCGCGCTGGCGCTCTCCTTCGTCCGGTTCACCGGCGAGGTCGTCATCGCGACCTGGTCACCGGACCGGACGACCCTGGCGAAGAAGCTCGCGTAGCTGTCAGCCGTACGCCGCCCGATCCCGCGCCACTCGTCCTTGCCCGTCGTGCTGAGGTTGCCGTAGCCGAGCCTGCGCTCGACCCGCTGGAATGCCGCCAGATCGTCGTCGAACCGCTCACCCCGGGTCGTGAGGCCACCGGCCGATCGCGCGGACCGCCAGATCTCGAGCGCCCGGACCTCGGCATCGTCGTTGGTCATGGTCCGTGAGCCGTGTCGCCCGACGGTCTCCAGGAACACCAGGTCGTACCCCGTGGGCGGCGTCAGCGTCTGGGCCGAGGCGGCATTGCCGTACGGCGTCTGGTTGGCGTACCAGCCCGCATTGCTCACGTCGGGTCGGCTGGACGCCTCCACCGACGTCAGCAGCGGGAGGATCGCAGCGACCAGCAGCGCGATGAGGTTGACGGTGCGCCGAAATCGCATCTGCCCACTGTAGGGGCGACCAACGTCAGCCGAGGCAGCGTCGCAGCTCAGCGGGTCGGTAGAAGTACGGCACCGACTCGCGGCAGCGATCGGCCAGCCGCACCGGCTTCTCGTTGTGCCGGACCGTGACCAGGGCCTGGCCCGACCGGCTCCGGAACACCGTCCACTCGATGTTGGTCGCCAGCCCCCCGGCGATCCGGCCGCGCCACGGGTTGGTGGCATACGAGAACGGAGTCCCGGCCGGGGCCTGCTCGTCGCTGCCCGGCAGGCGCATCAGCGCCGCGAACGGCATCGTGGTCTCGCCGTGGGCCAGCCGGAACACGGCCGCCGTGCTCCCGCCCGCGAGCCGGTCGTCGAGCGCGTCGAGAAAGTCCGCAAGCAGCGGACGCGCCCCGGCGTACGAGCTGTCCTGACCCGCGACACCGGGCCCGTACGAGTAGAAGATCCGGGCGTCGGAGGCCTCCTCCAGCACGGCGGCGTCGGCCGGCGCCACGTAGTCGGCGAACGTCACGTCGGTGTCCTCGACCATCCCGGGCGCGGTGCAGTAGAGCAGGTAGACGTCCAGCGCGGCCTCCACCGGGTCGTCGAGCGTCGCGACGTAGTCAGGCGCGTACATTCGCTGCAGCAGGTGCTGCGCGGTCGCGGCGATCCGCGGTCGAGCGAGCACGTCCGCGATGGCGCGGCTGCCTGCCGTCGTGACGCCATTGGTGATCAGGAGCCGCGCCGCGTCGCTCTCGGGGGGCCGCACGTCGAGCCCGGGGGCCCCCTTCTCGAGCGCAGTCCCCATCGCCTGGGCGCTGTCGATGGTCCGCTGGACCGGGGTGGTCCTGAGCTGGACGCTGTCGCCGTCAACGGAGGACCGATCGAGGAAGTCGCCGTAGAGCTCGGCAGTGCGCCGGCCGATCCCCTCCCACTCCTGCACGCCGACCGAGGTCAGGCTGCCGTAGCCGATCGTCCGCTCAGACCTCTGAAATTCCCGCACGTCCGGACCGAACCCCGCTCCCAGGTCGGTCAGGTCCCCGCTGCGCCGGGCTGCCTCCCAGACATCAAGCGCACGCCGCTCGCCGGCCGAGCTCGTGAGCGTACGGGCACCGTGCCGGCCAACGGTCTCGATGAACGTCAGCTCGTACCCGGCCGGCGGGGTGCGGACCCGCGAGCTCGCCGGATCTCCGTACGGCGTCTGGTTCGCGTAGTGCCGGTCGGCCTGGTCCGGCACGGCGGCCGTCGATCCGGCCCCGGAGAGTACCGCGGCCAGCGACATCAGCATCGCGATGAAGGTGTCGAACATGGCCTCCGATCCGTCCTGCAGCGCTAGGCCGCCTCGCGGTCCTTCAGGACCGCAGCGGTGTTGAGCCCGGCCCACGTCAGCGTCGCCAGCAACACCTTGGCCTTGCCTGCCTTGGTCTTCGCCTCCGCGGTGAACAGCGCCGAGTCCGTCAGGTCGAGCACGATCCGGCCGATCATCGCCTGCTCCCGGGCGGCTGCCGTGGGGGCGGCCAGCGCCAGCGCGCTGACGACCAGGTCACGGAACCCGAACGTCCGCGCCACGACGTCGTACTCAGGCTGCTTCAGCGGGCTGTTGGTCAACGCCTTCCCCAGGTGGCGCGGCCTCGCGAGTGCGTAAACGGAGTAGGCAACGGTCCCGACGGACATGATCGTGCTGTAGCTCGGCTTCGTCATGTTTCGACGCTAGGCGGCGCGCCCCATGCCCGCACGTCGGAACGGGTCTTCCCCAGCGTGGGAGGGTGTACGCCATGCAGACTTCCCGCCCGGTCAGCCTCTGGGCCGCAGCTGGCGTCCTCGCGCTGACGGTGGTGCAGCTGGCCGTCGGCACGTTCGCGGGTCTGGACCAGTTCGAGGGCAAGGGGTTCGGCTACCGCCTGGCCGTCTATCCCCTGCTGATGCTCCTCGTCCCGGCAGTCTGGTGGTGGCGGACGCGGGACACCGACGCGATGCCGTGGGGCGCCTTCGCGCTGATCATGGCCCCGTTCCTGATCGACGTCACCGGCAACACCCTCGACCTGTACGACACGATCGAGCCGTGGGACAACATCAACCACTTCGTCAACTGGATGCTGCTGCTGTGGGGCTGCGGGCTAC
>JAOPXL010000099.1 GCA_025965175.1 Aeromicrobium sp.
GTGTGGAGCTCTGGCTTGGCTTCGATCTCGTGTTCACTCACGGAGGTCAGAGTAACGACCGGAGGCCGGATCCGATATGTGAGGCTGTTCTCATGTCCTATCGCGACCTCGACCGCCCGCCCCTCGACGCCACGACGCTGCGGGCAGCGCTGACCGGGCCGGGACATTTCTGGACCGACGTCGTGGTGACGGCCGAGACCGGCAGCACCAACGCCGACGTCGCCGCAGCGGGGCGTGCCGGTGCGCCTGAGGGCACGGTCCACACGACGGATCGGCAGACCGCAGGACGGGGCCGGCTTGACCGGGTGTGGGAGGCGCCGGCCGGGTCGGGCGCGATCGTCTCGGTGCTGCTGCGACCCGAGGCGGTGCCCGCGGCCCGTTGGGTGTGGCTGCCGCTCCTGGTCGGGCTGGCGGTCGACGCGACGGTGCAGGAGTGCGGGGTCGCCTCGGGCCTCAAGTGGCCCAACGACGTGCTGGTCGACGGCCGCAAGCTCGCCGGGATCCTGCTCGAGCGGGTCGAGACGCCGCAGGGCGCCGCCGCGGTGATCGGTGTGGGGCTCAACGTCTCGATGCGGGGGGACGAGCTGCCGGTCGAGACCGCCACCTCGTTGTTGCTGGAGGGGGCGACCGAGACCGACCGGACCATCGTGATCCGGGCGCTGCTGCGCAACCTCGAGGCGCTCTACCGGGCCTGGTCGGCGTCGGGCGGCGACCCTCGCGGCGGGATCCGCGAGTCGTACGTCCGGCGGTGCGTCACGATCGGCTCGGAGGTCACCGTGACGTTGCCCGACGCCGAACCGCTGCGCGGGCTAGCCACCGGGATCGACGACCTGGGCCGGCTCCTGATCGGGGACCGGGCAATCAGCGCGGGCGATGTCACCCACGTGCGTCCCGCCGAGTGAGAGACTTGCCGCATGAGCCTTCCCCGCAAGCTGATGATCGACGGTGAGCAGACCGTCGCGACGACGCGCACGCACGTCAAGGTGCTCTTCCTGCCGTTCCTGATCCTGCTCGTGGTGTGCGTAGCCGCCGGCTTCCTGATCGCGAAGATCGGCGACCAGGGCGACAACGTCGTCGGCTGGGTCATCGTGGCACTCGCGCTGATCCTGATCCTGTGGGGCTCGCTGCTGCCGTTCCTCAAGTGGCTGACCTGGACCTACACGCTGACCAATAAGCGGATCGTCGAGCAGAAGGGTCTGCTGACCCGGACGGGACGAGTCATCCCGCTCAGCCGCGTCAACGACGTCGCCTTCGAGAAGAACCTCAACGACCGCATCCTCGGTTGCGGCACGTTGATCATCCACGACGCCAGCGAGCAGGCCGGGCTGCAGCTGCGGGACATCCCGAACATCGAGGCGTTCCACCGCACCGTCACGAACCTGGTGTTCGACCAGCACGACACGACCAGGAACGATGAAGCGATCTGACCTCAGGGACAGCCTCGCGCAGCTGATCCTGGAGGGCTCACTGACCCTGACCGGCGCGGAGGTCACCGCCAAGGGTGGCCTGAGCCTTGAGGACGGCCAACGACTCTGGCGAGCCCTGGGCTTCCCCGACACGGGGGATGCCGTGGCGTACGGCGAGGCCGACGTCGTCGCGGTGGCGGCGGTCGCCGCGGCGCTCGAGGCCGGGCTGCTGGACGAGGAGACGGTCTTCCGCATGACGCGAGCACTGGGCTCCACGATGGCAAGGCTCGCGGACTGGCAGGTCTCGACGCTGGTCGAGCAGGTCGAGCGGGACGTCGAGAGCGGCAAGGCCGAGAGCCGCCTGGAGGCCGCCGTCGAGCTCGCGCACAGCGCCGCGCCGGGCTGGGAGCAGCTCATGAAGTACGCCTGGCGGCGCCACCTCGCCGCCGCGGCGGCCCGGATGGAGGCACTCGGCGCCGCTGACGCGGAGCTCCTGTCCACGACCATGACGGTGGGTTTCGCGGACCTGTCCCGCTTCACGTCGGTGTCCAACGGGCTCGACGACAACAGCCTGGGCGCCCTGGTGGAGAACTTCGAGACCCGCTGCGCGGACATCATCACGGCCCACGGTGGGCGGGTCATCAAGACCCTGGGCGACGCCGTCCTGTTCGTCACGGCCGATCCCCGGGAGGGCACACGCACGGCGCTGGACATGGTCACGCAGATCGCGTCGCGGCCCGAGCTCCCCGACATCTGCGTCGGCCTGGCGACGGGATCGGTCATCAGCCGCCTCGGTGACGTCTTCGGCCCGCCGGTCAACCTGGCGGCCCGGCTGTCGCACGTCGCCCGCAGCAACCGTGTCCTGGTCGACGACGCGACCGCCGCGGGGCTGGACGGCGAGTTCGACACCCGGACCTTGCCGCCGCGACCCCTACGGGGCTTCGGCAACGTCTCGCCGATCACGGTGAGCGAACGCCGCGGGTTCCGGTCCCGATAGGCTGGGGCTCGTGCCCACACCTGAGCTCGCGGTCATTGGCGGAGGCCAGCTGGCCCGCATGATGCAGCAGTCGGCGATCGGACTCGGGATCCGGGTCCGGCTCCTCGCGGAGGGTCCTGACGTCTCGGCGGCCCAGGTCGTCCCCGACCACGTCGTCGGTGACTACACGGACCTCGACACGCTGCGCTCCGTCGTGGCCGACGCGCCGGTCGTGACGTTCGATCATGAGCACGTCCCGCCGGAGCACCTGCGCACGCTGCAGGCCGAGGGCCACGCCTGCCGGCCCGGTCCGCATGCCCTCCTGTTCGCTCAGGACAAGGGCGCGATGCGCGAGCGGCTGACCGACATGGGCGTGCCCTGCCCCCGCCACCGCCTCGTCGAGACGCCGGCCGATCTCGAGGAGTTCGGCTTCCCGGCGGTCGTCAAGACGACCCGCGGCGGCTATGACGGCAAGGGCGTCTGGGTCGTACGCTCCGCAGCCGAGGCCGAGGAGGCGTTCGCCTCGGGCCGTGCGCTGCTCGCCGAGGAGCTCGTCGACTTCCGGCGCGAGCTGTCGGCGCTGGTCGCCCGGTCGCCCTCCGGCGAGGTCCGGTCCTATCCCGTCGTGGAGTCCCGGCAGGCTGACGGTGTCTGCGCCGAGGTCGTGGCCCCGGCCCCCGACCTGGACCCGGCGCTGGCCGAGCAGGCCCGCGAGCTGGGGGAGCGCGTCGCGACCGAGCTCGACGTCACCGGCATCCTGGCCGTCGAGCTGTTCGAGACGACCGATGGGCGCCTCCTGGTCAACGAGCTCGCGATGCGCCCCCACAACACCGGCCACTGGTCGATCGACGGCGCCGCGACGAGCCAGTTCGAGAACCACCTGCGCGGGGTGCTCGACCTGCCGCTCGGCAGCACCGATGCCCGAAGCCCCTGGGCCGTCATGGTCAACGTCCTGGGCGGCGCGGTCGAGGATCTCGAGGCACAGCGCGCCGTCGTGCTGGCCGCCGAGCCGGACGTCAAGGTCCACCTCTACGGCAAGTCCGTCAAGGCCGACCGCAAGGTCGGGCACGTGACGGCGTACGGCCCCGACCTCGACGACGTACTCACCCGGGCCCGTCGTGCCGCAGCACTGTTCACCGAAGGAGCACCCCATGACTGAGCAGCCCCGCGTCGGCATCGTGATGGGATCCGACTCCGACTGGCCGACGATGGAGGCCGCCGCGACCGCCCTGGGCGAGTTCGGCATCGCGTACGAGGCCGATGTCGTCTCGGCCCACCGGATGCCCGACGAGATGCTGGCCTACGGGCGCGAGGCGCATGGTCGCGGGATCGAGGTCATCATCGCGGGGGCAGGCGGCGCCGCCCACCTGCCCGGCATGCTGGCGGCCGTCACGCCGCTGCCCGTCATCGGTGTGCCGGTCGCGCTCAAGCACCTCGACGGGATGGACTCGCTGCTGTCGATCGTGCAGATGCCCGCCGGTGTGCCGGTCGCGACGGTGTCGATCGGCAACGCCCGCAACGCCGGGCTGCTCGCGGTCCGCATCCTCGCCACCGGCGACGCCGCCCTGACCGAGCGGATGAGCGCGTTCCAGGCCGATCTGGCCGACGTCGCCCGGGCCAAGGGCCAGAAGGTCCGCAACCCGTCCGGGCAGGGCGCCGGGTTCCGCTAGCCGTCGCGGGTCGCGGCCAGCCGACTACGCGTCGGTGACGTAGGAGGTCAGTGCGGTCAGCGTCGGCTGGGCGGGCGCGGACGCGAACCCGAAACGTACGGGCGGGGTGACGGGGGCCAGCGTGCCCAGCTCCTCGCCGAGCCACGTCGCGCGCGCCCCGACGAGCTTGCGGACGCCTGTCGCGGCGTACCACTCGGACCGACCGCCGCCGGCCGTCCCGTGGGTCCGGACCCCGGGCATCAGCCGGGCCGCGACGGGATTGCAGAGGCGGGCCCACCACGCGGTGCGGCGCAGCGGTGCGGGCACGAGGCGCAGGAGCGGCGACACCCACAGCCGGCGGCCCGGCGTGAACCTGACCTGCAGGGACCGTGTGTGCACCGACCACTCGTGGCCGCACTCGACCGACACGGGCTCGACCCGGACCTCGTCGAACGCGTACGTCGACGCGACGAATTCGGCGACCTCCCGGCGTGGCGCGATGAGGGTGCGGTGCCCGGACGGGTCCTCGAGCATCACGTCGGCGAACGGGCCGTAGGGGCTCTCGGCCCAAATGCCGATGACGATCCGGGTGCCGGACGCGGTGCCCAGCCCGGCGATGTGACCCACGAAGGAGCTCGTCATGCCGCCAGTCTGTCCCACGGCTCCACATCCTCCACCCAGCAAGGTGACAGGCTGCAATGATGAGCCCGCAGCAGCCCGACCCCGCCCGGCTCGTGCGTGCTTTGCTCGACGAGTGGGACCTCCTCGTGGTCGACGGGGCACCGCCCGGGCCCGCGTCGGTCGTGCCGGTCATGACGGCGGACGGACCGGCGATGCTCAAGGTCGCACCGCCGGACGTGGCGCGGCACGAGGCACTCGCGCTGCGGCACTGGCACGGGCGCGGCGCCGTCCGGCTCCTGCGCGCCGATCCGCGCCGCGGTGCGCTGCTGCTGGAACGTCTTTCGGCACAGGACCTGACCGGGGCGTGGGACGTCGAGGCGTGCGAGATCGTCGCCGGCCTGTACGGACGGCTGCACGTCCCGGCACCGCCGCAGCTGGCGCGCCTCAGCACGTACGCCGCGGGGTGGGCGGCCGACCTGTCCGGCGGCCGCTCCGGGGCGCTGCCCCGGCGCATCGTCGAGCAGGCGGCCCACCTCGCTCGGGCGTTCGCGACGGACCCGGCGACAGACGGGGCCCTGGTGCACGGCGACCTGCACTACGGGAACGTCCTGGCCGGTGACCGGGAGTCATGGTCGGCCATCTCTCCGCGCCCGCTCTCCGGCGACCCCCACGTCGAGGTCGCGCCCCTGCTGTCCCACCGGTGGGCCGAGGTCGCGACGTCCAAAGACGTCCGCGGCACCCTGCGCCGCCGGTTCCACGCCGTGGTCGACACGGCCCGGCTGGACGAGGAGCGTGCCCGCGACTGGGTCATCGTCCGGGAGGCTGCGGCGGCGCTGACGGACGGGGGCACCGACCGGGCGTCGATCTCGGTCGCAGTCATCAAGGCCGTCCAGGAGTGACTCGCGGCTGTCGGCGGCCCGCACTACCGTGGGCGCATGGCTCTCGTGACCTTCAAGGACCTGTCCATCGACGCCAACGACGTCGCGGCGATCGAGGGATTCTGGTCGCGCGCGCTGCATCTGACCAGTGAGGTGTTCGACGACGGGGACGGCGTCCTCCGCGGTGAGGACCCCGGCCAGACGACCTGGATCACCCTCGTCCCCGAGGCCAAGACGGTCAAGAACCGGGTGCACCTCGACCTGGTCGCCGCGTCGCTCGAGCCGTTCGCGGGTCTCGAGCAGCTGACGGCCGACGGCGAGTTCTGGTGGACCACGTTCGCGGACCCGGAGGGCAACGAGTTCTGCGTCTTCGTGCACGACAACCGCGCGCCCGGCCTCAAGGACGTCGTGGTCGACGCCACCGACCACCGGGCCGTCTCGCAGTGGTGGGCCGACGTCTGGGGCGGGACGCTGACGCACGAGGACGACTACTCCCACCTCGACGACATCCCCGGCGCCCCGGTCGAGTCCTTCGACTTCGTGCCGGTGCCCGAGCCCAAGACCGTCAAGAACCGGCTGCACTGGGACGTGACGCTGCGCGACGGTGCGACGGTCGACGACCTCGTCGTCCGCGGGGCGTCCGTCCTGGCGACCCCGACCGACGAGACCCGGTGGACCGTCATGGCCGATCCGGAGGGCAACGAGTTCTGCGTGTTCGACGCCGGCTGATCCCGGCTCGGGTGGGCGCCGTGGCACAGTGGTCCCCGTGGCCATCCTCGACCTGTCCTCCGACGTCGTCAGCCTGACTGCGGCGCTCATCGACATCGCCTCAGAGAGCCTCGCCGAGGCGGAGATCGCCGATGCGGTCGAGGCCGCGCTGCGGACGTCCCCCCACCTCGAGGTGGTCCGCGACGGCCACACGATCGTCGCGCGCACGTCGCTCGGCCGGGCCGAGCGGGTCGTCATCGCAGGTCATCTGGACACCGTTCCCGCCAACGACAACTGGCCGTCCCGGTTGGAGGGCGGGATCCTGCACGGGCTCGGCTCCTGCGACATGAAGGGCGGCATCGCGGTCGCGCTGCTGCTCGCCGCCGCGGTGCCGGATCCCGTCCGGGACGTGACGTACGTGTTCTATGACGGCGAGGAGATCGCCGCCGAGTTCAACGGGCTCGGCCGACTCGCCCGCGAGCGTCCCGCGCTGCTGGCCGGTGACTTCGCGATCCTGATGGAGCCGTCCGACGCCGGCGTCGAGGCCGGGTGCCAGGGCACGATGCGGGTCGAGATCCGTACAGCGGGGGAGCGGGCGCACTCGGCCCGGTCGTGGATGGGCAACAATGCGATCCACGCCCTCGCCCCGGTCCTCGACGGCCTCAACGCGTACGTCCCCCGCAAGGTCGAGATCGACGGGCTCGTCTATCGCGAAGGCCTCAACGCGGTGGGCATCAGCGGCGGTGTGGCTGGCAACGTCATCCCGGACGAGGCCGTCGTGACGGTCAACTTCCGGTTCGCGCCCGACCGCACCGAGGCGCAGGCGCACCAGCACCTGCAGGAGGTGTTCGAGGGCTTCGGGCTCACGATCACCGACTCGGCGCCCGGCGCGATGCCCGGCCTGACCCAGCCGGCCGCCGCCGCGTTCGTGCGGGCCGTCGGCGCTGAGCCGCGGCCGAAGTTCGGCTGGACCGACGTCGCCCAGTTCACCCTGCTCGGGATCCCCGCGGTCAACTACGGCCCTGGCGACCCGATCTACGCCCACAAGGCCGACGAGCAGGTCCCCGTCGAGCACCTGCACCGGGTGCTCGAGACCCTGACCAGATGGTTGACGACATGACCGAGCGCAGCGAGGGAATCGGCAGCCCGTCATGCTGACGACGTCGTACCGTTCCTCCTCCACGAAGGCGGCAGCATGACTGAGCGCAGGTCTCACCGGCAGGGGCCGGTCCAGCTGCGACGGGACCAGATTCCCGAGAGCACGACCGACCAGCGACTCCTCGACTCCCGCGGGCCGACCGACTGGGTGCACACCGACCCGTGGCGGGTCCTGCGGATCCAGGCCGAGTTCATCGAGGGCTTCGGCGCTCTCGCCGAGCTCGGACCCGCGGTCAGCGTCTTCGGCTCGGCCCGGACCAGGCCCGACGACCCGATGTACGACAACGCGCGCCTGATCGCGGAGAAGCTGTGCGCCGCCGGCTACGCCGTCATCACTGGGGGCGGCCCCGGTGCGATGGAGGCCGCCAATCGCGGGGCGAGCGAGTGCGGTGGCGTGTCGGTGGGTCTCGGCATCGAGCTGCCGCACGAGCAGGGGATGAACGAGTGGGTCGACCTCGGGGTCAACTTCCGCTACTTCTTCGTCCGCAAGACGATGTTCGTCAAGTACGCCCAGGGGTTCATCGTCCTGCCGGGCGGGTTCGGCACGATGGACGAGTTGTTCGAGGCGCTGACGCTGACGCAGACCGGGAAGGTCACGTCGTTCCCGATCGTGCTGTTCGGCACCGAGTACTGGAGCGGCCTGATCGACTGGCTCCGCGACAGCATGCTGGCGGACGGCAAGGTCAGCGAGTCCGACATCGACATGCTGCACCTCACCGACGACGTCGACGAGGCGGTGTCCTGGTTCATCGCCCAGGACAGCTGACCTGCATGACGTTGACCAGCTCGCCCGACGCCGTGACCCGGTGCCCCTGGGGGGACGACCCGGCAATGATCGTCTATCACGACACCGAGTGGGGGCGGGTGCTCCGCGGTGACCGCGAGCTGTTCGAGCGGATGTCGCTGGAGGCCTTCCAGTCCGGCCTCTCGTGGGCGATCGTCCTGCGCAAGCGCGAGCGGTTCCGGGAGGTGTTCGCGGGCTTCGACCCTGAGGTCGTGGCCGGGTTCGGCGAGTCCGAAGTCGACCGGCTGCTGGACGACGCGGGGATCATCCGGAACCGCATGAAGATCGAGGCCACAATCAGCAACGCCCGCACCTTGCTGGCGCTGGACGAGTCGTTCAGTGACCTGCTCTGGTCCTTCGCGCCGCCGCCACGACCTGCCCCCACGTCGTACGACGAGGTGCCGGCCACGACGCCGGAGTCCGTCGCGATGGCCAAGACCCTCAAGAAGCGAGGATTTCGCTTCTTCGGGCCCACCACGGCCTACGCCCTGATGCAGGCCACCGGGATGGTCAACGACCACGTCGCGGGCTGTGTCGCCCGCGTGGACTAGGTCACACCCGACACATCCGTCCCGCGCCGTCAGGGCGTGCCTCCCCGAATCGGGCCCCGGTTCGTCCTACGATCCGGACATGTCCAACCGGAGAATTCCCCGCTCCCGCAGAGCTCTCGGCGCGATCCTGCTGCTCGCCGCCGCGGTGCTCGTCGCCATCGTCGGCATCATCATCGCGACGGTGCCCGTCCTGATCGGTGCGACCGCGTTCGCCGCCGCCACAGGGGTCGTCGCCGCACGCCTGCTGTCCGACGAGATCGCCCAGCTGCGCCGCGACTGGGCCCACGACCGGGCGAAGATCGCCGACGACAACCGCACCGTCGCCGTCGCCCGCTCCCGCGAGCACACCGCGTTCGCCGAGCAGATGGGTCAGCGCGTGAGCCTGCGCGACGCCCAGATCGCCGCCCTGCGCGACGCTCTCGTGACCGCTGAGATCGAGCTCGCCCAGGCACGCGAGCGTGTGTCGGCCGAACGCGCCCGCAATGCTGCCCTGCAGGAGGAGGTCGGCTCCGCACGCTCCGACCTGGAGTCGGCCCGGATCGACTTGATGACCGCCCAGGACGCCCTCGCCGCGAGCGAGAGCGCCGAGCTGCAGGTCCGTGCCGAGCTGCTGGCCTGGGAGCAGGCCGCGGCCGAGGAGCGCCGGCGCCAGCAGGAGCGCAAGCTCGCCTGAGTGCCTACCGCCCCTGGTAGACCGGCTTCTTTTTCGCGAGGAACGCCTCGACGGCCGTGACGTGGTCGGCCGAGGCTCCGGTAAGCGCCATCTTCTGGCCTTCGTGCTCCAGTGACGTGGGCAGGTCGTGGGTCGCGGAGAAGGCCAGCGCCCGCTTGATCGCCCCATAGGCGAGCGTCGGCCCCTGGGCCAGCTCGTCCGCCAGGGCCGAGACCGCTTCGGCCAGCTCGTCGTCGTCGACGACCGACGTTGCGAGGCCCAGCGTGAGCGCCTCGTCCGCGGAGATCGTCCGGGGGCGCATCAGCAGGTCCGTCGCCCGGGCCTGCCCCACGAGGCGAGGGAGCGTCCACGACGCCCCGGTGTCGCAGGAGAACGCGATGGCGGCGAACGCGGTGTTGAACCCGGCCGACCGGGCCAGGACGCGGAAGTCGCAAGCGAAGGCGATCGAGGAGCCGGCTCCGGCCGCGATCCCGTTGACCGCCGCGATGACGGGCTTCGGCATCGCGGCGATCGCCGTCGCGATGGGGTTGTAGTGCTCGGCGACGGTGTCGTGCGTCCCCATGGAGTCGTCCCCGGACATCCCGGCGACGTGCTCCTTGAGGTCCTGGCCCACGCAGAACGAGCGTCCGGAGCCCGTGATGACGACGCAGCGGACGGCGCTGTCGGCCGCCGCGGCGTGCAGCGCGTCGCGCAGCGCAACCTTCGTGGCGAGGGTCAGCGAGTTCATCGCGTCGGGCCTGGCGAGGGTCACCGTGGCGACTCCGGCGGATACCTCGTACGTGATCGGGGGTGCGGTGGGATTGGTCATGAGTGGCTCCTGAGGGACTGCGGTCGAAGGGGGACCGGGCATAGGCGATAATGGTAGGGACGCTCTCTGCCGGTTCGGCGGGAGCACCAGGACGGAAGGGGAACTGATGGCCGCCATGAAGCCACGGACCGGAGACGGCCCGATGGAGGTCACCAAGGAGGGACGCTGCATTGTCATGCGCGTTCCGCTCGAGGGCGGGGGCCGCCTGGTCGTCGAGCTCAACAACGAGGAAGCTGCCACACTCGGCGACGCACTCAAAGCGGTCTGATGTACGGGCTGACGGTGCGTTGGTCCCTGACCGACGCGCCGAAGGGCACACTCAAGGCTCTCCGGGCCTACGTCGAGGACGAGTCGTACGCCAAGTTCGCCGGTCTGGACGGTCTGCGCTTCAAGACCTGGCGTGCCCACAAGGGCCAGTGGTTCGAGGGCAGCTACGTCTTCGTGTCCGACGAGGCCCGCGCCGCGTTCCAGGAGTCGTTCGAGAAGGACGCCGCAGACTCGGCGGGCTCGAGGATCATCGGCTCCGTGCCGATCCTGATCGAGCCCTGCGAGATCATTGGCGTCGTGCGTGGCCCGGCTGGCTTTCGGTCGTCGAGCCACTTCGAGCACGGCAACAAGGACGACTGACCCCGTCAGACCCGCTCCCCGCTGACGCGTGGGTTGCGCACGGTGACGCGTGGGTTGTCGCGTCCCGCCGAACGGCGCAAGTCGCGCGTCACCGTGCGCAAGTCGCGCATCACCGTGCGCAACCCACGCGTCACCGTTCGGGTGGGTCAGGGCTGGAGCTGGGCGACGAGCAGACCATCGCCGACCGGCAGCAGCACGCTGCGCAGGCGGTCGTCGTTCGCGACCTGCTGGACGACCTCGCGGATCGCGACGGTCTCGGCGTCACGCTGCGACGGGTCCGCGACCCGGTCGTGCCACAGGGCGTTGTCGAACGCGATGAGGCCACCGGGGCGGACCAGGCGGATGGCCTGCTCGAGGTATTCGCCGTACTCGACCTTGTCGCCGTCGAGGAACACCAGGTCGTAGCCCGCATCGGTCAGGCGGGGCATGACGTCGAGCCCGGAGCCGGCGATGAGGCGGAACCGCTGTGGGGCGTGGCCGGCCGCGGTGAAGGTCTCGCGGGCGAGACGCTGGTGCTCTGCCTCCAGGTCGACCGAGGTCAGGACGCCGTCGGACTGCATGCCGCGAAGCAGCCACAGACCGGAGACTCCCGTGCCGGTGCCGATCTCGGCGACGGACCTCGCGCCGATCGCGGAGGCGAGGAAGGACAGCGCTGCTCCGGCGCCGGACCCGATCGGGACGACCCCGACCTCGTCGGCACGGCGGCGTGCAGCGGCGAGATGATCGTCCTCGCTCTGGTAGCCCTCGGCGTACTCCAGGCTGGCTGCGGTGGTGATGATGGCTCCTCGGTCGAAGTGGTGAGGCCAGCCTATCGGCGCGGGACCCTGAAGCCTCGGAGGCGCGAACCATTCACACGGGGAACAGTCATGCGGCTCTGTGCGTTCTCTCAGGTGCAGGGTCAACGATCTAGTCATGAAGGCAGATGACGTGGCAACGACGACGCTCGAGTGGACGCCCCCCGACTGGGAGGGCATCGTGGCGGAGCACTCCGCCCGCGTCTACCGGCTTGCCTACCGACTGACCGGCAACCGTCAGGACGCCGAGGACCTGACGCAGGACGTCTTCATCCGGGTCTTCCGCTCGCTCGACAGCTACGAGCCCGGCAACTTCCCTGGCTGGCTGCACCGCATCACGACCAACCTCTTCCTGGATCGCGTCCGCCGCAAGACCCGGGTCCGCATGGACGGCTTCCACGAGGGCGCCGAGGAACGGCTGCTGAGCGCCGAGGTGCTCCCCGAGTCGGCCGTCCACGACGCCAACTTCGATCCCGACATCGAGATCGCGTTGGCCTCGCTGTCCGACGAGTTCCGGGTAGCCGTCGTCCTGTGCGACATCGAGGGCCTGTCCTACGAGGAGATCTCCGACGTGCTGGGCATCAAGCTCGGCACGGTGCGGTCGCGGATCCACCGCGGGAGGACGCAGCTAAGGGAGGCGCTTGCCCACCGGGCCCCCGGCAAGGGCCGCACCCGCACCATGGGTCCGATCGGGGTCTGAATGGCTCACCTGGGATCCGATGTCGCCGCCTTCGTGGACGGGCAGATGTCCGAGTCCGCGATGCGCGAGGCGTCGACCCATCTGGACACCTGCGAGGAGTGTGCCCGCGCGGTGCGCCAGCAGCGCCTGCTCAAGTCCCGCATGTCGACCGTGGGAAGTCCCGAGCCGCCTGCCGGCCTGCTGGCGTCCCTCACCAGCCTCCCGGCCGAACCTCCCCCGCGCGAGCGGTGGTGGACCCGCCTCGGCCGGGCGCTTCCCCTCCGCACCGGTGCCGTGCTGGCCGGGGCATCGGTCGCGGTCGTCGTGACGGCGTACGCCGTGGGGGGCCCCGAGCCGGCCGTCGGCGACGTCGTCGTCCCGCCCTTCAATCGCTATGCCGGGAACTTCGCCGGCGCCAGCACGGCGCAGACCGGCCATGTCATCCCCGCCGCGGCGATGGACGCGCTCGACGGCAAGGGGTGGCCGTGCCACCCGACCCTGGCCGGGGACCTGCACCGCGTGGGGGGCCGCTACTCCGACGGCGAGGAGGTCGTGGCGCTCCGCTACAGCGACGGCCGGGCGACCCTCGACCTGTTCGAGCAGAACGGGCACCTGGACCGCGACGGCCTCGACGGCTTCGAGCCGGCCAGGATGGGCGCCGCCGACGTGTGGGTCCGCCCCGGCGCGCCGATGCTGGTGACGTGGGACCGGGCCGGCACGGTCTACACGATCGTGACCGACGCCGATCGGGACCAGGTCGAGCGCGCCGTCGCGGAGCTGCCGAGCGGACCGCGCGACAAGTCGGGCCTGAGCCAGCGCGTCGGCGACGGCTTCAGCCGGATGGCGGCCTGGGTCGACGCCGCTTGAGCCCGGACCGGGTCAGGTCGACTCGGGATCGAACGGCGGCGTCTCGCCGGGGCGCAGGATCCGGGTCTCCTTGGTCGTGCGCGGCGTGGGGTCGTCGTCGAGGAAGTTGCGACGCACGACCTCGCGCGGGTCGAGGTCCTTCAGGTTGAGGTCGGTGAGGTCGTGGCCCATCTCGCGGCCCAGGTCGTTCTTGGCGGTCTCGGCCATCTGCCGGAGCGTACGCACGAAGCCCCCGGCCTGCTTGGCGAGCTCGGGGAGCCGCTCGGGACCGAACACCAGCAGGGCGACGACCAGGACCACGCCGATCTCGGGCCAGCCCATGCCGAACATGGCGCGACCTTACAACCGGCCGGCCGGTGCGAGACCGAGCTGCATGCCGGCCAGTCCGCGGGACCGGCCGCTCAGCTGGTCGGCGACACCCTGCAGGATCTTGGCGGACTCGGAGTCGGGATCGGTCACGACGATCGGCTCACCGGCGTCGCCGCCCTCGCGCAGCGCGGTGTCGATCGGGATCTGGCCCAGCATCGGGACGTCGTAGCCGAAGCGGGCGCTCAGCGTCTCGGCGACCTTGGCGGCACCACCGGAGCCGAAGATCTCCATGCGCTCGCCGCCGGGGACCTGCAGGTAGGACATGTTCTCGACGACGCCGACGACGCGCTGGTGCATCATCGAGGCCATCGTCCCGGCGCGCTCGGCAATGTCGGCGGCTGCGGGCTGCGGAGTCGTCACGACGATGACCTCGGCGTTGGGCAGGTGCTGGCCCAGGCTGATCGCCATGTCACCGGTGCCCGGCGGGAGGTCGAGCAGCAGGGCGTCGAGGTCGCCCCAGTAGACGTCGCTCAGCATCTGCACGAGGGCACGGTCGAGCATCGGCCCGCGCCATGCGACGACCTGGTCCTTGCGGGGCTTGAGCATGCCGATGCTGATGACCTTGAGGCCCTTGATCGGGACCGGCATGATCATGTCCTCGACCTGCGTCGGGCGGATGTCGCCGACGCCCAGCATGTCGGGGATCGAGTGGCCGTAGATGTCGGCGTCGACGATGCCGACCTTGAGGCCGCGCTTGACCATCGCCAGGGCGAGGTTGACCGTGACGGTCGACTTGCCGACACCGCCCTTGCCGGACGCGATCGCGAAGACCTTGGTCAGGGAGCCGGGCTGCGCGAAGGGGACCTCACGATCGGCACGGCCGCCGCGGAGCATGGCCTGCATGTCCTTGCGCTGCTCGTCGGTCATGACACCCATGTCGACGAGGACCGAGGCGGCCGGGGCGACGGCGCCGACGGCGGCGGTGATGTCGCGGGTCAGCGTGTCCTTGAGCGGGCAGCCGGAGACGGTCAGCAGCAGCTTGACCGTGATCTCGGAGCCCTCGATGACGACTCCGTCGACCATCCCGAGCTCCGTGATCGGGCGCTTGATCTCGGGATCGTTGACGGTGCTGAGTGCTTCGAGGACCTGTGCTTCGGTGACGACTGCCATGCCTCCATGGTACGGGGGAGGCATGGCGTCCCGGCCTGAGTGTGACCTAACTGGCGGCGCTGCGAGGATGGCCAGGTGGGACACCTCGACCTCAACGCCGTCAGCTTCACCCTCTCCGACGGACGTCCGCTGCTGGATGAGGTCAGCCTGCGGGTGGGCGAGAGCGCCAAGGTCGCGCTGATCGGGCCCAACGGGACCGGCAAGACGACCCTGACCCGCATCGCGACGGGCGACCTCCTGCCGCACGCCGGGGCCGTCACGGTCACCGGCGGCCTCGGCGTGATGCGCCAGTTCATCGGCTCGGTGCACGACGAGACGACGGTGCGCGACCTGCTGGTGTCGGTGGCCCCGCCGGTCATCCGGTCGGCGGCGGCGGAGGTCGACCGCACCGAGCTCATGATGATCGAGCGCGACGAGGAGCAGGACCAGATGGCGTACGCCCAGGCGATCGTCGACTGGGGCGACGCGGGCGGCTACGAGCATGAGGCCATGTGGGACGTGTGCACCGTCGCTGCGCTGGGCGTGCAGTTCCAGCAGGCGCAGTACCGCCAGGTCACGACGCTGTCCGGCGGGGAGCAGAAACGGCTCGTCCTGGAGGCACTGCTGCGGGGGCCTGAGCAGGTCCTGCTGCTGGACGAGCCCGACAACTACCTCGACGTGCCGGCCAAGCGCTGGCTCGAGCAGCAGCTCGTGGAGACACCAAAGACCGTGCTGTTCGTCAGCCACGACCGCGAGCTCATCGAGCGGGTCGCCGAGCGCATCGCGACGCTCGAGCCGGGCGCCGGCGGCAGCACGCTGTGGGTGCACCCGGGGCGCTTCTCGACGTACCTGCAGGCGCGCATCGACCGCAATGCCAAGCTCGAGGAGCGGCGGCTCCGCTGGGACGAGGAACGGGCCAAGCTCAAGGCGCTGGTGCTGATGTATCGGCAGAAGGCCGCGTACAACTCTGACATGGCCGCGCGCTACCAGGCGGCGCTGACCCGGCTCGAGCGGTTCGAGCGGGTGGGCCCGCCCGAGGCCGTCCCGATGGCGCAGAACCTGCGGATGCGGCTCGAGGGCGGACGTACGGCCAAGCGTGCCGTCACGGCCGAGCAGGTCGAGCTCACCGGTCTGATGCAGCCGTTCGACCTGGAGATCTGGTTCGGCGAACGGGTCGCGGTCCTCGGCAGCAACGGCTCGGGCAAGTCGCACTTCCTGCGCCTGCTGGCCGCCGGTGGCTCCCGGCCCGACGTCGAGCACGAGCCCGTCGGCGACGTGGTCCCGGCGCCGGTCGATCACACCGGGATGGCGCGCCTGGGGTCCCGGGTCCGGCCCGGCTGGTTCGCGCAGACCCACGAGCACCCGTCCCTCATGGGGCGCACGCTGCTGGAGATCCTGCACCACGGCGACGGGCACCGCCGGGGCATGGGGCACGAGGGCTCCGCGAAGGCGCTGGACCGGTACGGCCTCGCGAAGGCGGGTGACCAGGCTTTCGAGCAGCTGTCCGGCGGTCAGCAGGCCAGGTTCCAGATCCTGCTGCTCGAGCTGGCGCACGCGACACTGCTGCTGCTCGACGAGCCGACCGACAACCTCGACCTGGAGTCCTCCGAGGCGCTCGAGTCTGCCCTCGGTGGCTTCGAGGGCACCGTCGTCGCCGTGACCCACGACCGTTGGTTCGCCCGCGGCTTCGACCGGTTCCTGGTGTTCGGTGCGGACGGCTTCCTATACGAGGCGGACGAGCCGGTGTGGGACGAGACGAGGGTGAGGAGAGCGCGATGACCGACGTGTTCAGCAAGGACTACTGGGACGACCGCTACGGAGCGTCGGACCGGGTGTGGAGCGGTGAGCCCAATCCCCAGCTCGTCGACCGCGCGACCGGGTTGATGCCGGGCCGTGCGCTGGAGGTCGGCAGCGGGGAGGGCGCCGACGCGATCTGGCTCGCCGAGCAGGGCTGGGACGTCACGGCGCTCGACGTCTCGCAGGTCGCGCTCGACAAGGCCGCGGTCCACGCCGACGATCGTGGCGTGTCGGTGACGTGGCGCCGGGTCGACCTCGACGGCTGGCCGGGGGAGCCCGGGGCGTACGACCTGGTGTCGGCGCAGTTCATGTACCTCCCGCAGCCGGCCCTGACCGCGCTCTACCGGGCGCTGGGCGCCTCCGTGGCACCTGGCGGAACGCTGCTGCTGGTGGGGCACCACCCGGCCGACCCGCGCCACGGCTCGCACGACTTCCCAGACGTCCGCTGGACCGGCGAGGAGGCTGCCACGTGGCTCGACGAGGACGGCTGGTCCTCGATCGACGTCGCGACCGTGCGACGTCAGGGGCACGCCGGCGAGATGACCGACGGGATCGTGCAGGCCACCCGGCGCTGAGCTGGCCGGCCCGGACGCGTCCGCGGCTAGCTCTCCTCGGCCTCGGCGCGCTCGTCGAGGTCGGACAGCAGGTTGCGGAGCTCGCCGCGGATGAAGTCGCGGGTCGCGACCTCGCCGATGCCGAGGCGCAGGCTCGCGACCTCGCGGGCGAGGAACTCCATGTCGGCGTTGGCCTGGGCCGCCGAGGCGCGGTCCTGCTCCTGGGTGACCCGGTCCCGGGCCTCCTGCCGGTTCTGCGCCAGCAGGATCAACGGGGCGGCGTATGACGCCTGCAGCGACAGGATCAGGGTCAGGAAGATGAACGGATAGTCGTCCCAGCGGGCCCGGTCCGGTCCATACGGCATGTTCCAGCCGATCCAGACCGCAACGAACACCGTCATCCACGCGATGAACGTCGCGGTGCCGAGGAAGCGGGCAGTCGACTCGGCGAAGCGGCCGAACCGCTCCGGGTCGCTCTCACGGCGGGCCGGACGGAACGTGCGACGCACCTCCCGGGGCTGGTCTAGCCGGGCGCGCTCAGCCATGCGCGATCACCTCGGCGTCGTCCGGGTCGCTCTCGCGCCAGCCCTCGGGGAGCAGGTGGTCGAGCACGTCGTCGATCGTCACCGCCCCGAGGAGGTGGGCATTCTCGTCGACGACCGGCAGCGCGACCATGTTGTAGGCCGCGAGCAGGTTGGCGACGTGCTCGAGCGAGGCCGTCGGGCGCGGCCAGTCGATGTCGTTGTCGACGATCGCGCCGACCAGGGTCGACGGCGGCTCGCGGAGCAGGGCCTGGAAGTGCACGATGCCGAGGAACCGGCCGGTGGGGGTCTCCAGCGGCGGCCGGCAGACATAGACCAGTGACGCGAGGGCCGGGATCAGGTCGGGGTTGCGGACCCGGGCCAAGGCCTCGGCGATCGTCGCGTCGGCCGGCAGGACGACGGGCTCGGTCGTCATCATGCCGCCGGCGGTGCGCTCCTCGTAGGACAGCAGGCGGCGTACGTCCTCGGCGTCCTCCGGCTCCATCTGGGCCAGCAACTGCTCGGCGGTCGCCGGCGGGAGCTCGCCCAGCAGGTCGGCCGCGTCGTCGGGGTCCATCTCGGTGAGGACGTCGACCGCGCGGCCCGGGTCGAGAACGCCCAGGACCTCGATCTGGAACTTCTCCGGCAGCTCCTCGAGAACGTCGGCGAGTCGCTCGTCGTCGAGCTCGGCGATGACCTCCATGCGGCGCTTGGGGGTCAGGTCGCGCAGCGCGGTGGCGACGTCCGCCGCGCGCATCTCGTCCATCGTCGCGAGCAGGTGGGTCGCGCCCTGGCCGGTCTCCTCCCGGGTCAGGCCAGTCACCTCGTCCCACTCCAGGACCTGGTGCGGGCCGCGCCGGCCGAAGCGCTTGCCGCCGGCCTGCACCGCGAGGCTGCTGATGTACCAGTCGCGGCGCGGGTCCTGCTCCATCGCGAGGTCGTACACCGTGCCGGGGGTGCCGTCGGGCAGGGTCACGGTGCGATCGAGGAGCTCGTGGATCGCGAGGGTCTCGGTCTTGCGCTGCTCGAACCGGCGGACGTTCAGGACGCCCGTCGTGATGATCTGGCCCGAGTCGAGCGAGGTCACGCGGGTGATCGGGAGGAACACCCGGCGGCGGCCGAGGACCTCGACGACGATGCCGAGGACACGCGGGCGCTGCTTGGCCGACCGCACAGCGACGACGACGTCGCGCAGTTTGCCTACCTGGTCGCCTGCGGGGTCGAAGACAGCCTGCCCCACGATGCGGGACAGGAAGATACGGCCGGGCGTAGCGCTCACGCTGGCACTGTACCGGGGGCGGGCTCTCGGAATGCGGCTCGCTTCCCGCGGCCGTACGTTGAGACCTGCGCCACACGTCTCATTGGGGGGAACCATGTCTCTTGCCGTCCTCGACCGCCGCCACACGGTCGCGAAGCCCGGGTTCAACCGCTGGCTGATCCCCCCGGCCGCGCTGGCCGTCCACCTGTGCATCGGCCAGGTGTACGCCACGAGCGTCTACAAGGCATCTCTCGTGCAGCACTTCGACTCCAGCCTGACCAGGATCGGCGTGATCTTCTCGATCGCGATCGTCATGCTGGGGCTGTCCGCGGCGATCTTCGGCACGTGGGTCGACTCGGGCGGCCCGCGGCGGGCAATGGTCACCGCCGCCCTGTTCTGGTCCGGCGGCTTCATGATCGGCTCGCTCGGGATCGCGACCGACCAGCTGTGGCTCGTCTACCTGGGCTACGGGTTCATCGGCGGCATCGGTCTGGGCATCGGCTACATCTCGCCGGTGTCGACCCTGATCAAGTGGTTCCCCGACCGGCCCGGCCTCGCGACCGGGATGGCGATCATGGGCTTCGGCGGCGGAGCGATGATCGCGAGCCCGCTGTCGTCCAAGCTGCTCGGCATCTTCGACGACTCGTACGACACCGCCACCGGCATCGCCTCGGGCTCCGCCGTGGCCAAGCTGTTCGTGACCCTCGGGCTGATCTACCTCGTGCTGATGCTTTTCGGCGCGTGGCTCATCCGCGTCCCGGCGGACGGCTGGAAGCCGCAGGGCTTCGACCCGTCGCAGGTCAAGACCAAGGCCCTCGTGACGACCGACAACGTCTCGGCCGACAACGCCATCAAGACCAAGCAGTTCTGGTTCCTGTGGGTCGTGCTGTTCTGCAACGTCACCGCCGGCATCGGCATCCTCGAGCAGGCCGCCCCGATGATCCAGGACTTCTTCCGCGACGGCGACAAGTCCTCGGTCAGCGCGGCATCCGCGGCCGGCTTCGTGGGGCTGCTCTCGCTGTTCAACCTCGCGGGCCGGTTCCTCTGGTCGACGACGTCGGACGTCGTGGGCCGCAAGAACGTCTACGTGGTCTATCTCGGCGTCGGGACCATTTTGTACGCCCTCCTGGCCTTCCAGGGCTCCAGCTCGACGACCCTGTTCGCCCTGCTCGCCGGCGTCATCCTCAGCTTCTACGGCGGAGGGTTCGCGACCGCCCCGGCCTACCTGCGGGACCTGTTCGGCACGTTCCAGGTCGGCGCGATCCACGGTCGTCTGCTGACGGCGTGGTCCGCGGCGGGCGTCGCCGGTCCGCTGATCGTCAACCGGATCCTCGACACGCAGGGCGAGCCCGGCAGCCTCAACGCCGGCGACTACAAGCCAGCCCTGCTGACGATGGTCGCGATCCTCGCGGTCGGCTTTGTCGCCAACCTGCTGATCCAGCCGGTCGACGAGCGCTTCCACGAGGAGCCGGGCGGCACCGGTCCGACGACGCAGGAGCACTCCGCATCGGCCGAGCACGACGTCCCGGTGGAGTCGGCCGGGCCACTGCTGGTGATCGCCTGGGTCGTCGTGGCGATCCCGCTGGCGTACGGGATCTTCGAGACGATCGTCAAGGCCGCCGACCTATTTTGAGGGGACTGAAGCCTAGGACTTGAGGAGGCGCAGCGTCGCGGCGTCGAGCTCGCCGCCGTGGTGCTGCTCCAGCAGCGCGTCGATCGTCGGCGAGGGGGCGGCCTCGGCGAACAGCGTCAGCGACGAGTGCAGCTTCTGCGCGTCGACCGTGCCCAGCACGTCGGCCATGGAGGCGTCGCCGAGGCTCAGAAGCACGTCGCAGCACTCGGCGTAGCGCGGACCGAGCACAGGATGGGCGGCGTACGCCCGTGCCTCCTCGAGCCCGGAGAGTGCATAGCGGACCGCCATCTCGCTGTGTCCCAGCCCGGCGACCTGCGGAAGGACGAACCACATCCAGTGGCTCGTCTTGCGGCCGGCACGCAGCTCGGCCAGCGCACGCTCGTACGTCCCGCCGGCCTGGGCGTCGACGAACCGTTGCAGGTCGTCCGGGCTGGTCACGACAGGTGCGTCGGCTGCCGGTTGGTCTTGTGAGTGTCGTCGGCGCCAACGCTGTCCTGAGCGGCACCGGCCCGGGTCGGCCCTGCGCCCTGACCGGCCGGCACGAGCCGCACGATGACGGACTTCGAGGTCGGCTGGTTGCTCGAGGTCGCCGTCGAGTCGAGCGGCACCAACGAGTTGGTCTCGGGATAGTAGGCGGCCGCCGAGCCCCGCGGAGTGTCGTACTGGACGATGCGGAAGCGCTCCGCCACGCGATGGACGTCGTCGTCCTCCCAGTGGGCGATGATGTCGACGAGATCCCGGTCGTCGAATCCCTGGTCGCGGATGTCGTCGGCGTGCATGAAGATCACGCGCCGGCCCTCCTCGATGCCGCGGTAGCGGTCACTCAAGCCGTAGATCGTCGTGTTGAACTGGTCGTGGCTGCGCAGGGTCTGCAGGACGAGGTGTCCCTCGGGGACCTGCAGCACCTCCAACGGTGAGGGGACGAACTCGGCCTTGCCCGACTTGGTCTCGAACGTCCGGGAGTCGCGCGGCGGGTGCGGCAGGACGAACCCGCCGGGGCGGTCGACGTCGTGCGTGTAGGTCTCGCAGCCCGGGACGACCCGCGAGATGTGCTCGCGAATGATGTCGTAGTCCTCGGCCATGGGGGCCCACGCGATCCCATGGCGGTCGCCGATCGTCGCCTCGGCGATGCCGGCGATGATCGCGACCTCGGAGCGCACGTGGGGGCTGGGCGGGTCGATGACGCCGCGGGACGCGTGCACCGCGGACATCGAGTCCTCGACCGAGATGAACTGCTCGCCCGCGCCGGTCATGTTGCGCTCGGTGCGGCCCATCGTGGGCAGGATCAGGGCGGTGTCGCCGCAGTCGAGGTGCGACCGGTTGAGCTTGGTCGAGACCTGGACCGTCATGCCCGCGCGCCGGAGCGCCTCGGCGGTGACGTCGGTGTCGGGGGCGGCCTTGACGAAGTTGCCGCCGAGGCCCATGAAGAACGTGACCTTGCCGTCGCGCATCCCGCGGATCGTGTCGACGGTGTCAAGCCCGTGCTTGCGCGGCGGGTCGAAGCCGAACTCGGTCTGGAGAGAGTCCAGGAAGTGCTCGGGGACCCGCTCCCAGATGCCCATCGTGCGGTCGCCCTGCACGTTGGAGTGGCCACGCACGGGGCACAGCCCGGCGCCGCGCTTGCCGATGTCGCCACGCGCCAGGGCGACGTTGCAGACCTCGCGGATCGTCGCGACGGAGTTGCGGTGCTGGGTCAGGCCCATCGCCCAGCAGTAGATCGTGGCATCCGAGGCGCGGATCATCTCGGCGGCCTCGGTGATCTGCGCACGGGTCAGCCCCGTGACCTCCTCGATCTGCGCCCAGTCCGTCGCCAGGACGTGCTCGCGCCACTGCTCGAAGCCGTGGCCGTGCTTGGCGATGAACTCGTGGTCGAGCGCGTCCCACTCGACGAGCAGACGACCGATGCCCTGGAACAGGGCGAGGTCGCCGTTGAGGCGGATCGGCAGGTGCAGGTCGGCGATGTCGGTGCCCTTGCCCACGACCCCGCGAGGGACCTGGGGGTTGCGGAAGTTGACCAGGCCCGCCTCGCGCAGCGGGTTGATCGAGATGATCTTGGCGCCGCGGCGCTTGGCGACCTCGAGGGCCGACAGCATGCGCGGGTGGTTGGTGCCGGGATTCTGCCCGGCGATCACAATGCACTCGGCGTCGTAGATGTCCCGCAGGCTGACGCTGCCCTTGCCGATGCCGATCGCCTCGGTCAAAGCCGTGCCGCTGGACTCGTGGCACATGTTGGAGCAGTCGGGCAGGTTGTTGGTGCCGTACGCCCGCACGAACAGCTGGTAGAGGAAGGCGGCCTCGTTGGAGGCGCGACCCGAGGTGTAGAACGTCGCCTGGTCGGGCTCGATCGACGTCAGGTGCTCGGCGATGAGGGCGTAAGCGGCGTCCCACTCGATGGGCTCGTAGTGCGTGCCGCCGGGCCGCTTGACCATGGGGTGGGTGATTCGCCCCTGGCCGTTGAGCCAGTAGTCGTCGTGGCCGCGCAGGTCCTCCAGGCTGTGTCGGGCGAAGAACTCCGGCGTCGCCCGGTCCGTCGTGGCCTCGTCCGCGACGGCCTTGGCGCCGTTCTCGCAGAACTCCGCGGCGTGCCTGTTCTCCGGGTCCGGGTCGGGCCAGGCGCAGCTCATGCAGTCGAAGCCGTCGGCCTGGTTGAGCTTGAGGAGGGTGCGCGCGGTGCGGGACGGCCCCATGAGGGACAGCGAGCGCTGCATCGAGACGCGGACCGCCGTCACCCCGGCTGCGTGGTTCGCGGGTGAGTTGATCTCGAGGTCGTCCTCGTTGATGTCGTGAACCTTGGACATGTGTCCTCCTGGAGTCGGGGAGATTATCGAGTGAGTGAGGGGCTGGTCGCGTTCAGCGTCGCGTCGATGTCACCCGGGAGGGTGATCGAGCCGGTCGGCACGAGACGCACGACGACCGAGTCGCGGCCCCACCGCTCGATCGCGGAATCACTGTCGGTCATGTTGAGCCGGCCCGACTTCAGCGCCGTCGTCACGGAGTCCCAGTGCTCCGATCCGGGGGGCACGACCTCGACCCGGGCCTCGGCCCGGGCGACCAGGGCGCGGGTCGACTTGCTGCGGAGCAGCAGCGTCACGACCGGGTGGGCCGCGATGTCGGGCAGGGCCTGCTCGGTGCCTCCGCAGACAACCGCGACGGCGTCGCCGACCCACTCGTGCCAGACGGCGTGGGGCCTGCCGGCGTACGACACCCACACCAGTCCCGACTTCTTGGCGAGGTCGGCGACGAGGGTGATGGTGGTCACGAGACTCAGAGTACGGCGGCCAGCGCGCCGGCGCCCTGTGGCGAGGTCGCGGCGCCGCTCGAGGTCTCGGCGGACTCGCGCCCCTCGAGGCTTCGGACGAACGAGCCGATCTCGTCGATCGCGTGGCGGGCCTCCGGCAGCCACGACGCCGCGGCCTGGAAGACGTGGACCTGCTTCTCCCAGACCTGCAGGTCGCACGGCACGCCGGCGGCGACCAGACGGCTGGCCATGAGCTCGGCATCAGCCATCAGGACCTCCCGCGAGCCGACCTGGACCAGGGCGGGAGGCATGTCGGCGAGCGGCATGTCGACGGGGCACACGCGGGATCCGGAGATCCCGCGGCGCGAGTCGAGGCGGCCCGAGACCTCGTGCAGCTTGGTGAAGGCCGACATCGGGAAGGTCTGGCAGCGGTTGGCGTTGCGGTGACCCTGCTTGCCGGCGGGGTCGAAGTCGAGCAGCGGCGAGAGGGCCGCCACGCCGGCAGGCTGGCCCCAACCCTTGTCGATGACGGCGCGGGCGACACTGAACGCGAGGTAGCCCCCGGCGCTGTCACCGGCAATCGTGATGTTGCCGGGCGCGTAGCCCTGGTCGAGCAGCCAGCGGAACCCGTCGACGCCATCGGCGACCGACTCGGTGATGGGCTCGTAGGGCATCTGGCGGTAGCCGACGTTGAGCACGGGCTGCTGGGAGGCGAACGAGATGCGGGAGACCAGCCGGCGGTGGGTGTTGAGGCCGCAGGTCAGGAAGGCGCCGCCGTGGAAGTAGAGGATCGCGTGCTCGTTGCCGCCGCTGATGTCGGTGACGCCCTTGGCCTGCAGCCACTCGCTCCTGCTCGTGGGCAGGTCGACCGGACGCCACATCGTGCCCTCGTGGACCGGCAGCAGCTTGGCGGCGTGCTCGATGACGTTGGGTGGGAACACATCGAACGGCAGGCGGGTCCACACGCCGATGGCGGGCCGGACCGTGAGCCGCAGCCCTAGGCCGAGGAGCTTGGCCTGGACGCTGGAACCGCGGAAGTACTGGGGCTCGGCCGCCAGCGTCAGATGTGCCATGGTGCGTTCCTTACCCTGCGGTGGGCCGGTCAACCAATCGTTCACCCGGGTGCCACCTATCGTGACTTACGTCACAACCTGTCGTTAGCGTAGCGCGTACCCAGACCACTCCCGCAGAAGGAATGCCCGAAATGCCGTTCATCCCGCCCACGGACTCGATGTTCCTGCTGGCCGAGTCTCGTGAGCACCCCATGCACGTGGGAGGGCTCCAGCTGTTCGTCGCGCCCGAGGGGGCAGGCCCGGAGTACGTCCGCGACCTGCTCGACAAGTTCCGCACGACGGGTCACGTCTCGCCGTTGTTCCGCAAGCGTCCGGCCGAGCCGGTCGGCTCGCTGGGTCAGACCTGGTGGAAGACCGACGAGACGATCGACTACGACCACCACGTCCGTCACTCGGCGGTCCCGCAGCCCGGGCGGATCCGCGAGCTCCTGCAGCTGACGTCGCGCTGGCACGGGTCGCTGCTGGACCGGCACCGGCCCTTGTGGGAGGCGCACATCGTCGAGGGGCTCGCCGACGGCCGGTTCGCGGTCTACACCAAGGTCCACCACTCGTTGATCGACGGCGTCTCGGCGCTGCGGCTCATGCAGCGGTCGCTGAGCGAGGACCCCGACGCGCAGGACTGCCTGCCGCCGTGGGCGCTGCCTGCGCGGGGCGGCAGTGGTGGTGGCGCGCGCAAGGGCTTCGACGCCAGGGCACTGCTGCGGGCCGGCGCAGTTGCGGTGGGCGGCGCCGCCGGGATGCTGCCCGCCACGCTGCGGGTCGGCAACGAGATCATCCGCGAGGGGGACGTGACGCTGCCGCGGGCGCCCAAGACGATCCTCAACGGCCCGGTCGGCGGCGCCCGACGGTTCGCCGCGCAGTCGTGGGAGATCGACCGCATCCAGCGCGTCGCGAAGTCGTCCGCGACGACGCTCAACGACGTCGTGCTCGCGATGGTGTCCGGGGCCCTGCGGGCCTACCTCACTGAGCAGCACGCGCTCCCGAGCGAGCCGATGACCGCGATGGTGCCGGTCTCGCTGGCCCTGCGCGCCGACTCCGCCGGCTCGTCCAGCGGTGGCGGCAACTCGGTCGGGACGATCATCGTCAACCTGGCGACCGACCGGGAGAGCGGTCCGACCCGCCTGGAGGAGATCGCCTACTCCTCGCGCCGGGCCAAGAAGATCATGGAGGACCTCACGCCGACCCAGATCCTCGCGTTCTCGGCGGTCCAGATGCTGCCACTCGCGCTGACTCCGGTGCCGGGCTTCGTGAAGTACACCCATCCACCGTTCAACGTCGTGGTCTCCAACGTCCCCGGTCCGACGGAGGAGATGTACTTCAACGGCGCGAAGCTCGACGGGCTCTATCCCGTGTCGATCGTCCTGGACGGCCAGGCGCTCAACATCACCCTGACCAGCCGGGACAAGTTCCTCGACTTCGGCCTGATCGGCTGCCGCCGCTCGGTCCCTCACCTGCAGCGTCTGCTGATCCACCTCGAGAGGGCCCTGGCGGAGCTCGAGACCGCCTGGGGCTGAGCCCCGCTGGGCGTGACGTTTGGGCCCCCGAATCGCCGAATCCGGGGCCCGAACGTCACGCCCAGCGGGGGCGGGGCGACCTCGTGGGGGGAGGTACGGATGAGGGAGGCAGACTGTCCCGATGAACGCCTTCCTCGCCGTCGTCGCGATCCTGGGCGTCTCCGCCTCCGGCCCCCTGATGGCCGGCGCCGCCGCCCCCGCCCTGGCGATCGGCTTCTGGCGCAACGCCCTCGGCACGCTGGCCGTTGCCCCGTTCGCGGCGTCCCGCGCCCCGCGCGAGCTGTCGGGACTGGGTGGCGACGGCTGGCGTATGACGGTGTTCGCCGGGCTCATGCTCGCGGCGCACTTCGCCACGTGGTGCACCGCGCTCAAGATGACGTCCGTCGCCGCCGCGACCGCGATGGTCAGCATGCAGGTCGTGTTCGTCGTCCTGATCGACCGGCTCCGGGGGGAGTCCGCCCCGGCCGCCGTGCTGGGCGGTATCGGGCTGGCGATCGTCGGCGTCCTGGTCATCACCGGCGTCGACTTCTCCCTGTCGCCCCGCGCCCTGGCCGGAGACCTCCTGGGACTGGCGGGCGGTCTGACCGCCGCGCTCTACCTGATGGCCGGCAGCAGGGTCCGCGAACGCGTGTCGACGACGTCCTACACCGTCGCCTGCTACGGCATCTGCGCCGTCACGCTGGCCGTGGCGTGCCTCGTCGGACAGGTCGAGATGGTCCACTTCTCCGCTCGGACGTGGCTCGCGATCGTCGCCGTGACGATCTGCGCGCAGCTGCTGGGCCACTCGGTGCTCAACCACCTGCTGGCGGTCATGAGCCCGGGACTGATCTCGCTGCTCCTGCTCCTCGAGGTGCCCGGGGCCGCGATCCTGGCCGGCATCTTCCTGGACCAGACCCCGCCGTTCGGCGTGTACGTCGGACTGGCCCTGATCCTTGCCGGCCTCGCGCTCGTCGTGGCCCGGCGGCCGCCACCGGAGGCGACGCTGGCCGACTGAGGTGGGGCATGTCACCCGGCCACGTCAGGACGTCGGAGTGACATGTCGGTACAGTCGGCGGGTCGTCGAAGCACTTCTGGAGGAAGCACGATGGGTCGTCTTGTCAGCACCGAAGGTCTCACCGAAGAGCAGCAGGAGATTCTGAAGCTCGTTCGTCAGTTCGTCGAGAAGGAGATCCTGCCGGTCGCGACCGAGCTGGAGCACAAGGACGAGTACCCGCAGGACATCGTGGACGGGCTCAAGGAGCTCGGCATCTTCGGCCTGATGATCCCCGAGGAGTACGGCGGACTCGGCGAGTCCCTGCTGACGTACGTCCTGGTCGTCGAGGAGATCGCCCGCGGCTGGATGAGCGTCTCGGGCGTCATCAACACGCACTTCATCGTGGCCTACCTGCTGATGCAGCACGGCACCGACGAGCAGAAGCAGAAGTACCTGCCCAAGATGGCCACCGGCGAGGTCCGCGGCTCGTTCTCGATGTCGGAGCCGGGCCTCGGCTCGGACGTCGCCGCGATCAAGACCAAGGCGGTCAAGGGCGACGACGGCGACTACACGATCGACGGCCAGAAGATGTGGCTGACCAACGGTGGCACGTCCAACCTGATCGCGGTCCTGGTCAAGACCGACGAGGGTCACGACTCGCCCTACAAGAACATGACGACGTTCCTGGTCGAGAAGGAGCCCGGCTTCGGCGAGACCGCTCCCGGACTGACGATCCCGGGCAAGATCGACAAGATGGGCTACAAGGGCGTCGACACGACCGAGGCCGTCTTCGAGGGCCACAAGATCTCCGCCGACCAGATCCTGGGTGGTGAGCCGGGCAAGGGCTTCTACCAGATGATGGACGGCGTCGAGGTCGGCCGCGTCAACGTCGCGGGTCGCGCAGTGGGCGTCGCGAACCGGGCGTTCGAGCTCGGCATCGCCTACGCGCAGCAGCGTGAGACGTTCGGCAAGAAGATCGCTGACCACCAGGCGATCCTGTTCCAGCTCGCCGAGATGGCCACCAAGGTCGAGACGGCGCACTCGATGGTCGTCAAGGCCGCTCGCCTCAAGGACTCTGGCAAGCGCAACGACGTCGAGGCCGGGATGGCCAAGTACATCGCCGCGGAGTACTGCAACGAGGTCGTGCAGACCTCGTTCCGCATCCACGGTGGGTACGGTTACAGCAAGGAGTACGAGATCGAGCGGCTCTACCGCGAGGCCGCATTCCTGCTCATCGGCGAGGGCACGGCCGAGATCCAGAAGATGATCATCGGGCGCAGCCTGCTGAAGGACTACAAGCTCTAGGAGCGTTCGATGGCCGAGATCTTTTCCCTCGAGTACCCGCAGTCGCTCGGGGTCTTCGACAAGTACGCCGACGCCCAGAAGGCCGTCGACCACCTCTCCGACCACGAGTTCCCGGTCGAGAACGTCCTGATCGTCGGCACCGAGCTGCGTCAGGTCGAGCGGGTCACGGGTCGCCTGACGTGGGGTCGCGTGCTGTCGGCCGGTGCCGGCTCGGGCGCATGGCTGGGCCTGCTGATCGGCCTGATCCTCAGCGCGTTCTCCGACGGCAGCTCGGTCCTGGTCACGGTCCTCGGCGGGATCGCGTTCGGCATCGCCTTCGGTGTCATCTCCGGCGCCCTGGGCTATGCCGCGACACGGGGCCAGCGCGACTTCAGCTCGGTGCAGAAGGTCGTGGCCACCAAGTACGAGGTGCTCGTCGAGCACAAGTTCCTCGCCGACGGCCAGGCGCTGCTGGCCAAGCTGCCCGGCGCCGGCAGCAATCCCTTCGCCTGAACCCAGCACCCCAGGAGCTCGCACCGCATGACCAAGACCAACCCCGGCCACTTCTTCGAGGACTTCCGTGTCGGGCAGGTGCTCCAGCACGCGACGCCGCGGACCGTGACCGAGGGTGACCGCGCGCTCTACGGCGCGCTCTACCCGACCCGCTTCGCCGTGCCGTCGTCGGCGGAGTTCGCCGCCTCGGTCGGCCTGGATCCTGCCCCGGTCGAGGACCTGGTCGCGTTCCACATTGCGTTCGGCAAGACCGTCCCGGACGTGTCGCTCAACGCTGTGGCCAACCTCGGCTACGCCGAGTGCCGCTTCCACCAGCCCGTCGTCCCTGGCGACACGCTGCGCACGAGCTCGGAGGTCGTCGGGCTCAAGCAGAACTCCAACGGCCGGTCCGGCGTCGTGTACGTCCGCTCGACCGCGACCAACCAGCGCGGCGAGGTCGCCCTCGACTGGGCCCGATGGGTCATGGTGCACAAGCGCGACGCCGAAGCCCCCGCCCCGGAGACCGTCGTACCCGAGCTCGCGAAGGTCGTCGCGCCGCAGGACCTGGTGCTGCCGGCCGGGCTCGACTTCACGACGTACGACTTCGCCGCCGCCGGCGAGCCGCACCGGTTCGCCGACTACGAGGTCGGCGAGAGGATCGACCACGTCGACGGCGTGACCCTGACCGACCCGGAGCACATGCTGGCGACCCGGCTGTGGCAGAACACCGCCAAGGTCCACTTCAACACCGAGGCCCGGCCCGACGGCAACCGGCTGATCTACGGCGGGCACATCATCTCGATGGCCCGCGCCCTGTC
>JAOPXL010000124.1 GCA_025965175.1 Aeromicrobium sp.
ACCTCGACGTCGGCAACGACGAGACGACCGAGGACGGCAAGGTCACCCTCGAGCACATCGAGTGCAACGCGGCGTGCGACTTCGCCCCGGTCATGATGGTCAACTGGGAGTTCTTCGACAACCAGACACCCGAGTCGGCGATCGAGGTCGTCGACCGGCTCCGCGCCGGCCAGACGGTGCAGGCGACCCGTGGTGCCACGATCACCTCGTGGCGTGACGCCGAGCGCGTGCTCGCCGGGTTCGAGGACGGGCTCGTCGACGAGGGACCGACCGCCGCCGGCGCGTCGCTCGCGGGCCTCGAGATCGCCGCCGAGCATGGTTGGTCGGCTCCGTCGGTCGACGAGGCGAAGCAGGCCTCGACCGGTCCGGACGAGGTCGCGACGACCAAGGAGGGTGCCGCCGAGCAGGCCGACACCTCCCGTGCCGAGACCGAGACCGTGATCGAGAAGTCGCCGACCGGAACGGCCGAGGAGAGCACCGATGACTGATCCGCTGACTCCCGTCCTCAGCGCGGACTGGGGCACCGACCGAGCGTGGACCCGCGAGGTCTACGAGAGCACCGGCGGCTACTCCGCCCTGCGCACGGCCCTCAGGATGGCTCCCGACGACCTCATCACCCTGGTCAAGGACTCCGGCCTCCGCGGCCGGGGTGGCGCGGGCTTCCCGACCGGCATGAAGTGGAGCTTCATCCCGCAGGACGCAGACACACCAGGAGGGGGCAAGCCGAAGTACCTCGTCGTGAACGCCGACGAGTCCGAGCCCGGCACCTGCAAGGACATGCCGCTCATGATGGCGACGCCCCACACGCTGATCGAGGGTGCGCTGATCGCCGCCCACGCGATCCGCGCCGAGACGGCCTTCATCTACGTCCGGGGCGAGGTCCTGCACGTCGTCCGCCGCCTGCGCGCCGCGGCCCGCGAGGCGTACGAGGCCGGGTACGCCGGCAAGGACGTCCTCGGCAGTGGCAAGGACATCGACCTGGTGATCCACGCCGGCGCCGGTGCCTACATCTGCGGCGAGGAGACCGCGCTCCTCGATTCCCTCGAGGGACGCCGCGGCCAGCCCCGCCTCCGCCCGCCGTTCCCCGCGGTCGAGGGCCTGTACGCCTGCCCGACGGTGGTCAACAACGTCGAGTCGATCGCGTCGGTCCCGTCGATCGTGCGCGGCGGCGCGGACTGGTTCAACGCGTTCGGCACCGAGAAGTCCAAGGGCTACGTCATCTACTCGCTGTCGGGGCACGTCAAGCGGCCCGGGCAGTACGAGGCGCCGCTCGGGATCACTCTGCGTGAGCTGATCGACCTGGGCGGCGGGATGCGGGAGGGCAGCGAGCTCAAGTTCTGGACGCCCGGTGGCTCCTCGACGCCGCTGCTGACCGCCGAGCACCTCGACATGCCGCTGGACTACGAGTCGGTCGGCGCGGCCGGCTCGATGCTGGGCACCCGGGCGCTGCAGATCTTCGACCAGACGACCTCGGTCGTGCGGTGCGTCCTGCGGTGGACCGAGTTCTACAAGCACGAGTCGTGCGGCAAGTGCACCCCGTGCCGTGAAGGCACGTGGTGGCTGGTCCAGACGCTCAAGCGGCTCGACGACGGCCAGGGCAGGGAGGGAGACATCGAGCTCCTGCTGGACCTTTGCGACAACATCCTCGGCCGGTCCTTCTGTGCCCTCGGAGACGGTGCCACGAGCCCCATCAGCTCGGCGATCCAGCACTTCCGCGACGAGTTCGAGCAGGGCATGCACACGCCGTCGAGCGAGCTCTTCCCGCCGGCGGCGTCCACGCTCTTCCCCCAGGAGGTCTCGGCATGAGCATCTCGACTCCCGATGCCGGGCTTCCCGCGGAGGTCGCGGCCAACGCCGAGCCGCCCGTCGAGCTCCTGACGCTGACGATCGACGACGTCGAGGTCAGCGTCCCCAAGGGAACCCTAGTGATCCGGGCCGCCGAGCTCGTCGGCACCGAGATCCCGCGCTTCTGCGACCACCCGCTGCTCGACCCGGTCGGCGCGTGCCGCCAGTGTCTCGTCGAGATCACCGACGCCGGCAACGGTCGGGGCTTCCCCAAGCCGCAGGCCTCCTGCACGATCGAGGTCGCCGCCGGGATGGTCGTCAAGACCCAGGTCACGTCGCCCGTCGCCGAGAAGGCGCAGCGCGGCAACATGGAGTTCCTGCTGATCAACCACCCGCTGGACTGCCCGGTCTGCGACAAGGGCGGCGAGTGCCCGCTGCAGAACCAGGCAATGACCCACGGGCAGGGCGAGACCCGTTTCATCGAGACCAAGCGGACGTTCCCCAAGCCGATCAAGGTGTCCGAGCAGGTCCTGCTCGACCGCGAGCGCTGCGTCCTGTGCGCCCGCTGCACCCGCTTCTCCGAGCAGATCGCCGGTGACCCGTTCATCGCCCTCGTCGAGCGCGGCCCGCAGCAGCAGGTCGGCATCTTCGAGGAGCAGCCGTTCCACTCGTACTTCTCCGGCAACACGATCCAGATCTGCCCCGTCGGCGCGCTGACCAGCGCGGACTACCGCTTCCGCTCGCGCCCGTTCGACCTCGTGTCGACGCCGTCGATCGCGGAGCACGACGCGAGCGGCTCCGCGATCCGCGTCGACCACCGCCGCGGCAAGGTCATGCGACGTCTCGCGGGCGACGATCCCGAGGTCAACGAGGAGTGGATCACCGACAAGGACCGGTTCGCGTTCGCGTACGCCACGCAGGGCGACCGGATCCGGACGCCGCTGGTCCGCAACGCCGCCGGCGAGCTCGAGCCCGCGTCGTGGCCCGCGGCCCTCGCGGTGGCGGCCCGGGGACTCGCGGCCGCCGACGGCCAGGTCGGCGTGCTGACCGGTGGTCGGCTGACGGTCCAGGACGCCTTCGCCTACAGCAAGTTCGCCCGCACGGTCCTGCGCACCAACGACATCGACTTCCGCGCCCGGGCGCACTCGGACGAGGAGGCGCAGTTCCTGGCGTCCCACGTCGCCGCGACGCAGCTCGTCGTGAGCTTCGCCGATCTCGAGCGGGCCTCGACGGTCGTGCTGGTCGGCTTGGAGCCCGAGGACGAGGCCGGCAGCATCTTCCTGCGCCTGCGCAAAGCGGTCCGACGCCACGGTGTCGAGGTCGTCGCGATCGCGAGTCACCGCACCCGCGGTCTGGCCAAGCTGTCCGGCGAGCTCGTCCGGACGGCCCCGGGCGACGAGCCCGCCGCCCTGGCCGCGCTGCAGCTCGACGACCGGGCGATCATCCTCGCCGGCGAGCGGCTCGCCGCGGTCCCGGGGGCCTTCTCGGCCGCCGTCGCCGCAGCAGGCCGCAGCGGAGCCCGACTGGCGTGGGTCCCACGCCGCGCGGGCGATCGAGGCGCGGTCGAGGCCGGCTGCCTCCCGACCCTGCTGCCGGGTGGGCGTCCCGTCGAGGACACCGAGGCTCGCGCCGACCTTGCCGCGGCGTGGGGCGTCGAGTCGATCCCCGGCCGCACGGGCAGGGACACGACCGCGATCCTGGCCGATGCCGCACGTGGCTCGGTCAAGGCGCTGCTGATCGCTGGCGTCGAGATCGCCGACCTGCCCGACCCGGCCGGTGCCCGCGCCGGGCTCGCGAAGGCCGACTTCGTCGTCAGCCTCGAGGTCCGCGAGAGCGAGGTCACTGCCGTCGCCGATGTGGTCCTCCCGATCGCCCCGACGGTCGAGAAGCCCGGCACGTTCGTCAACTGGGAGGGCCGCCTGCGTACGTTCGGCGCGGTCCTGCCCGAGCCAAGCTCGCTGACCGACATCCGGGTCCTGGCCGGCATCGCCGAGGAGATGGGGCGACCGCTGGGCTTCCGCACCGTCGCCGGCGCGCAGGACGCGATGACCGAACTGGGCCCGTGGGACGGTGCCCGCGCGGCCGCCCCGACGGTCGAGCCCACGACAGGCACCCCCGGGGGCCGGACCGTCGTGCTCGACTCCTGGCGCCTGCTGGTCGACGACGGCCGCGGCCAGGACGGTCAGGCGCAGTACAAGGCCACTGCCCGGCCTGCGGTGCTGCGGGCCAGCGAGGCGACCCTCAAGGCGTTCGACGTCGAGCCCGGTGGCCTCGCGACGATCTCGACCGAGGCCGGGAGCGTGACGTTCCCGACCCAGGTCGCGGACCTGCCCGACGGCGTCGTCTGGGCCCCGGCCAATTCCGGCGTGAGCCTGAGATCCGTGCTGGGTGCCGGCTTCGGCGACCGGGTCGCGTTGAGCGGAGCGAACGCATGAGCGAGCGACAGCGAGCGAATCATGAGGCAGCACTCATGCCAGTGCCTCCGTACTGTGCCCTTTCCACGGAGGTGACGGCATGAGCGAATTGTTCGGCAACGAGCCCTTCTGGGTCATCGCCCTCAAGTCGGTGCTGATCTTCGTCTTCCTGCTGGTCTACACGCTGTTCAACATCTGGTTCGAGCGTCGTGTCGTGGCCAAGATGCAGCACCGCATCGGGCCCAATGTCAACGGCCCGTTCGGCCTCCTGCAGAGCCTCGCCGACGGCGTCAAGCTCGCGCTCAAGGAGGACGTCGTCGTCAAGGCGGCCGACAAGCTGGTCTACGTCCTGGCCCCGATCCTCGCGACGATCCCGGCCTTCCTGGCCTGGGCCGTCATCCCGTTCGGACCCGAGGTCACGATCCCCTTCACCGACACCGTCACCCCGCTGCAGCTGACCGACCTGCCGGTCGCGGTGCTGTACATCCTCGCGGTGACCTCGATCGGCATCTACGGCATCGTGCTCGCAGGCTGGTCCTCCGGTTCCATCTACGCCCTGCTCGGCGGCCTGCGCTCGAGCGCCCAGATGATCTCCTACGAGGTCGCGATGGGCCTGTCGTTCGTCTCGGTGTTCATGTACGCCGGCTCGATGTCGACCTCGGAGATCGTCGCCGCGCAGAGCGACCTCTGGTACTTCGTCCCGCTGTTCCCGTCGTTCGTCATCTACGTCATCGCGATGGTCGGCGAGACCAACCGCGCCCCGTTCGATCTCCCCGAGGCCGAGGGCGAGCTCGTCGGAGGTTTCCACACCGAGTACTCCTCGCTGAAGTTCGCGCTGTTCTTCCTCGCCGAGTACGTCAACATGGTGACCGTCTCGGCGCTCGCCACGACGTTGTTCCTCGGCGGCTGGCGCGCACCGTTCGGCATCGCCCAGGTCTGGGAAGGCGCCAACTCCGGCTACTGGCCGCTGCTGTGGTTCTTCGGCAAGACCCTGTGCTTCATCTTCGTGTTCGTGTGGCTGCGCGGCACGCTGCCGCGCATGCGCTACGACCAGTTCATGAGCTTCGGTTGGAAGATCCTGATCCCCGTGTCCCTGGCGTGGATCGTCGCGGTCGCGCTGATCCGCAAGCTCAAGAGTGAGGACATGCTCGACCAGCAGGTCCTGTCGTACATCGCGATCGCGGCCGGGATCCTGGTCGTGCTGACCTTCTTCATCCCGGAGAAGAAGCCCGAGCCGGAACCCGAGCCCGAGGAGTTCGACGCGTTCGCGGGCGGCTACCCCGTCCCGCCGATGCCGGGTCAGCAGACGTCCCCCACCGTCGACAACACGACCGAGAGGACGGCAGCCCCATGAGCTCACCCATCCGCGAGACCCTCTGGGACCCGATCGCCGGGTTCGGCGTGACGTTCCGGACGATGTTCCGCAAGACCGTCACCGAGCAGTACCCGTTCGAGAAGGTCCCGACGGCACCCCGCTTCCACGGCCGGCACCAGCTCAACCGCTGGCCCGACGGTCTCGAGAAGTGCATCGGCTGCGAGCTGTGCGCGTGGGCGTGCCCCGCGGACGCGATCTACGTCGAGGGTGCTGACAACACCGAAGGCGGCCGGCACAGCCCCGGCGAGCGCTACGGCCGGGTCTACCAGATCAACTACCTGCGCTGCATCCTGTGCGGGCTGTGCATCGAGGCCTGCCCGACCCGCGCGCTGACCATGACCAACGAGTACG
>JAOPXL010000145.1 GCA_025965175.1 Aeromicrobium sp.
CGCTCGACGATCTCGATCGCCTCGATGTCGGCACCCGCACCACCGAGCGCCGTCGCCAGGGTGCCCAGTGAACCGGGCACGTCAGGGAGCTCGACGCGCAGCAGGAAGGCCATATGACCATTGTCACCGCCGTCCATTTCACTGGGGTTACGCGGGTAGCGTGTCCTCGTGAATCACTCCACCCTCCGCACCCTGTTCCGCACTGTCGCGATCGCCGAGGCGTTCAGCTGGGCCCTGCTGCTGATCGCCATGTTCTTCAAGTGGGTCCTCGACGCCGAGCCGCTGGGGCTCGCCGAGGGCGGGGTCCCGGTCGCCGGTCCGATCCACGGTGGCGTGTTCGTGCTGTACGTGCTGGCGAGCCTCGTCTCGTGGCGCGTGTTCCGCTGGGACCTGCGCACCGTCGTCGTCGCGCTCGCCTCGAGCATCCCGCCGTTCGCGACGGTCTGGTTCGAGCGCAAGGCCGACCGCGAGGGCCGGCTCACCCAGCCCAGGATCACGGCCTAGGCACGACCCGAGGCGGTGGGCATGCGTGCCCCCGAGCCTCGGGACTCGGGGGCACCATGCCGTACACGCACCCTCGCAGAAAGAGTGCGTGCACGACGTCTATGGGCGGTGCGATCCGATGGACAGCACCTGCAGCTTGCCGGTCGGTCCCGGCTCGCCGCCGACGAATGCGTCGGTCGTGACGTACAGCCGGCCGCCCGCATACTCGACCGCGGCCGGTGACGCGAGCGGCAGGACCTGCCGGTGCGACGCGTCCTTCGCCCCACGCGAGTCGAGCTTGAACAGGCTCACCTGGCCGCGGCCCTTGCGGCCGCCGAACAGCTCGGCAACAGCCACGGTCCGGTCGGGCAGGAGGGCCAGGTCGACCGCTCCGACGAAGCCGCCGGCGACCTTCCTGACCTGGGTGCCGTACGACCCGGACTTGCGGTTGTCGCCGCCGTCCAGCTTGACCTCGAAGACCGCGCCGCGAGCGCCGAGGCTCGCATCCTCGGGACCACCCGGCAGGGACGTCACGTAGAACCGGCCGTCATGTCCCTGCTCGAGGTCCGTGGGGACGAACTCGAAGTAGTACGTGTGACCCGCCGCGCACTTCGGCAGCTTCTCGGCCTTGAGCGCCTGGGCGGTGGCGACCGTCCCGACCGCTGGGAGCGTCGCGACGGTCCTCACGTCGCCGGAACGGTCCACCTCGAAGATCGCGTTCGCCGCCGCGTCAGCGACGTACGTGTGGCGGTCCGTCACGAGGGTCGCGTAGGGATGGCTGTCGACGATGCCGGTGTAGGACGCAGGGTTGCTGGCTGGGAACTTCGAGGCGCACTTGGCCGGCAGGTCACGGAACCCGTAGGTCGTGCCCTGGTCGGGGTTCTCGGTGTTCTCGTGCTCCCAGATGTCGGCGATCTGCTGAGGCTCGCCGCCCCGCCGCTGGGCGAACATCTTGGCCGATCCCTCGCCGGTCGTGGTCCAGTAGACGGTCCCGTCGTGCTCGGACACGCCGCCGAGCTCCTCGCCCGGCGCGGACGCGAACGGCGTCGTGGTCCCGTCCTTGGCGACCTTGGTCAGCTCGCCGGCGAAGTTCTGGGACACGTACGCCGTGCCCTGGCCGTCGACGGCCAGCTTGAGGGGGGTCACGAGACCGTCGGTGATGACGCGGGGCCTGTCGACGCCGCCCTTGCTGCTCGCGATCGCGGGACTGGAGAGGAGGGCGCTGCCGGCGACGAGAGCCGCCGCACCGAGCAGGGCCACTGAAGAACGACGTTTCATGTGATGGATGCCTTTCGATGTCCCCGAGATGTCGATGGAGTCCAGCCACTCTGGCCCCCCAGCGATCACGCTAGGCGCGCTCGAAGCAGACAAACGGTCACTGCGGGAAACGGTGCGGAGGTCCGCACGGGTCTCAGCGGGGAGGTGCGACGTCGGCTCCGTAGCGATCGACGCAGAAGTCCCGGAGGCGTTCCGCGAACGCGGCCAGGGACGTGGCGGCGTGGTGCCCGGGCTCCCACGCAGCGAACAGCTCGATCCGGAGCGGGCCGTCACGCCCCTCGATCTCCACGCCCCGCAGGTCGAACCGGGGGTCGTCCGTGACGACCGCGACGCCCCGGCCGGCCGCGGCCAGCGCCTGCGCGACCTGCGGGTTGCTGCACTCGACGAGCTCGCCCATCGTCAGGCCGGCGGCGTCCAGCGCGGCGTCGAGGATCTGGCGGGGACGGAACCCCGGGGTCAGCACCAGCAGGGTCTGCTCGACCAGCGACGGCAGACCTACCTTCGCGGCGTGCCAGGGGTGGCCGGCCGGGACGTACGCCCACACCGGCAGCACCGCGACGGGGGCGCTGGCCAGTGGCGCGACCGGTCGCTCGGTCACGATCGCGAGGTCGGCGCCCCGGCGCAGGGCGGCGTACGCCTCGTGCGGGTCCGACTCGAGCACCGTCGGCATCGGGTCGTCCGCCGCGAGGGTCGCCAGGAACGGCGCGATGACATCGGTCAGGGTCGTGGTCGGGGCGGCGATCGTGAGCCGTTCGAGCCGGCCCGCGGCGTACGACCTGGCAGCCCGCGCCGCGCTGTCGGCCTGCCGCAGCACCGCCCGCGCGTGCGGCAGGAACTCCCGGCCGGCGGCGCTGAGCCGCAACCGGCCCGCCGAGCGGACGAACAGGTCGACTCCGATCTCGCGCTCCAGCTGACGGAGCTGGCGGGAGATCGCCGGCTGCGTCACGTGGACGACCGCGGCCGCGGCGCTGACCGACTCGGCCTCGGCGACCGCGACGAAGTATCCCAAGGTCCGCAGCTCCATGCCTTGGGAGCATAGTCTGGATCAGTTCCGGGTATTGGACGGCATACATTGGTGCAGGGAGAATCTAGACATGCCTGCCTCTCTCGAACAACGCCGTGAGCTCGTCACGGCCATCCCCGGCCCCCGCTCCCAGGAGCTCATGGCGCGCAAGCACGCCGCCGTCGCCCAGGGCATCGGCACGACGCTGCCGGTGTTCGCGATCGAGGCCGGCGGCGGCATCGTCAAGGACGTCGATGGCAACTCGTTCATCGACCTCGGCTCCGGCATCGCGGTCACGACGATCGGCAACAGCGCACCGCGGGTCGTGGACGCGGTGCGCGAGCAGGTCGCGGCGTTCACCCACACGTGCTTCATGGTCACCCCGTACGAGGGGTACGTCGCGGTGGCCGAGGCGCTCAATCGTCTGACCCCCGGCGACCACGAGAAGCGCTCGGCGCTGTTCAACTCCGGCGCCGAGGCGGTCGAGAACGCGATCAAGATCGCCCGGGCGCACACCAAGCGGCAGGCCGTCGTGGTGTTCGACCACGCGTACCACGGCCGCACCAACCTGACGATGGCGATGACCGCCAAGTCGATGCCCTACAAGAGCGGCTTCGGGCCGTTCGCGCCGGAGATCTACCGCGCGCCGCTGTCCTATCCCTACCGCGACGCCAAGGCGATGGACGGCCACCTCGCCGCCCGCCGCGCGATCGACGTCATCGAGAAGCAGGTCGGCGCCGACAACCTCGCCGCCGTCGTGATCGAGCCGATCCAGGGCGAGGGCGGCTTCATCGTCCCGGCCGACGGCTTCCTCGCGGCGATCGTCGACTGGTGCACCGCCAACGGGGTCGTGTTCATCGCCGACGAGGTGCAGACCGGGTTCGCCCGCACCGGCGCGATGTTCGCGTGCGACCGCGAGGGCATCGTCCCGGACGTCATCGTCACAGCCAAGGGGATCGCCGGTGGCCTGCCGCTGTCGGCGGTCACGGGGCGCGCCGACATCATGGACGCCTCCCACGTCAGCGGCCTCGGCGGGACGTACGGCGGCAACCCGCTGTCCTGCGCCGCCGCGCTCGCGACCATCGAGACGATCGAGGCCGAGGGCCTGGTCGAGCGGGCGCAGCAGGTCGAACGGCTCATGCTGGACGCGCTGCACCGCCTGCAGGCCGACGACGACCGCCTCGGCGACGTCCGCGGTCGCGGCGCGATGATCGCGGTCGAGCTCGTGAAGTCGGGCACCGACGAGCCGGACGCCGACCTGGCCAAGGCCGTCGCGACCGCCGCCCACCGGGCCGGTGTCATCGTGCTGACCTGCGGGACGTACGGCAACGTGCTCCGCTTCCTGCCGCCGCTGGCCATCAGCGACGAGCTCCTGACCGAGGGCCTCGAGGTCCTCACCCGCGCCTTCACGGAGGTCCAGCCATGACCGGCCCCACCGATGTGTTCATCGACAACCAGTGGCTCCCCGGCGCCGACGGCGAGTTCGACGTCGTCGACCCGGCGACCGCCGAGCTGATCCGCGCCGTGTCCAACGGTGGCGTCGCCGACGCGACCGCTGCCGTGGACGCCGCGGCCGCCGCACTGCCGACCTGGCGCACCCTCGCCCCGCGCGAGCGCGCCGAGATCCTGCGTCGGACGTTCGAGCTGATGATCCGCGACCGCGACGAGCTCGGTGCCCTGATCGCGGCCGAGAACGGCAAGTCGCTGTCGGACGCGGTCGGCGAGGTCACCTACTCCGCGGAGTTCTTCCGCTGGTTCGCCGAGGAGGCCGTCCGGATGGGCGGCGACTACGGCTCCTCGCCCGCCGGCGGCACCCGCACCGTCGTGACGCACCACCCGGTCGGCGTCGCGGCACTCGTCACGCCGTGGAACTTCCCCGCCGCGATGGCCGCCCGCAAGATCGCCCCGGCCCTGGCCGCCGGGTGCACCGTCGTGCTCAAGCCCGCGTCGGAGACGCCGTTGACGGCGTTCGCGATCGCGCGGCTCCTGGTCGAGGCCGGCGTCCCGGCCGGCGTCGTCAACGTCGTACCGTCACGGTCGGCGTCGCGGATCGTCGGCACCTGGATGGCGGACCCCCGGGTCCGGAAGATCTCGTTCACCGGGTCGACCGGCATCGGCCAGGTGCTGCTCAAGCAGGCCGCCGACCGGGTCATCAACTCCTCGATGGAGCTCGGCGGCAACGCCCCGTTCGTCGTCACCGACGACGCCGACATCGATGCGGCCGTCGCCGGTGCGATGATCGCCAAGTTCCGCGGCGGGGGTCAGGCGTGCACCGCGGCCAACCGCCTCTACGTCCACGTCGACGTCGCCGAGGAGTTCACCGCCAAGCTCGGGGCCAAGGTCGCGGCCCTCACCGTCGGGCCCGCTGAACAGGGCTCCGACATCGGCCCCCTGATCACCGCCAAGGCGGTCGACCAGACCCACGCGCTGCTCGCCGGAGCGATCGCGGCGGGCGCCCGGATCGCCCACCAGGCGCCGGTTCCCGAGGACAGCAAGGGCTTCTACTTCCCGCCCACGGTGCTGGTCGATGTGCCCGCCGACGCCGAGATCGTGCACGAGGAGATCTTCGGCCCGATCGCGCCGATCGTCACGTGGACGACCGACGACGAGGTCATCGCGATGGCCAACGACACCGAGATGGGTCTCGCGGCGTACGTCTTCGCCGGCGAGCTCCAGCGCGCCATGCGTCTGGGCGAGGCGATCGAGGCCGGCATGGTCGGGATCAACCGGGGCCTCGTCTCCGACCCGGCGGCGCCGTTCGGCGGGATGAAGCAGAGCGGCATCGGCCGTGAAGGGGCACGCGTCGGCATGGAGGAGTTCATGGAGACCCAGTACCTCAGCGTTGACTGGCCGGTCTGAATCGTCGGGCCGGGGGATGCGCCGGTTCACCACGGTCCCTCGGCAAACTGACGGCGTTCGGCGTCCCCCCAGAGCATCCTGGCGCATACCGCGGGAAGCTTCCTGCGGGATGCGCCAAGCTCGTCAGGGACCGTGGTAGACCGACGCCCTCAGAACGCCCCGGTCCCTCCTAGTCCGCGACGAAGAACATCCTCTTGTTGACGAACTCGTCCATCCCCAGCGGGCCCAGCTCTCGGCCGAAGCCGGAGCGCTTGACCCCGCCGAAGGGGATCTCCGCGCCCTCGCCGGCGGCGGTGTTGACGTTGGCCATGCCGACCTCGAGCCGCTGCGCCAGCCGGGTCGCGCGCTTCGGGTCCTTGCTGAAGACCGCACCCCCCAGCCCGTACGTCGTGTCGTTCGCCAGCGTCAGCGCCTCGTCGTCCGACCCGACCTTGTAGACCACCGCGACGGGACCGAAGAGCTCCTCGGAGTACGCCCGCATGTCCTTCGTGATCCCGGACAGCACCGCCGGGGAGTAGTGCGCGTCGGGGCCGTCGCTCAGGACACCGCCGGCGTGCAGCGTCGCACCCTTGGACACCGCGTCCTGGACCTGCTCGGCCAGCGACTCCGCCGCGGCCCGGGACGACAGCGGGGAGAACGACTCCATCGCGAGGGCCTTCTCGGTCAGCTTGCCGACGAAGTCGTCGAACAGGTCCTCCATCACGATCATCCGCTTGTTGGAGTTGCAGGCCTGCCCGGCGTTGTACATCCGGAAGTCCCACGCCGTCCCGGCCACCTCGTCGAGGTCGTCGGTGTCCAGCACGACGAACGGGTCGGAGCCGCCGAGCTCGAGGACGCACTTCTTGAGGTTCTTGCCCGCCAGCGCCGCGACGACCGCGCCGGCCCGCTCCGAGCCGGTCAGCGAGACCCCGGCGACGCGGGGATCGGCGATGATCGTCTCGATCTGGTCGTGCGAGGCGAACACGTTGACGTACGCGCCCTCGGGCAGCCCGGCGTCCTTCATGATCTGCTCGACCGCGAGCGCCGACCGGGGCACCGAATCGGCGTGCTTGAGGATGATGGTGTTGCCGAGCATCAGGTTGGGGGCCGCGAAGCGGGCGACCTGGTAGTACG
>JAOPXL010000163.1 GCA_025965175.1 Aeromicrobium sp.
TGACCCAGGAGCGCTCCTACAAGCGCAAGGTCAAGGAGGCCATCCTCTCGGTCAAGATCCACAACCAGCTGAGCAAGAGCGAGATCCTCGAGGGCTACCTCAACACGATCTACTTCGGCAACGGCGCGTACGGCGTCGAGGTCGCGGCGAAGACCTACTACGGCAAGTCCGCCGACAAGCTCACGGTGCGGGAGTCCGCCGCGCTTGCGACGATCATCAACAGCCCGAGCTTCTACGACCCGTACGCCGAGGGCGCCAAGGAGCGCATCACGCCGCGCTACAACTACGTCCTCGACGGGATGCTCAAGGCCGGGGCCATCGACGCGTCCGAGGCGTCCGAGGCGAAGGACAACCTGCCCAAGTTCCAGAAGAAGCAGGAGATCAACCGTTTCAGCGGCCCCAAGGGCTATCTCCTGCAGCTCGTCCGCGATCAGATGAACGACCTGGAGTTCACGCCCGAGCAGGTCGACGGCGGGGGCCTGCGGATCGTCACGTCCTTGGACTACTCCAAGCAGATGAAGGCGATCGACTCGGTCAATGCGCTGCGCCCCGACGGCAAGGAGGACCTGCACCAGTCGCTCGTGTCGATCCAGCCGGGCACGGGCGCGGTGCGCGCGATGTACGCCGGTCGCGACTACCTCAAGAACCAGGTCAACTGGGCGACCTCCCGGACCCAGCCGGGCTCGACGTTCAAGCCGTTCGCGGTCGTTGCGGCGCTCGAGAACGGCTACAGCCTCAGGACGCTGCTCAACGGCAACTCACCACTGCTGAACAACAGCGGTGAGCAGATCGCCGAGAACCAGGGCGACAGCGGTGGCGCATCGTTCGGCCGCATCCCGTTGTCGATGGCGACGCAGGAGTCGGTCAACACGGCGTTCGTCGACCTGATGGAGCAGATGGACGACGGCCCCGACAAGACCCTCGAGGCCGCCCAGGAGGCGGGCATCCCGGCCTCGCTGCTGGACAAGGTCCGCGAGGGCGGCGCCCCGCTCGTCACACCCCTCGGCTACTTCCCCGTGGCCCCGGTCGACATGGCCAACGCCTATGCGACGCTGGCCGCGAACGGCAAGCGCGCCGACTGGTACGTCATCGAGCGGGTCAGCGACTCCAGTGGCACGGTCGCGTACAAGCACGAGGTCGAGACGGAGCAGGCGATCGCCAAGGACGTCGTGGCCGACACGATCTCCGCGATGCAGGGCGTCGTGCGGTCCGGTACCGGCGTCAACGGCAGGACGGTCTGTCCCACGGCGGGCAAGACCGGCACGGCGACGGCCGGTCCGGACGATGACCAGCACGTGTCGTCCTCGTGGTTCGCGGGGTTCACGCCCAAGCTCGCCACGACGGTGATGTACAACCGCGGCGAGAACGGCAACTCCGACCTCGAGAACTACATGGTCCCGTTCTTCGGCGGCCAGATCCCGGCCAAGACGTTCTCGCGCTACATGAACGGCGTGCTCGACCCGGGCAACTGCGGGACGTTCCCGCCGCCGGCCAACATCAAGGCCGACCAGGGCACCGACTACATCGCACCCAGGCCGAAGCCGAAGCCCAAGCCGAAGCCCAAGCCCTCGACGGCCGAGCCGACGGCGCCCGAGCCGACGGTCGAGCCGACCCAGCCGGAGCCGACCCAGCCGACCCAGCCGACCCAGCCGTTCCCGACACCGAAGCCCAAGCCGACCCAGCGCTAGCGCAAGGTGAAGGCGTCGAACGTCGCGGTCGTGAATCGCACCGCGACGTCGACGCTGTCGCCGACCGCAGGGACGGTCGCGGTGCCCGGCACGAAGATCATGCTGGCCTGCATGTGTGGCGGCTCGGCGAACCAGCGCTGACGGCCGTCGATCGTGAATGGTGACAGGGAGAACCCGGCCGCCTCGAGCCCGCCCTTGGCGAGGCTCTTGCCGCGCTGGACGACGCCCGCGGTCGCCTTCGGGGCCTCCAGGCCAATGCCGTGGCTTGTGCCGCCGGCGACGACCAGGAGGGTGCCGTCGCGGGGCATGGGCCGCTGGCGGTAGCCGACCCGTTCGCCGCGCGCCACGAGGTGCGAGTCGAGCACTGTCGCACGTACCGACAGGGCGCCGAGGTCGCCGAGCCACAGCGACGTCCCGATGCGCGGCCGGATGTCGAGCTGCGGCCGCTTGATGCGGAGCGTCGTGAGCTCGGCGGACGTGAGGTGGGAGACGTAGAACGTCGTGGTCTCGACCTGCGAGGTCTCCAGGACCGCGGCCCAGCTCTCGGCCTCGGCGAGGTTGTTGCCCGCCATGGGCAGGTGGATCGCGAAGCCCTCGACCGTGAGCTCGCCCAGGGCGGCGACGGCGCCGGCGAGCTCGTGCCGGTCGAGGCCGTGCCGGGCCATCGAGGTCTCACCCTCGAGCAGCACGCGGGCCTGCCCGTCCGTCGCGGCGGCGAGGTCGCGGACGTCGGCGACACGGCCGACGGTGTGGATGACCCGCTCGTCGAGGACGACGTCGGTCAGGAACGGGCGCCACGGCGACAGCACCATGACGTCACCGTCGAAGGTCGCGAGCGCCCCGGGCACCTCGGCGTAGGTGCCGACCGCGATCGTCGACAGGCCCAAGGACGTCGACTCAAGGGCGAGGAGCTCGCGGCCGAACCCGTAGCCGTTGCCCTTGATGACCGGCACCAGGCCGGGCGTCGCCGCGGCGAACGCCTCGAGCCCACGGCGCCAGCGCGCGGAGTCAACGACCAGCTCGACCCCGCTCATCCGCGCCTCCTCATATAGGCGGTGAACCCGAGGTAGAGCGCGCGGTTGAGGGGGAGGTCCCACTCGCCGAGGTACTCGACCGCCTCGCCGCCGGTGCCGACCTTGAACTGGATCAGCCCGACGTGGCTGTCGTCGGGGTCGAGCGTCTCGGTGATGCCCCGCATGTCGTACGTCGTCGCGCCCGCGGCCAGCGCGTCACGCATCATCTGCCACTGGATCGCGTTGGAGCCGCGGACGTCCCGCTTGGCGGTCGTCGAGGCGCCGTAGGAGTACCACGCGTGCTCGCCGACGCGGACCATCGTCGTCGCGGCGACCAGGTCACCCTCGTGCCGGGCGAGGTAGAGGACCATCCGGTCCTTCTCCTCCTCGCCGAGGGCGTCCCACATCCGCTCGAAGTACGGCAGCGGGCGCGGCGTGAAGTGGTCGCGCTGGGCCGTCTCGGCGTACACGCGATGGAACTCGGCGAGGTCCTCGCGGGTGCCGGTCGTCACCTCGACGCCGGCCTTGGCGGCCTTCTTGATGTTGCGGCGCCACAGCTGGTTCATCCCGGCCAGGACCGCGTCCTCGTCCTTGTCGGCGAGCGGGACCTGGAAGTTGTACTTCGGCTGGCCGGCCGAGAAGCCGCCCTCGGTGGGCAGCTGCTTCCAGCCGAGCGCCGCGAGCCGGCCCGCGACCGCAAGGGCGGCGTCGTCGCTCGCGTCGGCGGGGACGTCGGACAGTGTCGTCAGGACGGGATCGGCGATCGCCTGCTTGATCGTGGCGGCGTGCCAGCGGCGGGTCACGACGGGTGGGCCCATCCGGATCCCGAACGCGCCCTGCTGCTTGAGGTGCGCGGCGAGCGGGGTCAGCCACGCGCCGAGGTCCTCGTCGAGCCAGTCGATGTCGGGGCCCTCGGGCAGGTAGGCGAGGTAGCGCTCGACCTTGGGCAGCTGGCGGTAGAGCACCAGGGCGGAACCGACGAGGGTCTGGCCGTCGAACCAGCCGACCGATTCGCCTCGCCACTCGTTCTTGACCTGCGCCCACGCGGGCGTCTGCAGGAAGCTCACCGAGGACCGGGTACGGACGAAGTCGAGATGCTCGGCTGCGCTGATGGGCCGGACGCCGAGGGGTTCGTGGGAGGTCGCTGGGATCACCGCTCCACGCTACCAACCGGGCGCGCATCGAGCCGCTCCCCACCATCGGTTAGGCTCGCCTTACCTAACCCACCTCGGAGGGACTGCCAGTGAAGACGTACGCCGCCACGGTGCTCGGTCGACGACAGCTCTCGGCGCACCTGGTCACCGTCACGCTCGGCGGCCTGTCGGACTATCCAACGACCGGCATCCCCGACGAGTACGTCCGGGTCCTGATCCCGCCGGCCGGCGCGGAGCTCGAGCTGCCGGAGATCGACGACAGCTTCCAGGTGACGTATCCCGAGGGGGCCGTCCAGCCTGATCCGCGGGTCTACACGATCTCGGACCACCGAGTCGTCGAGGGCGAGACCCGGATCGACCTCGACATCGCCCTGCACGACGAGGGTGTCGGATCGGACTGGGCGCGGACCTGCGTCCGGGGCGACCGGGTCGGCCTGATCGAGCCGCACGGGCTCTACGCGGCCCCGGCCGGTGTCGGCTGGCAGCTCCTGGTCGCCGATGTCACGGGGCTGCCCGCTCTGGCCCGCATCCTGCGCGGCCTGGTGCCGGGCCAGCGAGCCGTGGCGCACGTCGTCATCACCGATCCCGGCGACCAGATCGCGCTGCCGAGCGCCGCGGACGTCGACCTGACCTGGCAGGTCGTTGAGCGGGACACCGACATCTGCGAGGCGCTCACCGACGCCGTGACGTCTCGCGAGCTGCCGGCGTCGGACCGGTACGTCTGGCTCGCCGGGGAGGCACGGGCCAGCCGCGCCGCCCGCCGGCACCTGCGCCGCGGACTGGGCTGGCCGCAGTCCGACTTCTACACGTGCGGCTACTGGCAGATCGAGGCCGAGAGGTGGAACGCCCGCTACGTGGAGGTGCAGGCCGAGGTCATCGCCCAGGCCGAGGCGGTCCAGCAGCAGGTCGGCGACGACCAGGGCGCCTACCTCGACGCCCTCGACGACATCTACGAGTCCGTTGGCCTCTGACCCCCGCACGGTGACGCGTGGCTTGCGCACGGTGACGCGTGGCTTGCGCACGGTGACGCGTGGCTTGCGTCAGGCGACGACGGCGTAGCGCGGCTGCGTCGGCGTGATCAGCAGCGTCATCCCGGCCTCCGCCGGGGTGCGGTTGGCCTTGCGGTGGTTGCACCGTAGGCACGCTGCGACGGCGTTGTCCCACGTCAGCCCGCCGCCGCGGCTGCGGGGCACGATGTGGTCTACGGTCTCGGCCCGGCCACCGCAGTAGGCGCACATCTTGTCGCGCGCCTTGATGGCGCTCTTGGTGCACAGGTTGGGCCGCCGGTGCATCCACCGGGTCACGACGTAGCGGACCAGGCGCAGGACCTTCGGTACCGGGAACGGGCCGAAGCTCCCGCCGGCCTCCTCCTCGATCACGGCGACCTCGCGGACCAGCATCTTGATCGCGTGCCGCATCGAGACGCGCTGCAGGGGCTCGTAGCTGGCGTTGAGCACCAGGACGTACGCATCGGACATGGCCGGCCCCTCTCTGGTAAATGAGGGTATCTGCCGGATCCACCATCCGCCCTGCGAACGGAGGACGAAGCGTCCGCGGCCCGAGCCCTGAAACACGGGGTTAGCAAATCTGTCCTACGGTGAACCCGTGGACAACACCAACCTCTTCGACGGCTACGGCCCCCTGGCCGGCTTCGACGAGATGATCGCTCACGCGTCCGACGGGTCGGGCTCCTCGGTCCGCGGCAACTACGCCAAGGTCCACGCCTCGTTCGAGAAGATGGGCGCCGACGAGGTACGCCTGCGGGCCGACTCGCTCGCCTCGTCGTACCTCGAGCAGGGCGTCACTTTCGGCGTCGAGGGCGAGGAGCGTCCGTTCCCGCTCGACATCGCCCCCCGGCTGATCGAGGCCGAGGACTGGGACCACGTCGAGCAGGGCGTACGTCAACGGGTGCGCGCGCTGGAGAAGTTCCTCGCCGATGCCTACGGTCCCGGCGAGCTGTTCGCCGACGGCGTCGTCCCCCGCGACACCGTCGTGACCTCTCCGCACTACCACCGCGTCGTCGCAGGCCTCGAGCCCGCCAACGGCGTCCGGGTCCACGTCGCCGGCGTCGACCTGATCCGTGACGGCAACGGTGACTTCCGGGTGCTGGAGGACAACGTCCGCGTCCCGTCCGGCGTGTCGTACGTGATGACCAACCGGCGGGCCCTCTCCGCGGCGCTCCCCGAGGTCTTCGCCGACCACCGGATCCGCCCTGTCGCGCACTACTCGCAGGCGCTGCTGTCCGCGCTGCGCAAGGCCGCCCCCGCTGGCGTCAGCGACCCGACCGTCGTGGTCCTGACCCCCGGCGTCTACAACTCGGCCTACTTCGAGCACACCCTGCTGGCCCGCACGATGGGCGTCGAGCTCGTCGAGGGCCGCGACCTGGTGTGCCGCTCGGGCCGGGTCCTGATGCGTACGACGCAGGGTCTGGAGCCCGTACACGTCATCTATCGCCGCATCGACGACGAGTTCCTCGACCCGGTGCACTTCCGCCCCGACTCGGCGCTCGGCGTCCCGGGCATCATCAACGCCGCCCGCGCCGGCCACGTCACGATCGCGAACGCGGTCGGCAACGGGGTCGCGGACGACAAGCTGCTCTACACGTACGTGCCGGACCTGATCCGCTACTACCTCTCCGAGGAGCCGATCCTCCGCAACGTCGACACGTGGCGGATGGGCGAGGCCGACCAGCGCGAGGAGGTCCTGGACCGCCTCGACGAGCTGGTCCTCAAGCCGGTCGACGGCTCGGGCGGCAAGGGCATCGTGATCGGCCCGGCGGCGTCGAAGGGCGAGCTCGACGAGCTGCGCGACAAGATCCTGCTCGACCCGCGGGCATGGATCGCCCAGCCGGTCGTCTCCCTCTCGACCGTCCCGACCCTCGTCGAGGACGGCATCCGTCCTCGCCACGTCGACCTGCGCCCGTTCGCGGTGCACGACGGCGACGACGTGTTCGTGCTGCCGGGCGGGCTGACCCGGGTCGCGTTGCCCGAGGGCGAGCTCATCGTCAACTCCTCGCGCGGTGGCGGGTCGAAGGACACCTGGGTCCTGGCGCGTCCCACCGATCCCGAGGACGAGGGCGAGGTCGCACCAACCGCGACCCCCGTCGCGGGCCTCTCGCAGTCGGCTGGTCCGGCCCTCGACGGCCACGTGCCGCAGCTGCAGGTCCACGAGCAGGAGCAGCAACAGGCCCAGTGGCAGTCGCAGTCGCATTCCGCGTCGACCGAGGAGGCACCGTGCTGAGCCGCATCGCGCAGTCACTGTTCTGGATCGGCCGCTACCTCGAGCGCGCCGACGACACCGCCCGCATCCTCGACGTGCAGATGCAGGTCCTGATCGAGGACCCCGGCATGGACGAGCGCACCTCGTGCGAGCAGCTCCTGTCGGTGATGGGTGTCGAGAACTACACCGGCCAGCCCAACCGCTGGATGATGCTCGACCTGCTGGCCCACAACCCCGAGGCCCCGACCTCGATCGCCGCCGCGATCGGCGCGGCCCGGGAGAGCGCCCGGCGTGCCCGCGAGACCCTGTCGACCGACATCTGGGCTGCGATCAACACGACTTGGCGTGGGCTCGGGACGGCTCGGGCAATGCGCCCGCCGGACATGTTCAACTGGGTCCGCAACCGGACCGCCATGATCTCGGGCATCGCGGACTCCACGATGTCCCGCGACGACGGCTGGCACTTCTTCATGCTGGGCCGCAGCATCGAGCGGGTCGACATGACCGCCCGCCTGCTGTCGACCGCCGCGCTGGCGTCCGGCCCCCAGGTCGCGTGGCCCACGACGCTGCGAGCCTGCGGAGCGTACGAGAGCTTCATCCGCGCCTACCGCGGCATCGAGGCCGATCGTCAGGCCGCCGAGTTCCTGCTGCTCGACCGGTGGTTCCCCCGCTCGATCGTGTCCTCGCTCGCGGAGGCCGAGAGGGCGCTCAACAAGCTCGAGTCGGCCGGTCAGCGCTCGGGCTTCAGCGACGAGGCGCAGCGGCTGCTGGGCCGGGCGCGCACCGAGCTGGAGTACCGGCCTCTGGCCGACATCGTCTTCGACCTGCCGGTCGAGATGGAGCGACTGCAGCGCAGCTGCGCTGCGGCGAGCGACGCGGTGTCGGTCCGCTACTTCGCCGAGTCCGAGTTCCACACCTGGCGCGGAGGCGTCCTCCTGTGACCATGCAGCTCAGAATCAAGCACACGACCGGGTACCACTACGAGAAGGGTGCGATGGCGTCGTTCAACGAGGCCCGGATGACGCCCATGACGACCTCGGAGCAGTACGTCCTGCGATCGCGGCTCGAGATCTCGCCGACGCCGTGGAGCTATGAGTACCGCGACTACTGGGGCACGACCGTCACCTCGTTCGAGGTGCACGACCCGCACGCCGACCTGACCGTCGTCGCGACCTCGATCGTCGACACCCAGGAGCACGCCCCCAAGCCGCTGACGATCGAGTGGGAGGACCTGACCGACGACGTCCGCGACGAGTGGTGCGAATACCTCGTGCTGTCGGACTGGGTCGGACCGTCCTCACAGCTCGTGGACCTGCTCGAGCCGATCCGGGCGCAGTCCGCCCGGCCCAGCGACTACGTCAGCGCGGTCGTCGAGCTCCTGCACGGCCAGGTCGCGTACGTCCCGGGCAGCACCGAGGTCACGACGACCGCCGCCGACGCGTGGGACGCCAAGACCGGGGTGTGCCAGGACTTCGCGCACCTGAGCCTGGGCGCGCTGCGACTCGCGGGCATCCCGGCCCGCTACGTCTCGGGCTACCTCCACCCGTCGCCGGATCCCGTCGTCGGCGAGCCCGTCGAGGGTGAGTCGCACGCCTGGATCGAGTGGTGGGACGGCGAGTGGGTCGGTTGGGACCCGACCAACGCGATAGCGCCCGGCCCCCGGCACGTCGTCGTGGCCAAGGGCCGCGACTACGCCGACAGCCCCCCGCTGCGAGGCATCTACTCGACCGCCGGCACCTCCGAGCTGTTCGTCGGCGTCGAGATCACCCGCCTCCGCTGAGATCCGCGACTGGCGCAGATCAAAGAGAATGAGACGGCGTGCCGTCCACATCTGCGCCACTCGGGACTGGCTTTGCGCCACTCGTGGTCCGGGGCGCAGGATGGGCACATGGCCCTCCTGCACGCCGCCGAGCTCCGCCCGTCCAAGCTCGAGCTGCTTGCGGGCTGGTTGCCGACGCAGGGCTGGTACGACGGTGACGCCGACGGGCTCGAGCAGCTCGGGGCGTACCGGTTCGACGACCCCGACGGCGGGGTCGGCATCGAGACCTTCCTCCTCGCCGACGGCGACCGGGTCCTGCACGTCCCGGTGACCTACCGCGGCGCCCCGCTCGAGGGTGGCGAGGAGTGGCTGATCGGGACGATGGAGCACACCGTGCTCGGGTCCCGCTGGGTCTACGACGCGTTGGGCGACCCGGTCTACCGAGAGGTCCTCACCCGCACGATCCTGACCGGCGGCACCGAGGCCGCGCTCGAGCGGGAGGCCGACGGCGTACGCACGCCGGTCGAGCCGTCCGCGCGGGTACAGGGCAGCGGCCTGCAGGCGTCGCCGATCGTGCCCGTCGAGGTCGAGGTGCGACACAAGCTCGACGAGGCCCCACACGACGGCGACCTCGTGCTGACCGGGTCCTGGGCCGGCGTGACCGAGCCGATCGTGCTGGCCGTCGCGCGCCGGGTCTGAGCCGCCGGACAGCCGGGGCCCCGCGTCCGGATCGCGGCCGTCGGGCCCGGTGGCTAGCGTGGACCCCATGACCGAAGAGCGCTACTACGCCGACCCCGTCCCGGAGACCCACCGCCCGTACGTCGCCGCGGAGGACCGCTACCAACACCTGGACTACCGCCGGGTCGGGACGTCGGGCCTGCTGCTGCCGCCGATCTCCCTGGGCCTGTGGTGGAACTTCGGCGACAACCGGCCGTTCGACACCCAGCGTGAGGTTCTGCGCCACGCGTTCGACAAGGGCATCACGCACTTCGACCTGGCCAACAACTACGGCCCTCCGCACGGCTCGGCCGAGGAGAACTTCGGCCGGATGATGCGCACCGACTTCAAGCCGTACCGCGACGAGCTGATCCTCTCCAGCAAGGCCGGCTGGGACATGTGGCCCGGCCCGTACGGCAAGCTCGGCTCGCGCAAGTACCTCCTTTCGAGCCTCGACGCCTCGCTCGAGCGGATGAGCGTCGACTACGTCGACATCTTCTACTCGCACCGCGCCGATCCGGCGACGCCCGTCGAGGAGACGATCATGGCGCTCGACACCGCGGTCGGCCAGGGCAAGGCGCTCTACGCGGGCATCTCGTCGTACTCGCCCGAGCGGACCGCCGAGGCGGTCGCGGTGGCGCGCGAGCTCGGTACGCCCCTGGTCATCCACCAGCCGTCCTACTCGATGCTCAACCGCTGGGTCGAGGGAGGTCTGCTGACGGTGCTGGGTGAGCACGGGCTGGGATCGATCGGCTTCTCCCCGCTGGCGCAGGGGTTGCTGACCGACCGCTACCTCGGCGACGAGCCGGTCGAGCGGCAGGGTGATCGCGGCAGCCTTGACGAGGGGGTGCTGACGGAGGACAACCTCCAGCGGCTGCGCGGGCTCGCCGACATCGCGCAGCAGCGCGGGCAGTCGCTTGCCCAGCTCGCGATCTCATGGATCCTGCGGCCCGGCGGCGTGACGTCCGCGCTGATCGGGGCGTCCTCGACCGAGCAGCTCGACGAGAACCTTGCCGCGGCGGCCAACACCGACTTCACCGACGACGAGCTCGCGGCGATCGACCGGTTCGCCGGCGACGCCGAGGGAGTCGACCTGTGGAAGGTGTCGGCCGACCTCTGACCGGCGCCCGTCCGCCGCGGACCCGGGGACGCGACACTGGGAGCGTGCACCCCGATCCGATCCGGCAGCTGCTGGACAGCCCACCCGATCTGCCGGTCCTGGGTGGGCTGCGGGCGTTGACGGCGGCGCTGCGCGAGCACGGGGTCGCCGTCCTACAGGCCCCTCCGGGCACCGGCAAGACCACGCTGGTGCCACCGGCCGTGGCGGCGATGCTGTCCCGGGACGGTCGGGTCGTGGTGACCCAGCCGCGCCGCATCGCCGCACGCGCGGCGGCCCGCCGGCTCGCGGGTCTGCTCGGCGAGCGGGTCGGCGAGACCGTGGGACACACCGTCCGCGGCGACCGGGCCGTGGGCCCCGGCACCCGGATCGAGTTCGTGACGACCGGGGTCCTGCTGCGCCGGCTCCAGCGCGACCCCGAGCTGCCCGGGGTCGCGGCGGTCGTCCTGGACGAGGTGCACGAGCGCCAGCTCGACGCCGACCTGGCGCTCGCCTTCCTGGTGGACGTACGCGCGACGGTGCGCGAGGACATGCTGCTCGTCGCGATGTCGGCAACCGTCGAGGCCGAGCGCACCGCCGCGACGATCACCGGCCAGACCCCCGAGGTGGGTCCGGCCCCGGTCATCGACGTCCCGGGCGCGCTGCACCCCGTCGCCCGACACTGGGCGCCACCACCCCCGGGCGTGCTGCCGATCGACGAGCGCGGGGTGCCACCACGGTTCCTCGACCACGTCGCGGCCACCGTCCGGCGGGCCCTGTCGGTCGACGACGGGGACGTGCTGGTGTTCGTGCCCGGCGTCGGCGAGGTGGACGGGGTGATGCGCCGGCTGTCGGGGCTGAAGGACGTCGACGTGCTGGCGCTCCACGGCCGGCTCCCCGCCCGCGAGCAGGACCTCGCCCTCGCCCGCGGGCCACGCCGCCGCGTCGTGGTGTCGACGGCGGTCGCCGAGTCGTCGCTGACCGTGCCGGGCGTACGCGTCGTGGTCGACGCCGGACTGTCCCGGGAGCCCCGCACGGACCAGGTGCGCGGCCTGCCGGCCCTCGTGACGGTGCGGGTCAGCCGCTCGGCGGCCGAGCAACGGGCCGGTCGCGCGGGGCGGGAGGCTCCCGGCGCGGTGCACCGGTGCTGGTCGCGCGCGGATCATGGACACCTCGACCGCCACCCGGCGCCCGAGGTCGCGGTCGCGGACCTGACCGGGTTCTGTCTCGAGCTCGCCGCGTGGGGCGACGTCACCGGCGAGGGGCTGGCGCTGCTCGACCTCCCGCCCCCGACGGCCGTCGGGACGGCCCGCCACACCCTGGTCGAGCTCGGCGCGCTCGACGGGACCGGCGCGATCACGGGCCGGGGCCGGGCGATGGCCCGGGTACCGGCCGATCCGCGGCTCGCCCGCGCGCTGCTCGACGGGGCCGACGCGGTGGGGGCGCGCCGGGCCGCGGAGGTCGTCGCGCTGCTCGACGACGACGTCCGCGCACCCGGCGGCGACCTGGTCGCGGCGCTGCGCGCGCTGCGGCGGGGCGGACCGGCAACCCGGTCGTGGTCGGATGCCGTGGCGCGGCTGGAGTCGCTGCTGCCGGCGCGCCCACCCAGGACCGACCTGACCGACGACCTCGCGGTCGGCACCGTCGTGGCCCTGGCCCACCCCGGACGCATCGCGCGGCGACGGTCAGGCGGCACGTCCTATCTCATGGTGTCGGGCACCGGGGCATCGTTTCGTGCGGCCGACCCGGCCCTCGCCGGTGTGCCATGGATCGCGATCGCCGATGCCGAACGGCGCCCGGGTGCCCGTGATGCCACGATCCGCTCGGCCGCCCCGGTCGACGAGGACATCGCGCTGGACGCGGCGTCGGGGGCGTGGCTCGAGGCCGATGAGGTCACCTGGACGCAGGGCCGCATCGTGGCCCGGCGGGTCACCCGTCTCGGTGCGATCGAGCTGTCCGCGGTCCCGCTCGCCGATCCGCCCCTGGAGGCCGTCGCGGCGGCGGTCGCCGAGGGCCTGTCCCGCGAGGGCCTCGCCGTCCTGCCGTGGTCCGACGCGGCCGTTGCGCTGCGCCGCCGGCTGGCCTTCCTCCACCACGCCCTCGGCGACCCGTGGCCCGATGTCGGCGAGGAGGCGCTGCTGGCCGGGATCGACACCTGGCTCGGAGCCGACCTGGCCCGGGTGCGGGGCAGCCGCGACCTCGCCCGGATCGACGTCCTCGGCGCGCTGCGGCGGCTCCTGCCGTGGCCCGCGGCCGGTCGCCTCGACGAGCTGGCCCCCGAACGCGTGACCGTGCCGAGGGGTGCGACGGTCCGCGTCGAGTACGGCGCGACCGGGGCCGAGCAGCCGGTGCTGGCGGTGCGGCTGCAGGAGGCGTTCGGCTGGACCGCGGCGCCCCGCCTCGCCGACGGCCGAGTCCCGCTGCTGCTGCACCTGCTGACCCCGGCCCGCCGACCCGCCGCGGTCACCGCGGACCTCGAGTCGTTCTGGGCCGGTCCCTACCTGCAGGTGCGTGCCGAGCTGCGCGGCCGATATCCCAAGCACGCCTGGCCCGAGGACCCGACGAGCTGAGGATCCCTTACGCCACCGGTGCGCGCCTGACCTGACGCGTGAGCTCGTCCGGCGGGATCGCGAGGACGTCGGTCACGGTCGCGGGCCCGACCGAGAGCTGCCCGTCGTCGAGGGGCTCGCACCGGATGCCGGCGTGGCCGCGAAGGGCCTGGTGGGCGCCGAGGGCGAACATCTCGTTCATCCACGCGCACGGGTTGGCCGGGGTGATCGACCGGAACCGGATCGGCCCGTGCCCCCCGTCGAGGGTGAACGTGTGCCGGACCAGCGCGTCGACGTCCAGCCCGCGAGTCACGAGGTTACGGCGGGCCAGCACCGGGTCGAACGGTGTGTTGGCGGCGGGGAACAACCCGTCTCCGGCGAGCTCGCGCTCCAGCTGGTCGATGCTCTCGGCGGCGATGAGGGTCACCGAGGCGTACGTGAACCGGGTGTTGAAGTAGCGGTCCCCGACGAGCCCCTTGTGCGCCCGGACCTGCACCGTCTGCGGGGTCTCGTCCCCGTCGAACGCGGTCATGCCCTCCCGGGGTCGTCCGTCCATGCGCCGCAGCGGCGACACGACCAGGTGAACGATCTCGAGCTCCACCCCACCGAACCTACCCACCAGATCCGCGAGTGGCGCAAGATGAAGGTTTTGAGACGGTGAGTCGTCCACATCTGCGCCACTCGCGGTCGGGTTTGCGCCAGTCGACGGGCCTGTGGACTCGGCGAGGTCATCCACAGCCGGTGATCGTCCCCTCGAGCTGGACGTCGAGGAGGGCGACGGTCGATGGATGGAACCCATCAAGCACTCCGACGCCCACGCCCACGGATTCACCCCGCACCTCCTCCGCTCCTCGACGCTGTTCATCCATCCCGTCAGCGGAGTGGCCCAGCCGGCCGCGTACGCCGACGACCTCGCGGCCACCTGCCGAGCCGTCAGTCTCGTCCTGCCCGATGACGTCGTGTTCACCCACCTGTCCAGCGCACGGTTGCGCGGGTGGTGGCTCCCGATGACGAGCTACGACCTCCCGCTCATCGCCTGCAGCGACAGTGACGCACCGCACCACGACCGCCGTGGGGTGTACGTCCGACGCTGCGGCATCCCACCTGATCACCGCAGATGCCTGGGGGACGTCGCGGTCGCCTCGGCGGAGTGGACGCTCGTCGAGCTGGCCGAGCACCTGGCGTTGCTCGACCTGGTCGCCGTCATCGACAGCGCACTCCACCTCGAGCACACGACGGTCGACCGCATCCGAGGTGCGATGCGCCCCGGACGGCGCGGCGTACGCGTGCTCCGTCGAGCACTCGACCTCGCCGACGGGCGCAGCGAGTCGTGGTGGGAGACCATGCTGCGCCTGCTCCACGAGCTGTCCGGGGTGCCGGTGGACCCGCAGCAGGTGATCACGAACGCCGCCGGCGTCGAGGTCGCTCGCGTGGACCTGCGGATCCGCGGGACCAACCGTGTCCCCGAGTACGACGGCTCGGAGCACCGGGCGCGCGAGAGGCACGAGAAGGACCTGCGGCGGGACAAGATGCTGGCCCGGCAGGGTCTTGAACGCTTCGGCTACATCGCGACGGAGATCATCCACGACCCGGAGTTGATCGTCCGCGACGCCGAGGACGCCCTGGAGCTCCCGCACGTGCTCGGTCGCACCGGCCTCTGGCGGTCCGAGGCCAGGCTCGCCACGATCAGCGCCACCGGCCAGGCAGCGCTCGAGCGTCGGTTGCAGCGCTTCGTCCGGACGACGTCCCCCCGCACGCGGCGCGCGAGTGGCGCAAAATAACCCTTGAGTGGCGCAGATGCGTACGACACGCCGTCTCATCTTCTTCAATCTGCGCCACTCGCGGTTTGGGGGACGATTTCGCTCGGGTGGCGGTGTCCCGTAGACTTGGGCGGTTGCTGTTCGGCAACCACTCCTGCTACGGAATTCACCGTGGCCGTTTAGTCCGAAGGAGACTGAATGTCATTGCGCCCGTACGAAGTCATGATCATCCTTGATCCTGATCTCGAAGAACGTACCGTCGCCCCCAGCCTGGACACGTACCTCAACGTCGTGCGCCAGGACGGCGGCTCCGTCGACAATGTCGACGTGTGGGGCAAGCGCCGTCTTGCCTACGAGATCAACAAGAAGAACGAAGGCATCTACGCCGTCGTCCAGCTCCAGGCGGAGCCGGCCACGGTCAAGGAGCTCGATCGCCAGCTGACGCTCAACGAGTCCGTTGTGCGTACGAAGGTCACACGTCCCGACGTGAAGTAGGCCTGATCC
>JAOPXL010000188.1 GCA_025965175.1 Aeromicrobium sp.
CGACTGACTTGCCCAGCTGCACGGCGCGGAGCGCGCAGGCGTACCCGCCACTGCCGCCGCCGAGAATCACGATGTCGAAGTTGTTGCCGGCGACGTCCGCCACGGTGTCCTCCCAGAGAAGATGTGCTTCTTCATCTTGTCACTCGCGACCAGACGGGTGCCACCGGGGTTGATCGGGGCCCGTGCGGTCGTCGGGCACACTTGTGTCATGGGTATTTTCCGTGGCCGGAGGGCCAGGACCGACGGCGGAGCCGTCGTCTCGGACCGCAACGCGAGCCGTGCAGACCTCGACGCGTTGAAGTCCTTCGCGGAGTCGCGGCGTGGGGTGGAGGCGTGGATCGAGCCCAAGACCTCGGTCACCCAGACGACGCTGCTGCTGGTCGCCCACGACGGTGAGTCGATCCGCCGCCGGGTCGCATCGCCGCAGGCGGGTCACGACTTCGCCCGCAAGAAGTTGCAGATCCCGGTGTATGACTCCAACCTCGTGCCGATCCCGGCCCGCAAGCGCGAGTACGACCTGCGTAAGGCCAGGACGGCTCCGCCGCGGCGGACCACCGAGGCCCCGGCGACGCCCACCCAGACCCCGCGGGAGCTCCGGGCGATCATGACGCTGGAGTCGATCGCCGGGGTCGACCCGCTGCCGACCAACCCCTCGGTCGACGACCTGATGCGGGTCTACAGGAAGGCCCGTTCGCAGGCCCACCCCGACCGGCTCGGCGGTCACCGGGAGAAGTGGGACACCGTCGAGGACGCCGCCCGCGCCCTGGGCCTGCCGGACTGAGACCTGCCCCTGGGGTCAGTGCCAGCCGGACGGGTCGATGTCGCCGGGGACCTCCGTCGTGGGGTCGTACGGCGTGCGGGTGAAGACGAATGATGCCAGCACGAGGCGCACCGGCCGACCGGACCCGTCACGCTCGGCGATGAGCGGCTCAGCGCGGTAGTAGCCCTCGAGGCCGACCCAGCCGTCCCCGTCCGCGCGGAACCGGGCGCCCCGCCCCTGGCCGGGCTCGCCGAGGCTCAGGCCGCCGTCGGGGGCGAGGGATAGCGTGAAGGCGTACGTGCCCCAGAACCACGTCCCGACCAGGTCGAGAGCCCCACCTTGCGAGGCGTCGGCGTGCCAGGGCGACGGCAGGACCGGCTCCCGCTCCCGCAGCAGCTCAAGCAGGTCGGACGTGCCGGTCCCGAGCCCGCTGGTGGCATTCGTCATCAGCACGATGCCGTCGCCGGTCTCGAGATCGACCCTCAGGTTGGCCAGGAAGCCCGGCATCGAGCCGCCGTGGCCCGCGTAGCGGCGGCCGTCGACGTTCCACGTCTGCCAGCCGAGGGCGTGCGCCCCTCCCCACGCGGACCGGGGCACGTCGTTGACCGCGACCGGGCGGAGCATCTCGGTCAGCGTCTCGGCCGACAGGACGTCGCCGGTGTGCCCGGCGAGGAACCCGGCCCATACCGCCAGGTCCTCGACCGTCGACCAGATCTGGCCGGCGGGCGACATCGAGATCCCGTCGTGCTCGGGCTCGACGTGGACGAGGTCGGCGAAGGGGTGCACCGCCAGCCCCGGCGCTGCGGGCGGGACGGGTCGCATCGAGGTACGGGTCATCCCGAGCGGGTCGAGGATGCCGGTCTGCACGGCGTCACGCCACGGAACGCCGCGCAGGCGGGCGATGAGCTCGCCGAGCACGCCGTAGCCGACATTGGAGTAGTGGTGCGCCGTGCCGGGCGTGAACCGGAGTCCCACTCCCGAGGCGAGCAGCTGATCCCACGAGCCGCCCTCGGTGCGCTCCCACCAGTCGCCGTCGGTCTCGGCCTGCAGTCCTGACGTGTGCGTCAGCAACTGCGCGATCGTGACCTGGCCGAACGGGACCTCGGGGAGATGGGCGCCGATCGTGTCGCCGAGATCGAGCAGGCCGGAGTCACGAAGGCGCAGGACCTCGACCGCCACGAACGTCTTGGAGATCGACCCGATCCGGTACTGCGTGTCCGCCGAGCTCGCGGGCCCGTCGGAACGCCCGTTGAGCGTCCCTGCGGCGCCGGCCCAGACGAGTCCGCCGTCGCGCACGAGTCCCGCCACGACGGACGGCAGTCGCCGGGTCGCCTGCTCGACGGCCAGGCGCCGGGAGAGGGCCGCGGCCGTGCCGGGGTCGAGCGTCACTTGGCGCCGGCCAGCTCCGTCGCGAGCCTGACGAGCGTCCGCACGCCGGAGCCGGTGCCGCCCACGGGGGTGTAGTCGAATGCCGAGCCCTCATTGAACGACGGTCCGGCGATGTCGAGGTGCGCCCACGGGATGTCGCCCACGAACTCGCGCAGGAACGACGCCGCGAACAGGGTGCCGCCGTACGACTTGGGGTTGTGCTGGCGCAGGTCGGCGATGCTCGACGACGTGACGATGCCCTTCATCTCCTCGGTGATGGGCAGCGGCCACATCGACTCACCGGCGGCCCGGGACGCGGCGAGCACGGTGTCGCTGAGACCCTCGTCGTTGCCGAGGACACCGGCGGTGTGCTGACCCAGCGCGACCATGCAGGCGCCGGTCAGGGTCGCGATGTCGACGATGTGGTCGGGCTTGGTCTCGGCGGCGAGGGCCAGGCCGTCGGCCAGCACCAGTCGACCCTCGGCATCGGTGTTGTGGACCTCGACGGTCGCTCCGCTGCGCATCGTCAGGACGTCGCCCGGACGGGTGGCCCGACCGCTCGGCATGTTCTCCGCGATGCAGGCGTACGCCGTGACCTTGATCGGCAGGCCCAGCTGGGCGATCGCGACGGTCGCTGCGACGACCGCGGCGGCGCCGGCCATGTCGAGCTTCATGGTCTGCATCGACGCGCCGGGCTTGATCGAGAGTCCGCCCGAGTCGAACGTGATGCCCTTGCCGACCAGTGCCAGGTGGGACACCGCGTCGGCCGGGTCGTACGACAGGGTCAGCAGCCGCGGCGGGCTGTCCGAGCCCAGACCCACGCCGAGGATGCCCCCACACTTCTCCTTCGCGAGGCGCTTCTCGTCCCAGACCGTGACCTTGACGTCGCTGCCGGCGTGGGCGGAGAACGCCTCGGCGAGATCGGCCGGGCGCTTGTCACCGGGAGGAGTGTTGACCCAGTCACGGGCGGCGTTGACAGCGGCAGCGACCGTCGCGGCACGCTCGACGGCGGTGGCCGCCGAGGTCTGGCGGGCGAACGGCGTCAGGATCGCGGCGGTCGTGAGCTCGGTCTTGTTCGCCGCACCCTTCTTCTTGGTCTTGTACGTCTCGTAGGCGTAGGTCGCCAGTGCGAGGCCCTCGGCGATCGCCTCGACCTCGTCGACTCCCGCCGGGTGGAGGGCGACCGCGGCGCTCGACGCGTTCTTGACGGCCTTGACCCCGCGGGCGGCGGCACGGCGGAGGTCCTCGGCGGTCGGCTCGGCCGGCAGCGCCACGGCGACGACGAGCGGGGCCTTCGCGAGCCCGGCCGACGGGAAGGTCGCGACCTGGCCCTTCTCTCCTGTGAACCCCAGCAGTTCGAGGGTCTCGGCAAGGTCGCCCTTGTCCTCGTCGTTGCGGATCCCCAGGATCAGGACGTCAGCGCGGGCGGTGTTCGGCTTCGATGTGCTGAGGGTGACTGTGGGCATGCCTGTCACTCTATGGTCGGCAGGCGCGGCGTCGCGAGCGTCCCCTAGGTTGGCTGCATGGATCTGCTGCATTCCCCGTTGCACGACCGGCACGTCGCCCTTGGCGCCAAGCTTGCGGAGTTCGGTGGCTGGGACATGCCGCTGGAGTACGCCGGAGGTGGCGTCCTGGCCGAGCACAAGGCTGTCCGCGAGGGCGTCGGCCTGTTCGACGTCAGCCACCTCGGCAAGGCCCTGGTCCGGGGTGCCGGCGCGGCGGCGTTCGTCAACGAGTGCTTCACCAACGACCTGACGCGCGTCGCGCCCGGCAAGGCGCAGTACACGCTGTGCTGCGACGAGGACGGCGGGACGGTCGACGACCTCATCGCCTACCTCCGCAGCGACTTCGAGGTCTTCCTGATCCCCAACGCCGCCAACACCACAGCGGTCGTCCAGCGGCTGCGGGCCGCCGCTCCGGCCGGCGTCGAGGTCACCAACCTGCACCGCGAGTATGCGGTCCTGGCGATCCAGGGACCCTCCAGCGACGAGCTCCTCCAGGCGCTCGACCTCCCCGTCGACCACGAGTACATGTCGTTCGCCGACGCCACGATCGCGGGCCGGGAGATCACGGTGTGCCGCACCGGCTACACGGGCGAGCGGGGCTACGAGCTCGTCGTGCCCGCCGGGTCGGCCGTCGAGGTCTGGGACGCCGTCGTCGCCGCTGGCGAGCCGTACAGAATCCGGGCCTGCGGCCTAGGCGCGCGCGACACGCTGCGCACCGAGATGGGCTACCCGCTCCACGGGCACGAGCTGTCCGACGACATCAGCCCCGTCATGGCGCGGGTCGGCTGGGCCGTCGGCTGGAAGAAACCGATGTTCTGGGGCAAGGCGGCGCTCGAGAAGCAGCGCGCCGAGAAGACCGTGCGGACGTTGCGTGGGCTCATCGCCCAGGGGCGCGGCATCCCCCGGCCCGGGATGTCGGTCCTCGACGCGGACGGGGGAGCGCTGGGCGAGATCACGTCCGGCACGTTCTCCCCGACCCTGCGGCAGGGCATCGCGCTTGCGCTCCTCGAGCAGTCCGTCGAGGATGGCGCCACGGTCGTGGTGGATGTCCGCGGCCGTTCCGAGGC
>JAOPXL010000200.1 GCA_025965175.1 Aeromicrobium sp.
CGCTCGGCGTGCTGGCCGACGCCGACGAGGACGGGGGTGCGGGGATCCAGGTTCTCGGTCATGCGAGCACTATACTGACGACAATCGTTCAGTAATGACGGAGGTGGACCATGACGGCGCTCGGACGCCCCCGTGATCCCGCGATGGAGCGCCGGCTCCACGTCGCGTCGTGCCGGCTCTACGGACGGCTCGGCTGGTCGGGATTCAGCGTCGAGGCCGTGGCCCGCGAGGCCGGCGTCGGCAAGGCGTCGATCTACCTGCGCTGGCCCGACCGGGCCGGGCTGCTGGTCGACTCGCTCGTCGCGACGCTGGTCAACCTCGAGGACGTCGACACCGGCTCGCTACGGGGAGACCTGCTGGCGCTCGCCCGGCACCACCTGGCGCACTACGTCGGTGACCTCAAGGACGCCGCGCTACGGATGACGACCGAGGCGTCACTGACGCCGGAGCTGCGCCAGACCTGGGAGGCGTGGCGCGAGTCCCAGGTCCTCGCCGCTCGTGCCACGGTCCGGCGCGGCATCGGGCGCGGCGAGCTCCCGGCCGGGACGTCGGTGACGCTGCTGCTCGACACCCTGCTGGGCGGTGCGTTGATGCACGCTCTCGTCACGCCCGAGGCGATGCTGCCGGCGGACCTCGACGCCTTCGCGGCGTCGCTGGTCGATTTCGTGCTCGCCGCCGCGGTCGCCTGACCTACCAGCGCGGGTGGATGCTGTCGCGCAGCAGCCGGTCGTACAGCTCACGGACCGCGTCGTCGAAGCCGCCCGGCAGCGCGACACCTGCGGCCGCGGCGTTCGACCGCGCTTGGTCCACGTTGCGCGCGCCGGGGATCGCCGCGGTCACGCCGTCCTGCGCGAGGATCCACGCGATGGCGACCTGGGCCGGGGAGACCCCGGCGGGGGCCAGCCCGGTGAACTCACGTGCCGCGAGGATCCCGGTCTCGAAGTCGACGCCGGAGAAGGTCTCGCCGACGTCGAACGCGTCGCCCGCGCGGTTGTAGGTCCGGTGGTCGTCCGCGCCGAACGTCGTCTCGGCGGTGTATCGCCCCGACAGCAGGCCCGACGCCAGCGGCACCCGGGCGATGATGCCGACGCCGGCCTCGCGCGCGGCGGGCAGGACCTCGTCGAGCGGCTTGAGCCGGAACGCGTTGAGGATGATCTGCACGCTGGCCACGTTCGGACGCGCGATCGCGGTGAGCGCCTCGTCGACCGTCTCGACGCTGACGCCGTACGCCGCCACGACCTTCTCCTCGACCAGGGTGTCGAGGTCGTCGAACACCCGGTCGGTGGAGAGGACCGCGGAAGGCGGGCAGTGCAGCTGCACCAAGTCGAGGGTCTCGACGCCGAGGTTGCCGCGCGAACGCTCGGTCCACGCCCGGAAGCTGTCCATCGTGAAGAAGGCGGGATCCTGCTCTGCCCGGCGTCCCATCTTGGTCCCGACGAAGACGTCGAGCTCGGGACGCGCCCGCAGGAACTCGCCGATGAGCTGCTCGCTGCGGCCGTCGCCGTAGACGTCAGCGGTGTCGAAGAACGTCACGCCGTCCTCGACCGCGGCGTCGAGCACCGCGAGGGCGTCGTCACGGCTGACATCGCCCCAGTCAGCGCCGAGCTGCCAGGTGCCGAGACCGACGACCGAGACGTCCTTGCCGGTACGTCCGAGGGTGCGCTGCTGCATGCGTGTTGCTCCTTGTCGAGGGACTGCTCATCAGGTCGTGTGACCGGTGTGCTCCCGGTGGGGGTCGAACCCACACTGTGACGGGTTTAAGCCATCTGCCTCTGCCAGTTGGGCTACGGGAGCCGGAGTCAGCCTAACGGCGGCGTCGTCGCGGAGGCCGCCCTGAGGCGGGCTCTCGGCTCTTCCGCCGGGCGCAGGCAACGGATAGGGTGAAGTTCCGGTGCGTATCACGAAATGGGTTGCCTCATGCGCAACAGATCGACGGCACGCGAGCTGCGTCGGCTGCTCGAGAGCTCACGCTACGAGGTCCTGCCCACGGCCTCGATCGAGGACAAGATCCTCCAGTCCGTGCCGCGCGGCCACACCCTGACGGTCACGGCCTCCCCCAGCAAGGGACTCGACGCCACCCTGGACCTGGCCGAGCGGCTGGTCGGCCACGGCTACCAGGCCGTTCCGCACCTCGCGGCCCGTATGATCAGCGGTCGCGCCGAGCTCACCGAGATCGTCTCCCGCCTCCGCGCGATCGGCATCGACAGCGTCTTCGTCCCGGCCGGCGACGCCGATCCCACCGGTGACTACGCCGGGTCGCTCGACCTGCTGCAGGACCTGACCGCGATGGGCAGCCCGTTCCGCCAGGTCGGGGTGACCGGCTATCCCGAGTCGCACCCGACGATCGCCGACGACGTCACGGTGCAGGCCATGTGGGACAAGCGGCACCACGCCACGACGCTGGTCAGCAACCTGTGCTTCGACCCCCAGGTCGTCCGCACATGGGTGCAGCGCGTGCGCTCCCGCGGCGCGGTCATGCCGCTCCTGATCGGGATGCCCGGGCCCGTCGAGCGCACGAAGCTGCTGGCGATGGCGACCAAGATCGGTGTCAGCGAGTCGACCCGCTTCCTGGCCAAGAACAAGTCGGTCTTCGCCCGGATCGCCATGCCGGGCGGGTTCAGCCCCGAGAAGTTCCTCGAGCGCATCGCGCCGACGACGCAGGAGCCGGCCTCGCACGTCGAGGGGCTGCACCTGTTCACGTTCAACCAGGTCGCCGAGACCGAGGCCTGGCGTCAGGAGCTACTGGTCCGGCTCGACTCCTCCGCGCACACGGCCTAGGCCCAGCAGGCTCCGCATCGACCGGTCGAGGCCGCTCAGACCGACGTCGACCTCCGTCAGGGGCAGGCCGACCTGCTCGGCCGCCCCGTGCGCCAGCGCGCGGAGCTCGTCGTCCGGCGCCTGCGCGAGCCACACGACCCGCGTGTAGTGCCCGAAGTAGTCGTCGCGCAGCTCGGGACGGCGGTCCAGCCCCAGCTCCCGCACGACGGTCCGCTGGAACGAGCGCACCAGGAAGTCGGTCAGGACGTACGTGCCGGGCTGCTGCTCCAGCATCGTCCGCACCCGGTCGGCCCCGCCGAAGACGTCGTAGCAGTGCAGGCCTTCCAGGCGCCTGACCCCGTGTCGCCGGCACACCGCGTCGAGCGCACCGTACGTCCCGCAGTCGGCGTAGGCGATCGCGATCGTGCCGTACGCCGGACGCAGCTCGAGCAGGAGCTCTTCGACCTCCGCCGCGATGAGGTGCGGCTGGTTGTGCAGCAACGGCGGCAGCGGGTGGACGTCGACCGGCCAGTCGTGCGACTCGACGATCTCGGCGACGGGCTGCGCGATGGCCCCGCAGGCGATGACCGCGACCCGCGAGTCAGCTGGGGAAGGCGAGGAGGTCGACGAACCGGTCGTTGAAGTCCGAGCGGTCGGAGAGCTCGACATACGTCACCTCCTTCAGCAGCGCGTCGGCGCCGGCCCGCTCCGCCTTGCTGAGCAGCGTCATCTTGGCTCCCTCGCCCGCGACGTTGCCGGCGCTGACGATGCGCAGGACCGGCAGCTTCGGCACGAGGCCGATGCGGATCGCGCTGGCCGGTGACAGGTAGGACCCGAACGAGCCGGCGAGCAGCACCTGCTGCACGTCGGCCTCGGTGACACCCATCTCCTCGAGCAGCAGGGTCCAGCCCGTCGAGATCGCGGCCTTGGCGAACTGCAGCTCGCGGACGTCGCGCTGCGAGATGTAGGTCGCCTCCGACACGTCCCCCTCGGCACCGGCCCAGTGCAGGACGAACACCCGCTCCTTGTCGATCTGCGTCAGTCGGTTGGCCAGCTTGGGCAGCAGCTCGCGGGCCGCATCCTCGCTGATCAGCCGGCCCGAGCCGTCCAGCAGCCCGACCCGCACCAGCTCCGACACCGCGTCGACCAGGCCTGACCCGCACAGGCCCCGGGGCTCGACGTCGCCGATGACCTGCAGCTCGACATCGTCCTCGGTCAGCCCGACGACCTCGATCGCGCCGTCGGCGGCGCGCATGCCACAGCGGATCTGACCGCCCTCGAACGCGGGTCCGGCCGGCGCCGCGGTCGACAGCAGCCGTTCGCCGTCGCCCAGGACGATCTCGCAGTTGGTGCCGACGTCGATGAACAGCCGCAGGCGCTTGTCGCGGTCCATCCCCGACGCGAGCGTGCCGGCGACGATGTCGCCACCGACGTACGCTCCCAGCGCCGGCAGGACGTACGCCGGCGCAGCCGGGTGGATCGTGACGCCGAGATCGGCCGCGGCGACAGTCGGGGTGGTGCGCGAGCTCAGGACGAAGGGGGCGACGCCGATCGGCTCGGGGTCGATGCCCAGCAGCAGCGCCACCATCGTGGCGTTGCCGGCGAGCGCCATCTCGTAGACGCGGGTCGGGTCGATGCCGGCCTCGGTGCAGACGTTGTCGGTGAGCTCGGCGAGGGTCGCTTTGGCGAGCTCGGTCAGGCGTGGCAGCACGTCGGGGTCCATCATCGTCGCGCTGATGCGGGTGATGACGTCGCCGCCGAACGGCTGCTGCTTGTTGAGCATCGAGGCGACCGCAACGGGCGTGCCGGTCGCGGTGTCCAGGAGCGTGGCGACGACGGTCGTCGTGCCGAGGTCGAACGCCAGCGCGTGGTGCGTGGCCGTGGTGTCCCCGGGCTCGACGTCGATCAGCAGCTCGTCGACGATCACAGCGGTGACCTTCCAGTCAGCCGCGCGCGCGACCGCCGGGATCCTCCGGAGCGCGTGCAGGCTGACCGTCGGCTCCAGGTCGTCGATACCCGCCAGCAGCCGCTCGACGTCCGGCACCTGGTCGGACAGCGTCGGCTCCGACAGCTGGACGTACCGCTTCTGGATCGCCGGACGCAGGATGACCTGGCGGCCGACCCCGACCGTCGCGGCCTTGGGGCGCGTCGTCAGCGGCGGGATCTCGACCGCCAGGTCGGTGTGGACCGCGGCGAGGCACGCCAGCCGCCAGCCGTCGGCCAGCTGCTCGGGACCGAATGCCCGCTGGTCCATCGGCGAGACCGGGATCGCCCCGTCCAGGATCTTGACCTTGCACTTCTTGCACGTGCCGTGACCGCCGCACGTCGAGTCGACCGCGATGCCGTTCCAGCTCGCCGCGTCGAAGACCGATACCGCGGGCGGCACCCGCACCTCGCGATCGGCGGGGGTGAAGCGCAGCTTGAGGCGCCCCGTCCCGTCCCACTCGGGATGGGCCTCCTGCTCAGCGTCCTCGTCGACGTGGATCGCCCGGGAGCGGCGCGGCGGCTCGGTCATCAGGCGCTCGCAGACTCCTGGGCGGCCTTCTCCGCGGCAAGCGTCGCCCGGTGGTCGGAGATCCAGGCCATGCCCCACTCGTCGTTGCCCATGACCACGTCGGCGGCCTTGACCGCACGCACCATGCGGGGGCTCCGCGCGTCCATGATCGCCGAGGTCAGTCCTGAGGCGATCGCCATCGGCAGGAACGAGGCACCGAGATCATCGCGCCCGGGCATCCCGAAGGAGTTGTTGCCCGCACCGCAGGTCGTGTTGAGGCCCCAGCGCTCGCGGATGATCGACACGGTCTGGAAGAACGAGCGGCCGACCTGGGGATCGGCCCCGATCGGCATGGCCAGCGGATCGATCACGATGTCCTCGAGCGCGATGCCGTACTCAGTCGTCGCGACACGGACGATCTTGTCGACCAGCTCGATGCGCTTCTCCGGCTCCATCGGGATCTCGTCGTGGTCGTTGGGCAGCGCGATCACAGCGGCGTCGTACTTCTTGACCAGCGGCAGGATCGCCGCCATGCGTTCGTCCTCGGCGGTGACCGAGTTGACCAACGCCCGCCCCTGGTACGCCTGCAGGCCCACCTCCAGCGCCTCGACGACCGAGGAGTCGATGCAGATCGGCAGGTCGGAGATGCCCTGGACGAGGGTGATCGCGCGGCCGAGCAGGTCGGCCTCGTCGGTCAGCGGCACGCCCATGTTGACGTCGAGCACCATGGCACCACCCGCGACCTGGGCCGCGACGTCGCGCTCGATGGCCGACAGGTCACCGGCCCGCAGCTGCTCCTGGAAGATGCGCCGGCCCGTCGGGTTGATGCGCTCGCCGATGATGCAGAACTGCTGGTCGTGCCCGAGCACGACCTCCCTGCTGGCCGATCGGATGACGGTGTGCACGTGGCGGCTCCTGGGGCTGGGGGTGGGGAAGTCAGACCGCGACGGACGCGCGGCGCTGGGCGATCAGGTCCTTGGCCTTCTTGACCGTGGCGGAGGCGTCCGGTGCGTACGCATCGGCGCCGACCGCGTCGGCGTACTCCTGCGTGACCGGCGCACCGCCCACCATGACGATGACCTGCTCGCGCATGCCGGCCTTCTCCAGCGCATTGATGTTGGCCTTGAACATCGGCATCGTCGTGGTGAGGAACGCGGACATGCCGACAATGTCGGGGTGGTGCTCGTTGATCGCCTCGATGAACTTCTCCGGCGGCACCTGCACCCCGAGGTCGATCACGTGGAAGCCGGCGCCCTCGAGCATGATGTTGACGAGGTTCTTGCCGATGTCGTGGACGTCGCCCTTGACGGTGCCCATCAAGAACGTGCCGACGGTCTCCGCGCCGGTCTCGGCCAGCAGCGGGCGCAGGACGTCCAGCGCGCCGCTCATCGCCCGACCGGCGATCAGCATCTCGGGCACGAAGAAGTCGCCGCGCTCGAAGCGGGCGCCGACCTCCTCCAGCGACGGGATGAGGGCGTCGAACAGCAGCGTCTCGGGTCCCATGCCCAGCTCGAGCCCGATGTTGGTCAGCTCGAGCACGCGGGGCGCGTTGCCGACGAGCGTCTCGTCGTACAGCCCTTGCAGGACTTCTTCAGGAGTCATGTCGGAGAAACCTTTCGTGCGTGCCGGGCCAGCAGCCCGGTCAGCCGTTCGGACTCGGCCACCAGGAGGTCACCGATGCTCTTGTGGGAGTCCTCGAGCCGGAACGCCGGGCCCGAGACACCCACGGCGGCCAGGACACGCTGGTCCTCGCCGCGGACGGGGGCGGCGACGCCGTCGAGGCCCGGCTCCAGCTCCCCGCGGGTGATCGCGAAGCCCTTGCCGCGCACGGACTCCAGCTCCTCGCGGTAGGTGTCGAGGTCGGTGATCGACGACGGCGACATGCGCTCGAGCTCGCCCTTGGGCAGCGGCAGGGCACCGAAGGCATGCATGACCTTGCCGAGCGACGAGCAGTGTGGCGGGACCTCGATGCCGACCCAGTTCATCGCGCCGAGCATGTAGGTCGAGTCGACCTGGGCGACCTGGACGACCTGGTTGCCGCGGGCCACCGCCAGGTTGACGGTCTCGCCGGTGGCGTCGGCGATGCGGTCGAGCGTCGGCTGCGCGAGCGCGATCAGCGACTCAACCCGGTCGAACCGGCGTGCGTAGTGCTCGAACAGCGCGCCGCCCCGGAAAGCGCCGTCGCGATCGCGCTCCAGCAGGCCGTTGCGCTCCAGGCCCTGCAGCAGGCGCGAGGCCGTCGACCTGGCCAGCCCGGTCTGCTCGACGATCGAGGTGTAGGTGATCGGCTCCTCGGCGCGGACGACGAGCGACAACATCTCGGCCGCTCGGTCGAGGGACTGCGTGCCGTTGCTCATCAGGGCCAGACCTTTCGCGGGGCCATGCGCAGGATGTGCTCTTCACATCAGGCAGGTTGTTCCATATTGTGGGACCACATTCCCACAACATGAGGGTAGGATCCCGGATCCCAGGGGTCAAGCACCCGTCATTGGAGGTCCGATGTTCAAGAACACGATGCCGCGGTACGAGATCTTGTCCGAGGACGCGATGGCCTCGCTGGAGACCGCCTGGCGCCGGCTGATGACCGAGGTCGGCGTCGAGTTCATGCACGATGACGCGCTCGAGCTGTTCCGCCAGGCCGGCCAGAAGGTCGTCGACAAGACGGTCTTCCTCGACCCCGAGTTCGTGCTGGCCCAGGTCGCCAAGGCCCCCCGCGAGTTCGACGTCCAGGCACGCAACCCCGCCAACAACGTGCACATCGGCGGCGACTTCATGGCGTTCAGCGGCGTGTACGGTCCGCCGTTCGTCCGAGAGGGCGCGATCCGCCGCGACGCGCTGATGGAGGACTTCCGCAACTTCACCAAGCTCGCCCAGGGCTATGACGAACTCGACTCCGCCGGCGGCATCATCTGCGAGCCCTACGACACCCCGCTGGACTCGCGGCACCTCGACATGCTGTTCGCGCTGCAGACGCTGACCGACAAGATCTACATGGGCAACGTCGTCTCGGGCGTCAACGCCCGCGACACGATCGCGATGGGCGAGATCCTGTTCGGCGGTCGCGAGGCCATCGAGCAGACACCGGTCTCGATCTCGCTGATCAACTGCAACTCCCCCCTGCGGTGGGACGACCGCATGCTCGAGTCGCTGCTGGAGTACGCCAGGGCGGGCCAGCCCGTCGTCCTGACGCCATTCATCCTGATGGGCGCGATGTCGCCCGTCACGATCCCGGCCGCGCTGGTCCAGCAGATCGTCGAGGCGCTGTCCGGCATCGCCCTGGCCCAGCTCGTGCGCCCCGGGACCCCGGTGATCTTCGGGTCGTTCCTGTCCAACATCGACATGCAGTCAGGCTCGCCGTGCTTCGGCACCCCGGAGTCCGGCATCGGCCTGCTCTGCACGGGACAGATCGCCCGGCGGTTCGGGCTGCCGTTCCGGTCCGGCGGTGGGCTCACCTCCGCGCACCAGGCCGACGCGCAGGCGGGCTACGAGTCGCTCATGACGCTGATGCCGACATTCTTGGCCGGAGCCAACTGGGTCATGCACTCGGCCGGCTGGCTCGAGGGCGGTCTCGTCGCCGGCTACGAGAAGTTCATCATGGACGTCGAGCTGCTGCAGATGCTGCGCGCCGAGTTCACCCCTCTGGAGATCGACGAGGCCTCGCTGGCGTTCGACGCGCATGTCGAGGTGGGTCATGGCGGGCACTTCCTCGGCGCCATGCACACGATGGAGCGGTTCCGCACGTGCTTCCACCGGCCCTTCCTGTCCAGCTCGGAGAACTTCGACAAGTGGACCCGCAACGGGTCGCTGGACACCAACGACCGCGCCTCGGTGATCTACCGCAAGCGCCTCGAGGAATACGAGCAGCCGCCGCTCGACGCCGGCATCCGTGAGGAGCTGGAGCGCTTCGTGATCCGTCGCCGGGCCGAGCTCGGCGACTGATGGCGACCGACCAGGGGCGCACCCCGACGTACCTGCTGACGCTGTCGTGCCTCGACCGGCCGGGCCTGGTGTTCGCCGTGTCGTCGTGGTTGGTGCGGGCCGGCGGCAACATCCTGGACTCCCAGCAGTTCGACGACACCCTGGGCCAGCACTTCTTCATGCGGGTGCACTTCGAGGTCGGCGGGGTGGCCCTGGACGACCTGCGCGCATCGTTCGCGCGGGTCGCCGACGAGCTCGGAATGACGTGGCACCTGTTCTCGGCCGTCGAGCCGTATCGCACCCTCGTGATGGTCTCCCGGTTCGGCCACTGCCTCAACGACCTGCTGTTCCGCCAGAGCACCGGAGCCCTCAACATCGTCATCCCCGCGGTGGTGTCCAACCACCGCGACTTCGAGCGCCTCTGCGACACGTACGACGTCCAGTTCCACCATGTCCCGGTCACCCCCGACACCAAGGACGAGGCCGAGGCCCGGCTGCTCGAGCTGGTCGACGAGCTCGACGTCGACCTGGTCGTGCTCGCGCGCTACATGCAGGTCCTGTCGGACGCGACCTGCCAGCAGCTGCGCGGGCAGGTCATCAACATCCACCACTCGTTCCTGCCGAGCTTCAAGGGGGCCAAGCCCTATCACCAGGCACACGAGCGAGGGGTCAAGCTGATCGGGGCGACCGCGCACTACGTCACACCCGACCTCGACGAGGGCCCAATCATCGAGCAGGGCGTGACCCGCGTCAGCCACCGGATGACCCCCGCGGAGATGGTGCAGGCCGGCCGTGACGTGGAGGCCCAGGTGCTGTCGACCGCCGTCCAGTGGCACGCCGAGCAGCGGCTGCTGCTCGACGGCTCGCGGGTCGTGGTGTTCCCACGCTGACCAAGCCTCGCCACTGTTGCTGATCGTGCAATATGGTCACACCATGAGCAACACCGCTCCTACTGAGGGTGCGAAGGCCGTCACCAGCGCGGTCCAGTCGGTCGACCGCGCGATCGCCATCCTGGAGATCCTGGCCCACGACGGCGAGTCCGGAGTCACCGAGATCGCCGCGCAGCTGGACGTGCACAAGTCCACCGCGTTCCGGCTGATTGCGACGCTCGAGCGCCGCGGCCTGGTGGAGCAGAACGCCGACCGCGGCAAGTACCGGCTCGGCGTCGGCATCCTGCGGCTGGCCGGTGCCACCACGGCGCGACTCGACGTCGTGCAGGAAGCCCGGCCGCTGGCGCGGACGCTGGCCGCGGCCACCGGCGAGACGGTCAACATCGCGGTGCTGTCCGACGGGGCCGCACTCTACCTCGACCAGATCACCGGCGGCTCGTCGCTGCAGTCCCACAACTGGGTCGGACAACGCATCCCGTTGCACGCCACCGCCAACGGGAAGGTCCTGCTGTCGGGCCTCGACGCAGCCGAGATCAGCGCCGCCGTGGGCTCCCGGCTGCGCTCCTACACGCCGACGACCGTCACCACGATGAAGGCTCTGCTGGTCGACGTCGAATCGGCCCGTCACGACGGGCACGCCGTCGCGGTCGATGAGCTGGAGCGCGGCCTGACCGCGGTCGCCGCCCCGCTTCGCAACGCGCACGGCGACGTGATCGCCTCGCTGTCGGTCTCCGGACCGACCTTCCGGTTCGACGAGGGCCGGCTCGCCGAGGCCGTGCGACTGGTCGTGGAGACGGCCCGGGAAGTCTCCGAGCGGCTGGGCTGGCGCGACCGCGACCACGGCCGGGTTCCCGAAAACGCTTGACGTCTCGGCGCCCGGCCGCCAGAGTTGTTGCGTAGCCCGGGACTTGTTGCACGATGAGCAACACCTGTAGATCCACTCGTGCACCTCGACGTCGTTGGGCGCGCGAGAGCGAGGAGCCGCGGTGACCGGACTGTTCGTCGACGGGACGTGGCGCGAGGCCGCGTCCGGAAGGACGCGGGAGATCCGTTGCCCCGCTGATGGACGCCTGGTCGCCACCGTCCCCGAGGGCGGTCCCGAGGACTCCGAGCTGGCGATAGCCGCCGCCCGCCGCGCCTTCGACCAGGGCGCCTGGCCGGCGACGTCCTCGCTTGAGCGTGCAGCCCTGCTGCACCGCGTCGCGGACCTGCTCGAGCGCGACAAGGAGACCGTTGCCCGGCTGGAGTCGCTCGACACCGGCAAGCGGATCATCGAGTCGCGCTACGACGTCGACGACATCGTCGGGGTGTTCCGCCACTTCGCCGGGCTCGCGGGCGCCGAGAGCGGCCGAGTCGTCGACGCCGGACGCGCCGACGTCGTCAGCCGGGTCGTGCACGAGCCCGTCGGCGTCTGCTCCCTGATCTCACCGTGGAACTACCCTCTGCTGCAGACCGCGTGGAAGGTCGCTCCCGCGCTCGCGGCCGGCAACACCTTCGTCCTCAAGCCCAGCGAGCTCACGCCGTCGACGTCGATCTGGCTGATGCAGGCCCTGGAGGAGGCCGGCCTCCCCGCCGGCGTCGCCAATCTCGTCCTCGGCGCCGGGCCCGACGTCGGTCCGACGCTGACCGAGCATCCCGACGTCGACCTGGTCTCGTTCACCGGAGGGCTGGTGACGGGGCGCCGGATCATGGCCTCGGCGGCCCCGACGGTCAAGAAGGTCGCCCTGGAGCTGGGCGGTAAGAACCCCAACATCGTGTTCGCCGACGCCGACCGCGAGACGGCCCTCGACCTGGCGCTGACCGCGGTGTTCCTGCACTCCGGCCAGGTCTGCTCCGCCGGAGCGCGGCTGCTGGTGCAGGACACGATCCACGACGAGTTCGTCGGCGAGCTGGTCCGCCGCGCCGAGCGCATCCGCATCGGTGGCCCGTTCGACGACGACGCCGAGACCGGTCCGCTGATCAGCTCAGCCCACCGGGACAAGATCGAGGCTTACGTCGCGGCGGGGCTGGCCGAGGGTGCCGAGCTGCTCACCGGGGGTGGTCGACCCGACGAACCCGGGCTCGACGGCGGGTTCTACTACCTGCCCACGATCCTGGGCTCGTGCCACGCCGGCATGAGCGTCGTGCGCGACGAGTCCTTCGGTCCGGTGCTGACGGTCGAGACGTTCGTCGACGAGGACGACGCGGTCGCCAAGGCCAACGACAGCATCTACGGACTCGCCGGTGCCGTGTGGACCAGCAACGCGGGTCGCGCTGAGCGGGTAGCCGGGCGGCTGCGGATGGGCACGGTGTGGATCAACGACTACCACCCGTACGTCCCGCAGGCCGAGTGGGGCGGCTACAAGCAGTCCGGCTTCGGACGCGAGCTGGGCCTGGCCGGGCTCGAGGAGTACCGCGAGACCAAGCACATCTGGCACAACATCGACCCCGCGCCGCAGGCCTGGTTCGACGGCAGAGAGCTCAAGACATGAAGCGGGAGCACTACGACTACGTGATCGTCGGCGGCGGCTCAGCAGGGTCGGCGCTGGGCAATCGTTTGAGCGCCGATCCGTCCACGACTGTGCTGGTGCTCGAGGCCGGGCGCAGCGACAACCGCCTCGACCCGTTCATCCACATGCCGGCCGCCCTGCCCTATCCGATCGGCAACCGGTTGTACGACTGGAAGTACGAGTCCGAGCCCGAGCCGTTCATGGACGGGCGCCGGGTCTATCACGCCCGCGGCAAGATTCTCGGCGGGTCGAGCAGCATCAACGGGATGATCTTCCAGCGCGGCAACCCCCTGGACTACGAGCGGTGGGCCGCGGACCCGGGGATGGAATCGTGGAGCTATGCGAGCTGTCTGCCGTACTTCAAGCGCATGGAGACGTGTCTCGCCGGTGCCGACGAATGGCGTGGCGGCTCCGGTCCGCTGATTCTCGAGCGCGGTCCGGCGGCCAATCCCCTGTTCGGCGCCTTCCTCGAGGCGACCGAGCAGGCCGGCTACCCGCCAACCGACGACGTCAACGGCTATCGCCAGGAGGGATTCGCCCGGTTCGACCGCAATGTGCACCGCGGGCGCCGGCTGAGCGCCGCGCGGGCGTACCTGCACCCCGTCAAGCACCGCCCCAACCTGCGCATCGAGACGCTGGCCCACGTGACCGGGCTGAGGATGCAGGGCACCCGTGTTGTCGGGGTCGACTACCTGCGCGGCGGCCGGCTCCACCGCAGCATCGGTGCCGGCGAGGTCATCGTGTGCGGCGGCGCGATCAACTCGCCCCAGATCCTGCAGCTGGCCGGCATCGGCAACGCCGCCGAGCTCCAGGCGCTGGGCATCGCACCCGTGGTCGACCTGCCCGGAGTCGGGGAGAACCTGCAGGACCACCTCGAGGTCTACATCCAGTACGCCAGCAAGCAACCCGTCTCGATCGGTCCGTGGCTCAAGCATCGGCACAAGCCACGCATCGGCGCCGAGTGGCTGTTCCTGCGCAAGGGCGTCGGCGCGACCAACCACTTCGAGGCCGGCGGCTTCGTGCGCAGCAACGACCTCGTGGACTATCCCAACCAGATGTTCCACTTCCTGCCGATCGCGATCCGCTACGACGGCTCGCAACCGGCTGCCGAGCACGGCTACCAGGTGCACATCGGACCGATGTACAGCGATGTCCGCGGCTCGGTCAAGATCACCTCGACCGACCCGCGCCAGCATCCCGCGCTGAGGTTCAACTACCTGTCGACCGAGACCGACCGCCGCGAGTGGATCGAGATGGTCCGCATCGCCCGGCGGATCCTCAACCAGCCGGCGTTCGCGCCGTTTAACGGCGGCGAGATCTCGCCCGGGCCGAGCGTCGAGACCGATCGGGAGATCCTCGACTGGGTCGCCCAGGACGCCGAGACGGCGCTGCACCCGTCGTGCACCGCCCGCATGGGCACCGACGAGCTGAGCGTCCTCGACCCGCTGACGATGCGGGTGCACGGCGTCGAGGGCCTGCGGGTCGTCGACGCGTCCTCGATGCCGTACGTCACGAACGGCAACATCTATGCGCCGGTCATGATGCTCGCCGAGAAGGCGGCCGACCTGATCCTCGGCAACACCCCGCTCGCTCCGGCGACCGACGTCCCGTTCTACCGCTACCGCGACGACTCACCGCTCTACCCGCCGGGCGATCCCCGCAACGCTGCGCCCTCGAAGGAGAGAACATGACAGACACGGCCGTCAAGGTCGACGACCTGTGGAAGGTCTTCGGGCCCAAGGCGTCGAAGATCCCCGGCAGCCCCGACGGTGCGCTGTCACGCGAGGAGCTGCGTGACAAGACCGGCTGCGTCGCGGCGGTCAAGGACGTCAGCTTCGAGGTCAAGCGCGGCGAGGTGTTCGTCGTCATGGGCCTGTCCGGCTCGGGCAAGTCGACGTTGGTGCGCTGCCTGACGCGGCTGATCGAGCCGACGGCGGGCCGGGTCGTGATCGACGACCACGACGTCCTGAAGATGTCCGAGTCGTCCCTGCGTCGCCTGCGCCGCAATCACGTCGCGATGGTGTTCCAGCACTTCGGGCTGCTGCCCCACCGCCGCGTGATCGACAACATCGCGTACGGCCTCGAGGTGCGAGGCGTCGGTCGCAAGGACCGCCACGCCAGGGCCAGCGAGATCCTCGACCTCGTCGGGCTGACCGGCAACGCGATGTCCTACCCCGACCAGCTCTCCGGGGGCATGCAGCAGCGGGTCGGACTGGGCCGAGCCCTCGCCGTCGACCCGTCCCTGCTCCTGTTCGACGAGCCGTTCTCGGCGCTCGATCCCCTGATCCGGCGTGACATGCAGAACGAGGTCATCCGCCTCCACCACGAGGTCAGGAAGACGATGATCTTCATCACCCACGACCTGCAGGAGGCGCTCAAGCTCGGCGATCGCATCCTGATCATGCGCGACGGCGAGGTTGTCCAGGTCGGCACGCCCGACGAGGTGGTCGGCGCACCCGCTGACGGGTACGTCCGCGACTTCGTCAGCGAGGTGCCCAAGTCACACGTCCTGACGCTCAAGTGGGTCATGCGGCCACCGTCGGACGGCGACGCCCTCGACGGTCCCGAGCTGCCGCCCACGACCGTCGTGCAGAAGGCGGCCCGTCTCGTGCTGGACTCCGACAAGCCCATCAAGGTCGTCGAGGACGGCCGGCTGCTCGGCATCGTGACGGACGAGGACATCCTGCGGGTCATCGTCGCCGAGGACACCGTCCAGGAGAGCGGTGCGGCGTGAGCGTCGACACCACGGCGCCGGCGCCGCCGGGCCCCGCGACCAAGGAGCAGCAGCCACCGCCGGTCGACGACGGGCCGGACCGGCGCTGGTGGTTCGTCGCGGGGGTCCTGGCGATCTTGGTCGTCCTGAGCTTCCCGCTCCGCGGCGTGGCGACCCTCCCGCTCGCCCGCTCCGACCTCACGGACTTCCAGACATGGCTCGGCGAGCTCAGCGACAAGCTGGAGAACGCGCGCGACTCCAGCGCGATCCTGCGGGGCCTGGACAAGATCAGCACGGTGATCGAGAACGTCGCGGTCTTCCTGCAGGAGCTGATCAGCCAGCCGGCCTTCCCCCGTCCCGTGCCCGAGATCGGCTGGCTCGGGGTGCTCGCCGTGGCGACCTGGATCGCGCTGGCCGTCGCCGGCTGGCGCATGGCGGTGCTGACCGGGGTGTCGTTCGCACTGTTCGGCATGCTCGGCTACTGGACCGACAGCATGGACACCCTCGTCGTGACGTTCATGGCGGTCGCGATCTGCCTGGTCATCGGCATCCCGATCGGCATCTGGATGGGCCGCAGCAGTCGGGCGACAGCCGTGATCACGCCGGTGCTCGACGGGCTGCAGACCTTGCCGTCGTTCGTCTACCTGCTGCCGATCACGTTGTTCTTCAGCATCGGCGTCGCCGCCGCGGTCATCGTGACCCTGATCTATGCGCTTCCGCCGGTCATCCGCATCACGGCGCACGGCATTCGTAGCGTCTCGACCGAGACGATCGAGGCGATGCAGTCGGCCGGCACGAGCCGCAGCCAGATGCTTCGCAAGGTGCAGCTGCCGATGGCGCGGCGGACCATCATCGTCGGCGTCAACCAGACCATCATGGCCGCACTGTCGATGGCCACGATCGCCGCGTTCGTCGACGGTCCGGGCCTCGGCAAGCCCGTCATCAAGGCACTGGAGTCGCTCGACGTCGGACGGGCCGCCACGGCGGGCCTCTGCCTCGTGATCATGGCGATCATGCTCGACCGGGTCACCACCGCGGCGAGCGAGCGCAGCGTGGCGATCCCGACGGACCGGGCCAAGCGCACCCGGGTGATCGTGCTGGCGGTCGGGGCGGTCGTCGCCGTGGCCTGCGTGATCCTGTCCCGCCGCCAGCTCAACCTCGCGGAGTTCCCTGACAAGCCCGATCTCGGCACCCCGTTCGCCAAGCTCGCCGACAACGTCTCCTCGTTCTTCACCGACAACCTCTCGGGCCTGACCAACGGCATCAAGGACGCCTTGACGTACGGGCTGCTGAACCCGCTGCAGACATTGCTGGCGCAGTCGCCGTGGTGGCTCGTCGCCGCGACGCTGCTCGCGCTGTCGGTCCTGATCAGCGGCATCCGCTCCCTGCTGACCTCGATCGTGTGCATCGGCGTGCTGCTCGGCACAGGTCTGTGGCAGGACAGCATGGTCACGCTGACAATGACGCTCGTGGCCACGATCCTGACGATGGTGCTCGCCCTCGTGCTGGGGGTCTGGATGGCGCAGAGCCGAGCCGTCGACCTGTCGATCCGGCCGATCCTCGACGCAGCACAGGTCGTGCCGCCGTTCGTCTACCTCGTCCCGGCCATCGCGCTGTTCGGGGCGACGCGTTTCACCGCGATCGTGGCGGCCATGGTCTACGCGTCCCCGGTTGCGATCAAGCTCGTGTGCGACGCGATCCGCGGGGTGTCGCCGACGGTCGTCGAGGCCGCGCAGTCGGCCGGCTCCAACCGCTGGCAGATCATCACCAAGGTCCAGCTGCCGATGGCGCGCAAGGGCATCGCCCTCGCGACGAACCAGGGCATGCTCTACGTCTTCTCCATGGTCGTGATCGGCGGCCTGGTCGGAGCGGGTGCGCTCGGCTACCTCGTGGTCGCTGGGTTCTCCCAGAACGAGCTGTACGGGAAGGGACTCGCCGCCGGCATCGCCATCGTCGCGCTCGCGATCATGCTCGACCGGATGGCCCAAGGATCGTCGGCGCGGCGGAAGCCGGCAGGCAACAAGTCACGCAGCAAGTGGGCGCGCATCTCCCAGCTCGTCGGGTAGCGGCCACCACCTAACCAAGGAGGACGGATGAACAAATTGACACCAAAGGCACGACTGATCGTTGCGGTCGCCGCGAGCTCCGTGCTGGCGCTCTCCGCCTGCGGGGGTGGCGGCATCAGCGACAGCAGCTCGTCGGGCGGCAAGAAGTGCGACACGACGGTCAACATTGCGGTCAACCCGTGGGTCGGCTACGAGGCCTCGGCGCACGTCGTCGGCAAGACCATCGAGTCCGAGCTCGGCTGCAAGGTCGACTACAAGGACCTGAAGGAGGAGGTCTCCTGGCAGGGCTTCGGCAAGGGCACGGTCGACGTCGTGATCGAGGACTGGGGCCACCCGGCGCTCGAGAAGAAGTACGTCGAGGGCGACAAGTCCGCAATGGACGCCGGTCTCAACGGCAACATCGGGCAGATCGGCTGGTTCGTGCCGCCGTGGATGGTCAAGAAGTATCCCGACATCCTCGACTACAAGAACCTCAACAAGTACGCCGACCTGTTCAAGACGTCGGAGTCCGGCGGCAAGGGCCAGCTGCTCGACGGCGACCCGTCGTTCGTCACGAACGACGAGGCGCTCGTCAAGAACCTCAAGCTCAACTTCAAGGTCGTCTACGCCGGAAGTGAGGCGGCGCTCATCACGAGCTTCCGTCAGGCGGAGAAGAACAAGAAGCCGCTGATCGGCTACTTCTACGCTCCCCAGTGGTTCCTGTCGGAGGTCGACCTGCAGAAGGTCAACCTGCCGCCGTACACCGACGGTTGTGACGCCGATCCGGCCAAGGTCGCATGCGACTATCCCGAGACCAAGCTCAAGAAGGTCGTCGCGACGAAGTTCGGCAAGTCCGGGAACCCGGCGTACGACGTCGTCAAGAACTTCACCTGGACCAACGACGACCAGAACCTGGTCGCCAAGTACATCGCGGAGGACAAGATGGATCCCGAGGATGCCGCCCAGAAGTGGATCGACGACAACCCCGACAAGGTCAAGGCCTGGCTCGGCTGACGCGACCCGACGTACGACCACGACACCCCGGGAGCACCGCCCCCGGGGTGTCGTGCGTCCGGCGCGCTCGTACC
>JAOPXL010000210.1 GCA_025965175.1 Aeromicrobium sp.
GAGCCAGCAGCTCTGCCTTGACCGGGTCCTTGATCTGGGGCTTGATCTTGCTCTTCCAGAACTCATACGTCAGCGCATTTGTCTCGGCATTGAACAGATAGTCCGAGAAATTTCCCAACCAGAATGCGAATCCTCCCTTGTTCCACAGGCTCTCAAAGAGCGCATTGCGCTCTTCCTCCGGGGTTTCGACACCGCTCCGAATGTCAAAGTCGTAGTCGATCGCCGCGTGCGTTTCCCGGCATTTCGCCGCAACATCGGGCATTTTTTCCTTGATCGCAGCTTGTTCCTCGTCGTCCAAGTGCTTCTGTTGCATGGGCAATGAAATATTCGGAGTGCGCTGGAAAACTGTGAGGTGTTCCACTACTGGGCCCGCTTCCTGCACCACCTGAACGGCACTTGCGCCAGTTCCGATGATCGCGACCCGTTTGCCCGTCATATCCAGATCGGAACGCCAACGTGCAGTGTGAACGAGCTCTCCTCGGTATGCATCCATATCGGGGATGGATGGTACGTAGGGTTCTGTGGTCGACCCAGTCGCGAACACCACGAACCTCGCCCGAAAGGTGACTCCGTCCTGCGATTCGAGGGTCCACATCCGCTGATCCTCGTCGAACGTCGCGTTCACGACCTTCGTGTTGAAACGACAGTCCTTGCTCAGGTCCAGCTTCGAATCGACATAAGCGAAATAGCGACGCATTTCCTCATGGCCGGGGTACATCTCCGAGAAGTCCCAGTCCTTCCAGAGGTACTCGTCGGTGAACTGATACACCGGGGCGTGGCTGTCCACCCTCGCTCCTGGGTAGCGATTGAGGCTCCAGGCGCCGCCGAAGCAGCCACTGGCTTCGAGGAGGACCACAGAGAATCCCCGGTCCCGAAGATGGCGCAATTGATAGATGCCACCGAAACCTCCGCCGACGACGATCACGTCGTAGGTGTTGGCTCCTGCAGACTGTTCCACGGCGTTCTCCAGAACGTCGGTTGCGGTCATTGATTGCACCTTTCAGGCGTCGAGATGGGGGCGGGCGGTCAGCTCGTTGCTGCCCTTCGGCGAGCGATCGGCCGAGCTTGAGAGTGGGAGACAGAGCCGCCTGGGCGTTCCCAGGCCTCCCGTGGTGTGTGATCTACACGATAGTTGCCGTGCTTGAAGTACGCAAGTAGAAAAGAGATTTCTTATCTACGTAAACTGAGGCGTCGCCGGGGGTCGGTTGATGCCGCGCACAGACGAGATGCGCCTGGAATTTGGGGCCGAACCCCAGCGACCGATACAGATCACCTCGATGAGTCCCGATGCACGGTCACGGTGCGCTGGCCCGGCTCGGGTGTGCTCCACGCCGTGCAGAGGGCCGTCGAGTGGTACGAAGCCGAACTGTGAGTGCTCGACGTAGAACCCAACCGCTTCCTCGCGCCGTTCACCTCTGGGTGTTCGCCGCCCCGGCGGTCTCCCTGGCCTACCTCACGCCTCTGGCCGCAGGGCTGCTGCCGGGACAGGCCCTCCTGTTCAGCCGCGTACGCCGGGATCCTCGTCCAGCCAGCCGCGGCCGCGCTCGTCCGCCGGGGGCGGCACGGTCATCGTCACCGCGTGGCCGTCCGTGGTCGTCGTCGGCAGGTGTGAGGTGCTGACCTACACCGGCTTGGCCGCACCCTTGTACTCTCCTCGCCCCCAGGAGCGCTCCGGCCTGGCGCCGGCGAACCTCCTGCTGAGGATGGCCGGCCTGGCCGCGCTCACGGCCGTGTTCCTGGTGCTGGGCGCGGCCCGCAGCCACGACACCCGTGCCGGGAGCGACGCCGCGGTCCTTGCGGGGTCCGCTGAGCGGCGCGGCAAGGACGGATGGGTCCGTCCAGTCCTCAGGAGCGTGCTGCCCCAATCTGGCCGGAAAGACGCAAGGTCCGACTGACTAAGGCTTGCCGCTACGCAGCTCGGTCAGGATCTGGCGCGTCATCCGCCGCGTTCAGACAAGACTGAATCCAGATGCGTTGGGCCTATGAACGTGTAGTTGCTGGCCGCGCGGCCGATATCTGGGGAAGCAGACTCAGATGTGTCATTTGGGCGCTGACCGGGAATTACGTGGTGTGATGCATTCCGTGCGAGAACAACGCCTGGCCGACCTGTATGACCTGTGGGCTGCCAAGGTGCACGCCTACGCGCTTCGCCACTGCGGGGTGGAGGGCGCCGAGGATGTCGTGTCCGAGACGTTCATTGTGGCGTGGCGACGCATCGACGTCATACCTGAGAACGCGCTGCCGTGGTTGCTGGTGGTTGCGCGCAACACGATTGCCCACCGGCGGCGGTCGGCGGGACGACGCGCGCGTCTCGATGACGCGTTGGCCGCTCGATCGCCCGACCAGCGCACGACCGAGGAGATCGCCACGTCTCGCCTGGAGACGCTTGAGGCTTTGCGGCACCTGAGCGCAAAGGAACGCGAGGCGGTGTTGCTCATCGCGTGGGACGGACTGACGATCACAGCGGCCGCCGACGTGGCGGGGTGTCGCGACCGCGCCTTCCGGGCCAGGTTGACACGAGCACGAGCCCACCTGCAGGCCGCACTGAATCCCCCCGCAACGCCCCTCCCCTTCGTTGAGCCCGCACAGGAGCCCACATCATGACCATCGACACCCGTCTCCAAGAACTCGCTCCCGATCCTGCCTACTCCGCTGAACAGGTCGGTCTCATCCGCGCTCGGGTCCTCGACCGCGCCGCGGCGCTCGACGACACTTCTCGGCGCCGGACTCTGCCACGGCCGGGGCGTCGTTTGCTGGTGGGCGGCGCGCTGGCCCTGACCGTCGCTGGCGCGTTGATCATCGGACCAGTGCTGGACCCGGCCCCCGGCCCGTTCGCAGCGAACGCCTTGACACCGTTGGCCCAAGCCGCACAGCGCACTGAAGTTCCACCCTTGTCCAACGGACAAGTTCTGCACCGCACCACGGAGCACCGCATGACTGAGGCCGCGTCCGGAAAGGTCACCAACATGCGGCAAGAGGAGTGGACGCTCGGTGACGGAACGTTTTATCGCCAAACGACAGTCGACGGCGAGGTCGGTCCGGTCGAGTACTCGGGCCCCTCTGCGTCGGACGACTTTACGCCCGGTGAAATCGCCGCCCTTCCGACGGACCCTGCTGAACTGCTCAAGGCAGTCAAAAACTCCCCTCAGGCCGCCTCCTACTGTGGAGATGGGTGCTCGGGCGAGCAGTCGCTGTTGGGCACGATCATCTATCGCGGCTACGCACCGACCAAGGTCTGGGCCGCGGCCATTGAGGCCTACGGCAGCTTCGACGATGTGCAGGTTCGCGTCGATGAGGCAAAGCACCTCACGTACGTCACGGAGGTTGCCAAGGGCGGGCCTCTCACGATGCGCTTCGACAGCGCCACAGGGCGGCTGCTCGGCTACCACTCGACAAGTCCCCAGGACGGCGGTCGCACCGACACCATGAGAGCGCTTCTCTCCAAGGTAGAAAACGGCGTCCCGGCCCGAATCGTTGGCGACGCGAGACGGCAGGAGTGATACCGCATCCCAACCCCTCTCTCGGCGAGGAACGCTCCGGTTCGTTCACGACCCGCCTGGAGTAGGCGTCCAGGATCGCGCAGCAGTAGATCTTGCCTTCACGAGTCGGATGCTCCGTAATGTCCGTGACCCACAGCTGGTTCGGCCCCTGACGTCCGAAGTCGCGCTTGACCAGGTCGGTGGAGATGTCGTCGGCTCTGATGCGCTTCCATTTGCGACGCCCGGAGATCCCCTGGATTCCTGCGCGGCGCATCAGCAGCTCGACCTGTCCATGGCCCACCACAACCCCTCTGCCAAGCGTCAGCACGGCATGCACTCGTCGGGCACCGTAGGTGCCGCGTGACTCCGTATGGATCTGGCTGATGAGATCGGTGAGCATCGCGTGCCGGACACCCCGTTCGGACGGCGCCCGATTGCGGTGTTCGTAGAACCCGGCCTCGGAGACACCCAGCACCCGGCAGGCGACCTGCACAGCATGATCTTCCGCGGCGATCACTTCGACCGCCGCGTACCGACTTTTGGGCTGGTCTCCTCCTTCAACAACTCGACCGCCCGACGTGCAATGGCCAGTTCGGTCTCGAGCTCGCGGATTCGCTTGTTCGCAGTCGCAAGCTCGCCCTTCTCAGCGCTGCTCAACCCTGGTGTCTCGCCTCGATCGACCCGGTCCTGTCGGCGCCAGTTGTAGATCGTCTGATCGCTGATGTCCAAGTCGTGCGCGGCACTAGCGACGCTGCGCCCAAGCCGCCAGCAGGTCGAGGACCTTGCGTCTGAACTCCGCCGAACATCTGTTCCTCCTGATGTCAGACACCAGAATCCACAAATTTCGACTCCGTAGAACCCGGGACACACCAGAGCCTCCAGCAAACCCGGAGCGATTCAAGACGTTCATTGAGAGCCCACATGCCAGCACGGGTTGCACCGCACCGCAAAGTCAGCCGGCCGAAGTCACGCCGTCTGCTCGACGCGGTATGCGTTCAGGATTGTCGTCCCGCAACGCGGGAGGCAAGAGAGCCTGGGGGAAGTTCTGGTAGGCGACCGGACGCAGGAACCGGTCGATGGCCGCCGTGCCCACGGACGTGCTCCCGGGCACGCTGGTCGCGGGATACGGTCCGCCGTGCTGCTGCGCGTACGTGACGGAGACCCCGGTCGGCCACTGGTTCCAGAGCAGACGGCCGGCCCGTGTCGCGAGCAGGCGGACGAGGGCATGGACGTCGTCGCCCTCCTCACCAAGGATGGTGGCCGTGAGCTGGCCCTCCAGACCGGCCGCGAGTGCGACCAGCGATGCCTCGTCGCGGTAGGTGACGACCAGCGACGTCGGCCCGAAGCACTCGACCAAGAGCGCCGCCGGATCCTTGATGACCGCGTCGACGTCCGTAAGCAGGATGGTCGGCGCCGGAGGGGCGGCGTACGCACCCTCCTCGTCCGTCAGGGACACGACCGACTCATGTGACATCAGCCGTTCGAGCACCTCCACGTACCCCTCCTGGATGCGCTCGTTGAGCAGCTGACCCGCCGCCGGCCGCTCGGACGATCGGAGGAGCTGCGGGATGTCGGAGTCCTCCGGCACGACGAGCACTCCTGGCTTCGTGCACAGCTGGCCAGCACTCATCGACATCGACTCGAGATAGCCCGCGGCGATCTCCTGCGGTCGCGCGGCGGCCGCCGCCCGGGTCACGAAGGTCGGGTTGACGCTGCCCATCTCCGCGTAGAAGGGGATCGGCTCGGGCCGCGAGCCGGCAATGTCGAGTAGCGCGCGACCTCCGGCGATGGACCCCGTGAACGAGCCCGCCTTGATCCGCCCGTCAGTGAGCACGTCTTGCGCCGCCCGGGTGCCGGTCACCAGTGCGAACAGCCCCGTCGGCGCACCCGTCGACGCCAGCGCATCCCTCACGACCCGCGCGGTCGCCACCGAGAGGCGGGGATGGCCCGGGTGCACCTTGAGGACGACCGGGCACCCCGCGGCCAGCGCAGAGGCGGTGTCACCCCCGGCCACGCTGAAGGCGAACGGGAAGTTGCTCGCGGCGAAGACAACGACCGGGCCGATCGGCTCGAGGACGCGACGGAGGTCCGGTCTGGGCGCGCCCATCGGCCAGGCGTCGTCCGCTGGGTCGATGCGGGCATCCAGGTAGGACCCCTCCGTCAGGACGTCCGCGAAGAGGCGGAGCTGGAACGTCGTGCGACCGAGCTCGAACCGCAACCTCCCGTCCGGGATGTGCGTCTCGTCGTGGGCGAGCGGCACCAGCTCGTCCGCAGCGGCGTCGAGCGCGTCGGCCACTGCGACCAGACCCACGGCCCGGTCCGCTGCCGGCGTCGCCGCCCACAGCGGGGCGGCGATCGATGCCTCGGCAAGGATCTGCTCGACGAGCTCGGGGGTTGTCGTCTCGGATGTCATCAGAGGTCTCCTGTTGGTGGTGTGGTGAGACGTGGCAACGCGCTCACGTCATGCTGATCACGGCTCGACCGACAGCGCCACCGGCCAGCCCGGCCAGCGCGTCGTTCACATCGTCGAGTCGGTAGGCGCGCCCACGGAGCCGGTCGAGCGGGATGCGGCCGGCGCGATAGAGATCGAGGATCCGCGGGAGCTGGACGCCGATGTTGGACGAGCCGTAAAGACTGCCCTGGAGCGACTTCTCGGCCTGGACGAGGTTGTTGAGGGGGACGCTGAGCTGGTCCGCCGGACCCCCGAGCCCCACCATGAAGGTCGTGCCTCCCGGCCGCAGGCTCGCCATCGCCTGCGTCACGGTCTCCTGACGGCCGATCGCGTCGACCGCCCACTGGGCTCCCGTCCCCGTGATGGCCAGCACTTCCTGAGCGACGTCCTGGCGGCGTGAGTCGATCACGTGAGTCGCGCCGAGCTCGCGCGCCTTGTCGAGCTTCTCGTCAGAGATGTCGACGGCGATGATCGGGTGCGCGCCCACGAGCTTCGCCCCGATGATCGCGGAGAGCCCGACCCCGCCCGCACCGATCACGAGGATGGCCTGCCCGGCCGCCCCCGGCATCCGGTTCAGGACCACCCCCATGCCCGTGACCACGGCGCATCCGACGATGGCGGCGATGTCCGACGGGATGTCGTCCGGGACACGCAGCACCGACTCCTGCGAGACCACGCACTCCTCGGCGAAGCAGGACAACCCCATCAGGTGGTGCACCTCCTCGTCGCCGGCGTGCAACCGCGTGCCGCCGCGGAGAAGCCCGTTGGACTCGGCGTGGACGCGACCCCTGACGCACAACCCCGGGCGGCCACTCGAGCAGTACTCGCACTGCCCGCACCGGGGTCGCCAGGTCAGGACGACCTTGTCGCCGGGAGCAAGAGCCTCCACCCCCGGCCCGACCTCGACAACGACCCCGGCGCCCTCGTGGCCGAGGACTATTGGGACCCTCGAGGGCAGGTCTCCTCGTGCGTAGTGCAGGTCGCTGTGACACACACCCGTCGCCTCGATGCGTACGCGGACCTCCCCAGTTCTGGGCGCACCCAGCGTGAGGTCCTCGATCGTCAACGGGTGATGCGGCGACCGCAGGACGGCCGCCCTCACGGAGCGTTCACGAGCCGCTGTCGTTGGCTCCCGAGACCCTCGATGCCAAGCTCCATCACGTCACCGGCCACGAGGTAAGGGAACCTGCCGGACAGTGCCACGCCCTGGGGAGTGCCCGTATTGATCAGGTCGCCCGGCTCGAGCACCAGGAACTGCGACAGGTTCCACACCAGCTCACGCACGGAGAACACCATGTCGGACGTCGACGAGTCCTGCCGCGGCTCGCCGTTGACGGTCGACCACAGCCGGAGGTTCTGCTCCGAGACGGTGTCGGCAGGCACGAGAGCCGGGCCGAGCGGGTTGAACGTCTCGCAGCACTTGCCCTTGGACCACTGCCCCAGCGACTCGTCCATCTGGTAGCTGCGCTCCGACACGTCGTTGCTGACCGTGTAGCCCGCGATCACCCCCGCAGCGTCGTCCGGGCTGTCCAGGTAGCGCGCACGGCGGCCGATGACGATGCCGAGCTCGACCTCCCAGTCGACCTTCTGCGCATGGGGTGGGACGTGGACGTCGTCGTTCGGTCCGACCACCGTGTTCGGGTGCTTGAAGAACAGGATCGGCTTGCTGGGAGGCGGATCGTTGGTCTCCGCGGCATGGGCGGCATAGTTCTGCCCAATGCACAGCACGGCCTGCGGACGGGCGATCGGTGCACCGATCCGGAGCGACTCCGCACCGTCGAGGACCGGCAGACGCCCCGCCGCCAGCGCGTCCCGTGCTCGTCCTATCCCGTTGTCGGCCAAGAATGCGCCGTCGATGTCAGTCGTCAGTGACGCCAGATCACGCACGACTCCTTCGTCGTCCCGAAGGGCCGCTCGTTCGGCTCCGGCAGCGCCTAGTCGCATGAGCTCCATAGTCATCGTGTCCTCTCGTAGTTGGTGGTTGATCGGGCCACTGCCACCGGCGAACCGGTCGATCCGATCGGGTTGGTGAGCGTCCCGACCTCAGAGATGCTGATGTGCACCTCGTCGCCGGGACGCGTGGAGAAATCCAGCTCCGGCACGATGCCCGTGCCGGTCGACAACATCGCACCCTGCGGCAGGGAGTAGCAGCGGAACAGGTGCTCCACGAGCTCCTCGAGCGGACGGACCAGCTGCTGCGTCGTGGTGCTGCCCCGCCAGACGGTCTCGGCGCCGCGACGGATCTCCATCGCGATCGACAGATCGAGGGAACCCGCGCCATCGAGCTCCCAAGCGGGTCGGATCGCAGACGACACCGCGAAGGATCCGTCGTAGATCTTGGCCTGTGGCAGATAGAGCGGGTTCTCACCCTCGATCGATCGTGAGCTCATGTCATTGCCCACGGCGTACCCGACGATCTCCGCGTGCGCGTTGACCATCAGCACGAGCTCCGGCTCCGGCACGTTGAGCACCGAGTCGGCCCGCACGTTGAGGCGCTCGCCTTCCGTCAGGACGCGCCAGGCGACAGTCTTGAAGAACAGCTCTGGCCGCTCGGCGTCGTACACGAGCTCGTAGACGTCCTTAACGACAGACTCCTCGCGGCGCGCGTCGCGTGAGCGTGCATACGTCACTCCGCTCGCCCAGACCTCGGTCAGGCCATCGATCGGAGCCAGCAGCCAGCTCGCGTCCCAGTCCTCGGAGGGTCCCCGGGCCGTTGTCTCGACCAGCGCGCGGAGCTCGACGAGCGGCCACTGCAGAACCGCCCCGAGGGTCGGGACGGGCAGCGGCCACAGCCGCTCGCCGGAGACCACGCCGATGCGCGGAGATCCGCGGTCCTCATACCTGACGATGGCCGTCACGAGACGTGTCCTCTTCCGTGGGAGTGATTTTGCGGGCATTCGTCCGGACGAGCAGCAGCCCGGCGAGTGCCGCCGGCAGCGCGATGAGACCGAAGCCGAGCCCGAAGCCTGCGTACGCGATGAACGTGCCCATCACGAATGGCGTCACGCTGGCCATCAGGTAGTTGGCTGTGCTCTGTAGCCCCAGGGCTGTGCCGGTCTTCCCCGGAGCCGCCAGCTCGCCGGCCGCAGTGAACGCCAGCCCGTTCCAGCAGATGACGCACATGCCGACAGCGATCGACAAGGGCACCAGCAGCACCAGGGAACCGTCGACGGCCAGCCCCAGCGCGACCGCTCCCAACGCCATGGCGAAGGACATGACCCTCAGCGGCGCGAGGCGGTCGGGCGTGAAGTCCGACCAGACACCGACGGCGATGCGCGCGCCAGCGCCACCGACCTGGGCCGCGGCGAACACCAGACCGGCGTCGCGCAGGCTCATGCCCCGATATCCGTGCAGCAGCTCCACGACGAAGGAGATGAAAACGGTCTGGCAGATCACCAGTGCGGTCCCGGCCAGGACGACGTCCCGGAACGACCGCCGCCGGGCCCGGCGCGCGGACATCGTCTCGGTCGCGTCGTCGAGCGCCGGGACGTCCGCTGGGTGGCTGACGATCGATGGCGGCTCACGGATCCAGGTCCACGACGCGATCGCACCCATGACACAGATCCCCGCCAAGGTTCGCATCCCGAACCCGAAGCCGCCCCGCGCCACCAAGCCGGGAAGGATCACCGCTGCCGCGGCCGCACCGACCGGCACCGACGTCTGACGCAGGCCCATCGCGAAGCCCCGTCGACTCCGCCTGAACCAGCGGAGGACGGCACGGCCGCTGGCGGCGTTGACGCTGGCACCGGCGGCGCCGGCCAGGCCCAGACAGATGCACAGGGGCCACAGCCCCGTGACGAAGCTGGTCAGTAGGAGGAATGCCGCCGTCGCGGCCAGGCCAATCGTCATGACCGCGCGCTCGTCGAAGCGATCGGTCGCCGCTCCCCAGGCCAGGAGCGTCACCACGAACCCGGCCATCGGTGCACCCAGCAGGAGCCCAAGCTGGCCGAGGCTCAGTCCGTGCTGCGTACGGATCGCGGGTCCGATCGCTCCGAGGCCCTGGAAGAACGTGCTGGTGCTGGCCTGCGCGAACATTCCCACGCCCAGGACGACCCATTTGTAGTTGTCCGACGCCACCGGCACCCGCGACCTCACGTCTCCTCGCCGCGTTCGATCCGGCGCGACATCGCCTCGTCGTACCGCTCCCCCACGGCCGCGCCGCGGGGCGCGACGCGCTCGAGGTCGGCCAAGGTCACGCCGTCGAGCTCGACCGCCGCTGCCGAGATGTTCGACATCAGGTTCTGGACGCGCCGTGTGCCCGGGATGGGGACGACGTCGTCGCCGCGGCTCAGTACCCACGCGAGTGCGAGCACCGCGGGCGGGATGTGCCGCGCCTCGGCGATGTCGAAGATCGCCCGGGCGAGAGCCAGATTCCGCTCCAGGTTCTGCTCGGAGTATCGGGGGTAGCGGGACCTCCTCGGGTCGTCGGCGGCGATGTCCGCCACCGACCGGAAGGTGCCGCCGAGGAACCCCCGCCCCAGTGGACTGTACGCCACCAGACCGACTCCCAGCTCGCGCATCGTCGGCAGCAGGTCGACCTCCGGCTCCCTGGTGAAGAGGGAGTACTCCTGCTGGACGACGGCGACCGGGTGCACCGCGTGGGCATCACGCAACCGCGCGGCGCTGATCTCGGACAACCCGACGTGACGAATCTTGCCCTCTGCGACGAGCTCACCCAGCGCGCCCATCGAGTCCTCGATCGGGGTCGTCGGGTCGAACCGGTGCATGTAGTAGACGTCCAGATGGTCCGTGCCGAGGCGCCGCAACGATGCCTCCAGCGCTGCGCGGACCCGGTCCGGCCGTCCCAGTCCCTCCCGCTGGATCCCGAACTTGGACGCCAGCACGATCTGGTCGCGGCGACCCGTCAGAGCCCTCCCGAGGAGCTGCTCGTTGTGGCCCTGGCCGTACGAGTCGGAGGTGTCGAAGAGCGTGACCCCCTCGTCGATCGCGCGATGGACCAGACGTACGGAGTCGTCGTCATCGACCTCTCCGTAGATCCCCGACAGTGCCATGGTCCCCAGGCCGACGGCCCCGACGAGCGGCCCGTCCGCCCCCAGACGGCGCTGTGGCAGGACGGTCATACCGGTATCGCCAGGTACTTGGTCTCCAGGAACTCCTCGATGCCGACGTGCCCACCCTCGCGACCCAGCCCACTTTGCTTCATGCCCCCGAACGGCGCTGCGGGTTCGCTGGCGACGCCGCGATTGATCGCCACCATGCCCGACTCGAGGCGGGCTGCGATGCGCATCGCGCGCGCCTGGTCCGCGGAATAGACGTACGCGATCAAGCCCATGTCGGTGTCGTTGGCCCAGTCGATCACCTCGTCCTCGGTGTCGAAGACCGCGATCGCGACGACCGGGCCGAAGATCTCACGCCGGGTGATGCTGTCTCCGTGGCGTACGCCCGTCAGGACGGTCGGGGGGTAGAACGCACCGGCGCCGTCGGGTCGGCGACCCCCGGAAAGAGCGACAGCTCCTTCGTCGATCGCCAGGTCCACCAGGTCGGCGATCTTGTCACGCTCCGCGTCCGACACCATCGCCCCCACGCCGCTGTGCGGGTCGTCCCCGCGACCGGCGACGAGCTCCTCCATGCGATCCGTCAGCAGCCGGGTGAACTCCTCGGCGATCGAGCGATGGACGTAGAACCTGTTGGCGGCCGTGCAGGCGGCGCCCCCGTTGCGCATCTTGGCGACCATCGCGCCCTCCACGGCGTCCTCGATGTCCGCATCGGCCAGCACGAGGAACGGGGCGTTGCCGCCGAGCTCCATCGAGCAGCTGATGACCTGGTCGGCCGCCTCGTGCAGGAGCAATCGACCGACCTCGGTCGAGCCGGTGAAGGACAGCTTGCGGACCAACCGGTGGTGCAGCATTGCGCTGACCGCGGGCCCGGGCTCAGCCGGCGTCACGAGGTTGACGACACCGTCCGGCACGCCGGCACGGGTGAGCAGGTCGACAAGATAGGCGGCGGTCAGTGGCGTCTCCCCCGCCGGCTTGAGCACGACGGCGCAACCGGCAGCGAGAGCCGGCCCGATCTTGCGGGTCGCCATGGCCGCAGGGAAGTTCCACGGGGTGATCAGGACCGCGACGCCGATCGGTTGCGAGGTCACGACGATGCGCTTGTCCGCGTTCGGTGCCAGGCGGAAGTCGCCACCCACCCGGACCGCCTCCTCGGCGAACCACTGGAAGAACTCGGCGGCGTAGTCGACCTCGCCCAGTGCGTCCGCCAGCAGCTTTCCGTTCTCGCGGACGATCAGTCGGGCGATCACGTCGCGCTCGCGCTGCATCAGGTCGAACGCCCGACGCAGCACTCCCGCGCGCTCACGCGGCGTCGTGGCCGCCCACGCCGGCAAGGCACCGCTCGCCGCCTCGACCGCGGCGAGGCACTCCACCACGGAGGTGTCACCGATCTCGCCGATGACGGACCCGTCTGCGGGGTCGCGGACCAGCTGGCCTCGCCCCGGCGCTACGGGCGCCCAGACGCCGCCGATGAATGTCCCGCTGAACACACTGTCGCGGTCGACTTCGCTCGTGGTCATCACACAGCCTCCGGCAATCCGAGCAGCTCGCGCGGATTGTTGATCACGGTCCGGCGCAGCTGGTCCTCCGGGACACCCTGGTGCAGGAGGTTGTCGAGCAGCACGCGCAACGACTCGTGCGGTGAGGGCGTCTGGATCCCGCCACCGTCCGACGAGAGCACGACGTTGTCGGCACCGACGCGGTCAAAGATCTCGATCACGTTGCCGAGACCGATCCGGTCCCAGAACCCACTGACCAGGACCGAGCAGACCTCGACCTTGGCCCCTCGCCGGACGACCTCCTCGATGAACTCGTAGTCGCAGTCGGGCATGTACATGACGTGGTTGACCAGGGTCCGCGCCCCGACCGTGGCCGCGTCGTCCAGCACCGCGAGGATCTCCGGCGGCGACAGGTGACTGGTCGCCAGGAGCGAGTCGGTTTCGGCGACGAGCCGGACGACCTGTCGTGCATCGTCGGTCAGCGCTCCGGAGTCGTCGAGGACCGTGAGGCCTGTTGCACCCTCGGGGTTGCGCATCCGCATGAAGTCGTTCCCCCAGCCACCGAGCGTGCCCGTGAGCTCGGCGTGGTAGGCCGAGTGCCCGCTGGGCATCCAGACGACCTTGCCGCCCAGCGCGAGACACGCGTGAACCGCGGTGGGGTTGATGCCACCGACCGGATAGTTCAGGGTGATACCGCCGTACATCGTGAAGTTGGGCACCATCTGGTTCACCAGGTGTGCCCGGACGGCGGTGCCTTCGAAGTGGCACTTGACGGCCATGCCGCTCATGCCGACCGACGCGCAGCCCCTGGCGATCGCGGCGTCGTCGCCGAGCCGCGGGAACAGGTCGGGTCCGGTGTGCACGTGCATGTCGATCGCGCCGGTCAGGTCGAACACGGAGCCTCCTCGGTTGTGTCCAGCTGGGAAAAATCGGGTGTGACGGGAAGGACGTCGCGCAGTGCCTGCTCGTAGTCGCCCAGCGCCGCCGGGGACAGGTCGCCACTGAGCCGCAGGAGCACCGAGCCGCGCGTCAGCCGGTGCTCGGCCTGCAGCGGACGGCCGCCTTCGTCGAAGCCGTACGACTGCGCGTCGAGCGACTGCCTGTCGAGCTCTCGCACCCTGGCGTCGACCGCGGAGCCGGAGCCAAGTACCTCCACGACCCCGCCTTCGCGGATGACGTGACGATGGTCGTCCGTGCCCACGCGGGCGTCGTCGAAGGCCACCGCACGGGGCCGGGGATGTGACTGGGGCACCGGTGCCGGTGGCGTGCAGACCGCCACCGCCCCGATGGGCATGCCCCGCGCGCGCAGCCCGAGCACGACCTCCAGCGCCGTTGCTCGTGCGGTCGCCCCTTCCGCCGGCGCGCCACCCGCGGCCGATGGCGCCGGCGTGGCGCCACACGCACTCACCGCACCTGCCAGCGCCAGAGACGTGAGGAGCGCCGCAGCCCGCCGTGACGTCATCCTCGTGATCCTGGAACTGTGCGCAGCATGCCGCGGTCGCCCTCCCACGATGCCTCGAGCACGCGCAGGAGCAGGCGCTCGTCGGCCGCGACGGGAGAGTTGTCCACGAGACGACCGAATGTGCTGGTCTGGGCTGCGAAGGCCGGCAGGTCCGCACGTTCGACACCGATCTCGCGCAGGGTCTCGGGGATGCCGATGGCTCCGATGATGGACTGCACCTCGTCGATGGTGGCGTCGATGCGCCGGTCTGCGTCCGTGGCCGCGGCCACTCCGAGGGCGTCCGCCACCAGGAGAAGCTCCGCGGTGCAGGCGGGACGGCACACCTCGAGGACGTACGGCAGCAGCAGGCCGACCCCCAGTCCGTGCGACGTTTGCGTGGCAGCGCCGATGGAGTACTGCAGGGCGTGGCCGAGATGCGTGCCGGCGGAACCGAACGACATGGCCGCACACAGGCTCGCGTGCGCCATCGACGTGCGAGCGTCGCGGTCCTCCGGGGACACGACCACCTGGCGCAAGGAGGACCCGATGGCGGCGACGGCTTCGATCGCGAGCGTCTGGCCGAGCCGGTTGGCGCCGACGAAGACAGGAAGAGTCGACTGCCACGCCGGACGACGACGACCGGCCGTGAGCGACTCCAGAGCGTGCGCCAGCGCGTCGGCCCCGGAGTGCGCGCTCACGGTGACGGGGCAACCATGTGTGAGATCGGGGTCCACGACTGCGTACTCCGGCACCAGGTAGGGACTCGAGATCCCCACCTTGAACTTCCGCTGAGGATCGGAGACCACCGCGACCGGCGTCACCTCGGATCCTGTTCCAGCGGTGGTCGGGACGGCCACGACCGGCAGGATCGGGCCGGGAACGAGGTTCTCCCCGTAGTACCTCTCCAGCGGACCCGGGTGCTCCAGGAGCAGCGCCGTGACCTTGGCCAGGTCCAGGCTGCTCCCTCCGCCGAAGCCGATGATGACGTCGGGGCGGGCCGTGCGAGCGTGCCGGAGCGAGGCGTCGACGACCGTCAGCGGGAGCTCCGGCACGCCGTCAGCGAACAGCGACACCTCGATGCCTGCGCCCTGGAGCGCAGCGCGAAGCGCGGCGAGACCGGGACTGGCCGCCATCGTCGCATCCGTGCAGATCAGGGCACGGCGCCCATGCGGCCGGACGAGGATGGGGACGGACTCCGCCGATCCTCGACCGAACAGGATCTGCCGGGGAAGCCGGAGCACCCCAGTCGTCTCGGCCCCCACGCGGGTCTCAGCGTCGGGATAGGTGATCTCGGCAGTCATGTCAACAGCTCCTCAGCGGCGTTCCAGACGATGTCCTCGATGGGGATGCCGTGCGCCATCCGCTCAGCCCGGAGGCGCCGGGCACGGTCACCCGGCGCGTCGATCGACGTCGCACCCGATGCGAGGGGGCTCGTGCGGATCTCGTCGAGATAGCTGCCCATGCGCTCGGCGACGGCGGAGAGCCCGAGGGCCTCGGGCGAGAACACCAGGAAGACATCGCCCTTGTTGCAGACGGCGGCCGCGTCGAGCGTGCCGAGCACCCGCTCGCCGGTCTCTGAGCCCGTGAGGCCGGCGACCACGAGCTCGAGCGCGAGGCCCAGGGCATATCCCTTTGCGCCACCGAACGGCGAGATCGCGCCGTCGACGGCCCGGCCCGCATCGGCGGTCGGGGCCCCGTCGGCGTCGACGGCCCAACCGTCCGGCAGCGGTCGACCGTCGCGCGCATACGCGAGGATCTTGCCCCTGGACACGGCGCCGGTGGACATGTCGAGGACGAATGGCTCCGCGGCGGTCGGGACCCCCACGGCGATGGGGTTGGTGCCGACCATCGCCCGGCGACCACCCCATGGGTGCACCAGGGCCTCGCTCGTCGTCAGCACGAGGCCAATCTGACCCGCGGCCGCGATCCGTTCCACGTAGCCCGCGAGCATGCCGAGGTGGTTGCTGTTGTGCACGGCCCCGACGGCGAGGCCGACGTCACGCGCTCGACCGATCAAGCGGTCCACCACGTCGAAGGCCACGACCGGGCCGAGCCCCCGTGCGCCGTCGACCTCGAGGAACGACTCCGAGACCCAGCGTGCGACGGGCACGGCGGTCGGGTCGGTCAGACCGTTGTCGATGCGACCCACGATGATCGGCAGGCGCTGCAGCCCATGCGAGTGCTGCCCACGCAGGTCTCCCTCCGCCAGGACCTCCGCCTGTGTCGCGGCGGCAGCGTCCGGCACGCCGTGCGCAGCGAGCACCCGGGAGACCAGGTCGATCTCACGATCATGCGTGACCATCATCGGCGAGCAGCCACCGATGGCGGGTGACCTTCGAGCAGTGCGTGCCCGGTGGCCTGTGCGAAATGATCGATCGCGTCCGCGGGCGGTCGCCCGTACGCGCCAGCATGGCTGACGCGGAGGCCTGTGCTCCGACCGAGCCTGACGAGCGTCTCGGCATACCCGAGCAGCAGGCCGTACGCGTCCAGCACCGGCACACCGGCCAACGACCGGATGCCGCGGCGCACCAGCGAGGTGTTCAGCACGCCCTCCGACGGGATGATGAGGTCGGCTCCCGCGTCCACCGCGATCTGCGCTGCGCGTTCCAGCCGCACCTGCAGGTCGCCTCCGCCATCGAAGGAACCCTCCAGCTCGGCCTCTGTGACGGGAGGATCGAGCGGCACCGTGGCAACGACCCGGTCGGTGGCTCCGTACTGTCGGGCCAGATCGGCGAGGGCGAACGACTGCTCGTCCTGGAGACCGATCAGTCCGAAGCGGCCCCCGAGCGAGGTGCCGAGCATCAGGGCCGTCTCGCACATGCTCACGACGGGGATGTCGACCAGGCTCCTTGCCTCGCGCAGGCCTGGATCGAAGAAGCAGCTCAGCGCCACTGCGTCGTAGCCCTCACGCTCCGCCTGGACCGCGTTGTAGGCGATCTGGGTGGCGAGGACGTGGTTCGACCAGGGGAAACGGGTCGCCTCAATCGGGGTCATCGACGCCGGGTAGCTGCCCGGCCGAACGCCGTGCACCTCGACCGACGTGTCGGGCGCGCACACGAGCCCCGCGTGCTCACGCAGCATCGCGGCATACGACGGCAGCAGTTCCAGGTCGGTGAAGCTCTGGTGCCAGATACGGATCGGCATGGCGCTCAGTGCTCCCGGAGTGACTTGAGGCCCGACACACGATCGACGCCGTCGATGTTCCACAGCTCGTCGAGGAGCGCTCGCGCGTCCCAGCCCTGGCCCGAGAACTCGCAGCAGTCGATGAACTTCGCCTCGAGGTCGTCGACCGACAGCGGCGCCCGCCGGTCGCCGCGCGGGACGTCGGTACGCATCTCGAGCCGGCCTGCAGGCGTCTCGACGGTGATCGCCGAGTAGGCCTGGTCCCACTCAGCCGGACCGAACGGCGGAACCTCCGCCGTCGCCCACGTGATCTTGGCGATCAGGGCCTGGATCTCGGGACGCTGCACCTGGTCATCGGTGAACGTCGCCAGCGTCACTCGTCCGTCGAGCAGCGCGGCGGCGATGACGTACTCGACGCTGAACTTGCCCTGCAGCCCGGTCTGCGGCCGATGGTGCAGCAGAGGATCGAAGCCGCCGGGCTCGAGCACCACGTGGACGCTGTCGATCGAGGATGGATCGATTCCGCTGCGCTCGCGCAGGTCGAGTGTCGCGTCTGCGGTGCGATGCGTGTTGTAGCAACAGGGGTACTTCTTGACGTTGACGCCCGCCTCGAGGAAGGCATCGGTCCCCGAGAGCCGGCCCAGGGCCGCGTCGACGTCCGCACCCGGGGAGAACATCGAGAAGTACCCCAGGGCCGAGTCGAGCTGATCCACGTCCGCAGTGAATCCATTGGACGCGAGCCGCGCCGCCATCACGGCGCTCTCGGCCGCGAGGCCGGGATGCAACGGCTTCGTCATGGTGCCGAAGTTCTGGCGGCTGCCGCCTGCCATCGACGCCGCAAGACCGATCGCGCACCGCGTCTGGTCGTCATCGAGCCTCATCAGACGACTCACGCCGGCGGCGGCGCCGATGACGCCGATCGTCGCCGTCGAGTGCCAGCCGGCACCGTAGTGGGCACGGACGTCCATCGCGCTGGCGAGCGCCACCTGCACGCCAAATCCGACGACGAAGGCCTCCAGCATGGACCGTCCATCGGACCCCTCCTGCTCGGCCGCGGCGAAGATCGCCGGCCACAGAACGACGCTCGGGTGTCCGTACGTGATGTCCGTGACGTCGTCGAAGTCGAGGGCGTGCCCTGCCGTGCCGTTCAGCAGCGCCGCTGTGGTAGCGCTCGTCCTCGCGCCCGTCGCCCAGATCGTCGAAGGCCCCTCCGGCAGTGCGCCAAGCGTCCTCTCCAGGATCGTGACAGCGGGCTCCGCCCTGGCTGCAAGAGCGACACCGATGGTGTCGACGAGCGTCCGCTTGGCGAGGCCCATGACCTCGTCGCTGACGGGTCCGAGTGGCGCACGCGCATACGCCGAGACGGCCTCGGTCAGTCGTGGAGCGGTGGTGGTCATCGTGTTGCCTTTCCGTGCGATGAGTGGTCGGGGACGCCTCGTGCCTCCGACACCGCAGCGGCGAAGCCGCGGGTCATGAGCGCGGTGTCCACCGACAGGACGACGAGCTGGACGCCGACATTCAGCCACTTCTTGGCGTCCGCTGGAGTGGCTGCGAAGATCGAGGTGGACCGTCCGGCCGAGGCGGCGCGGGCAACGATGTTGAGTGCCGCGTCGGTGACGCGTGGGTCGGAGGGTGTCGCCCCCAGTCCCAGCGATGCCGCGAGGTCCATCGGGCCGACGAATATGGAGTCGAGCCCCTCGGTCGCGGTGATGTCGTCGAGGCGGGCATGGGCCTCCTGACCCTCGACCATCCCCAGCACCGCGACCGAGAGGTCGGCGGTCGTGACGTGATCGGCGTCGGCACCGTAGTGGGCGTCGCGCACCCACAGGTGCACGGAGCGCTCCCCTGCTGGAGGGAACCGCGAGGCGGTGACGGCTCGCCGAGCCTCGGCACCCGATCCGACGTGCGGGACCAGCAGGCCGTCCGCGCCGCAGTCGAGCACGGCGCCGATGGACTGCTCGTCATTGCCCGCTACCCGCACCACGGCGTACATCCCGGCACCGTGGGCGGCGGCGATCAGCGGGGAAAGCGCCTCCACGCCGAACGGTCCGTGCTCGAGGTCCAGCACGACCAGGTCGAAGCCGGCAGCCGCCGCGATCTCGACCACCTCGACGCGAGGGACGATCACGAACACGCCGAGCAGAGGGGACGCCCCTTCTTGCAGATGGCCACGCAGGCCCGCGAAGTCACTCATGATGCCTCCACGACGAGCGCGTCGAGGACCGCTATGCCCTGTCCGTCGGGCAGGACCCTGACGGGATTGAGGTCGATCGCTTGCAGCGACGCGGCCTCGCGAACCGCAATCGCCGACATCTCCACGACCAGGCCGACCAGGGCATCGACGTCGGACGGGGGCGCGCCTCGGTATCCCGCCAGGAGTGCGGCGACCCGGGTGGACCGGATGAGGTCGAGCGCCTCCGCGGCGTCCAGCGGCGCGGGCGCGACGGCCACGTCGTCGAGCAGCTCGGTGAGCACCCCGCCGGCTCCGAGCACGATCATCGGGCCGAAGTCGGGATCGATGGTGACCCCGAGGACCACCTCCACCCCGGGCCCGACGAACCGAGAGATGACGACGCCTTCGTATCCGAGCGGGTCGAGAACACGTCCGCGATGATCGAGATCGGTGAAGGCCTCCGTCAGCGCCGTCTCGTCCCCGACGTCGAGCACGACCAGGTTGTTCTCGGTCTTGTGCGTCAAGCCTGATCCTGCCGCCTTGAGCACCACGGGATAGCCGACTCTGTCGCCGGCGGCACAAGCCGACTCCACGTCGCTGACGACAATCTCGTCCGAGAACACGACCCCCCGAGTAGCGAGATAGCGCTTGCTGGCTGGTTCGGACAGCGGGCGGCCGACGACGGCCGCGGACGGCGTCGGAGCGGCAGCTGGTCGGCGATCGTAGCGATGCCCGGCACGCACCAGGGCACCGACAGTCGCGACGGCGTCGAGAAGGGACGGGATCACCGGTACGCCTGCTGCGGCATACGTCCCCGCCTCCTCGGCACCGATCGGCGCAGGGCTCACCACGAGGACCGGGAGGGTCGGATGGGCGCTCGCCGTGGCGGCCACACCGTCGGCGAGGGCCTGTCGCCATGACTGGACGGGTACGGGCGTGAGGTAGAAGACCATGGCCCCCGTCCCGGCGTCGTCCGCGAGGGCCTTGAGGTTGTCCTCGATCGTCGTCGGTCCGGCCGCGCCGATGTCGAACGGGTTCATCACCCGGGCGAATCCCGCGATCGGTGCCATCACATTGACTGTCGTGGGCTGGAGGTCTGTCAGCGCCACGCCTTCGTGGCCCAGCGCATCAGCGAGCAGGATGCTGCCCGCTCCGGACGTGCTGAATCCGACGACAGCCGGTCCCCGGGCGGCCCTTCCGCCGGCCAGCACCGCGGCCGCGGCCGCGAGGGTCTCGAGCGTCGGGACCGCGACCACATCCTCGGCTGCGAACACCGCGTCGTAGGCGGCGTGAGCGCCCGCGAGTCTGGACGAGTGCGCCTGAGCAGCGCTCGTCCCCGAGGCCGTCTTGCCGAGCTTGAGCGCGACGATCGGCTTGCCGGCCGTCCGCGCTCGCGCGAGCGCGGATCGGAACGCAGGACCGTCGTCGATGCCGTCCATGATCAACGCGATGACACGCGTGTGCTCGTCGTCGATGAAGTGGTCGATGTAGTCGATCAGCTCGAGGTCAACCTCGTTGCCGCACGACACGAAGGCGCTCAGCCCTGCGCCGTGCTGCTCGAGCAGCGGCACGAAACCACCGAGCATCGCTCCGCTGTGCGACACAAGCGCCACCGATCCCTGCTGAAGGAGCATCGAGTGCGTGTGGTTGTAACCGAGTGGCAGGGGAACCCGCGTCTCGTACACTCCGTTGCAGTTGGGACCGACGAGGCGTACCCCGGCCTCACGTCCCGCCAAGGCGAGCTCGTCCTGCAAACGTTGGCCCTCCGGCGTCCCCATCTCGGCGAAACCGCTCACCGCGATGATCGCCACCGAGACACCCGCCGCGCCGAGAGCCCGGACAGTGTCGGGGCAGCTTGCTGCGGGGACCATCACCATCGCGACATCCGTGTCGGCCGGAAGGTCCGCGACGTCGGTGAAGGCAGTGATGCCGCCGACCTCACCGCCTCGCCGGTTGACGGGATGGATGCTGCCCGGGTAGCCGGCGGCCACCAGGTTGCGCAACGGCTGGCCGGAGAACTTCGTCGCGTCGTTGCTGGCCCCGACGAGCGCGATTGCGCGCGGGGCGAGCAGGCGCGACACCGCTTCGGTGGAGGTGAGGGCCTCACGCGGGTGGGTCCGGAGCTGATCGGTCATAGCGGCCTCGCCGGGCTCGAGATGGGCTCTTTCCATGGCGACAGGGCTCCTTCGTACGCAGACGGGCCGACCCGGAAGTGCTGCGCCTGCTCAAGGGTCTCGACGAACGGCATGTCCATCGCATAGAGGTCGTCGCCCCGGGGGCGGCCGCCGGCCTTGGAGACGTGGCCGAACAACCGATGGCCCAGGACCTCCTCGGCGAGGACGACCACCTCGATGAGTGCAGGCAGGTCGACGCCGGTGTCGAAACCGGTCTCCTCGAGCAGGTAGATCAGGTCCTCGGTCGGGATGAGTCCTGCGGCGCGGCCGTTGCCGCAGTACGGGCACCCGCCCATGCCACCGATCGAGGCGTCGAGGATGACGGTGTGCCGGTGGTCGAGGAGCCGGATGGCCGAGTACGCGGAGATCGGCGCCATGCCCCGCGTGTTGTGCAGGTGCAGGTGAAAGGTATGGATCGACGGCCATCGCCGGACGATCTCGGCGAGGTCCTCCTCGACCTGGGCAGGGACGTGCCACCCCATCGGGTCGCCCATGAAGACCTTGGTGACAGGGATCCCTGCCGCGTCCCACAGGTCCATCTGCTGCTCAAGCTTGTCCATCCTCTCGGCGTGGCTGATGTCACCGATCCAGTTGGACCCCCAGGCGGCATTCACGCCGATCTGCGCCTCCGTGGCGCCCGACGCGACGGCGCTCGCGACGATGCCGGGCCAGGTGGCCATCTCGTCGGCCTGCGACCGGTTGGTGTTGCGACGCACGAAGACGTCGCAGAGGTGAACCAGGGTCGCGGGCGGCGATCCGTCCAGCGACAACGGCGGCATCCGCTCAGCGCGTCGCTCCACGCCCTTGGCGTTGAGGGCAAGGGCGGTGTAGATGACGCCCTCGACCGGCTCGAACGAGTCGATGATCGTGTCGATGTTCGCCATCTGGGGCGTCCACTTCGGGCTCACGAAGCTGCCTGCGACGATCCGCTTCAGACCAGTACGCCCGATGCTGTCGAGGAGGCGGATCTTGGCCTCGACCGGCACGTCGGGGCTCTCGATCTGCAGCCCTTCGCGCAGTCCCTCCTCGACGACCACCACGGCCGGGAAACCTGCAGGCCCGACAGCCGCACCAGCGATCGTCGGCCTCGCCACCCGCGGATCGGTCCCGCTGCCACCTTCTGTCGCGCCGGTCATGAGACCTCCTTGACTGCCGCTACGGGCTCACGCTCGCCCAGCACTTCTACGTTGTGCTCCCCGAGGAGAGGAGGCACATGTCGGACCGCGGCGTACTCGCCGTCGATTTGGATCGGCAGGTTGACGATCCGGAAGTTCTCGATCCGCGGATGCGCCACATGCGGAAGGGCGCCGATGGCGGCGACCTGCTCGCTGGCGACCACTTGGTCCAGCGTCTGGATCAAGGTCGTGGGCACACCGGCATCGTTCAGGAGGTCGACCCAGCTCTGGCCGCTGGCGCCACGGGTCGTCGTGGCCAGCTCCTCGAACAGCTCATCACGGTGCGCCACGCGATCTGGGTTGAGCAGGAACCGCGGGTCGCGCGTCAGCTCCTCTCGTCCTATGGCGCTGCACAGCAGCTGCCACAGGTTCTCGTTGCCCGCGGCGATGATGACCCAGTTGTCGGCCGTGGGGAACGCGGCGTACGGATAGATGCCCACGGTGCCCGACCCCAGCCGCGGGGGAATCACCTCGTCAGCGAAGTAGCCCATCAGCTGGGCCGGCAACCACATCAGTGCCGTGTTGAGCAGCGACGTGTGGACGTGCGCACCCTCGCCGGTCCGCTCGCGGGTCCGCAACGCGTCCATGACCGCTATCGCGGTCCACATCCCGGTGCCCTGGTCGAGGATCGACGCCGGGATGCGGGCGGGTGCACGACCCTCCTCCCCGTTCAGGCTCATGAGGCCGCCGAACGCCTGCATCAACGGGTCGTACGCCGGCGACATGGCTTGCGGTCCCTCCATGCCGAACCCCGTCATGTCGCAGTAGATCAGCCGAGGATTCAGTGCCCGCATCTCCTCGTGCCCGAGCCCCATGCGCGCCATGGACCCCGGGCGGAGGTTCTGCACGAACACGTCCGCCGTCGAGATGAGCTCGACGAAAGCGGCCTTGTCCTCCTCCTGCTTCAGGTCCAGCACGACACTTCGCTTGTTGCGGTTCAGCCCGGCGAACGTGCAGCCTTCGCCCTCCCAGAAGGGCGGCCCCCAGCGCCGGGTGTCGTCGCCGACCTCCGGCCGCTCGATCTTGATGACGTCGGCGCCAAGGTCCCCGAGAATCTGCGTCGCGAAGGGACCCGCGACACTCATGGTCACGTCCACGACGCGCACGCCCTCCAGTGATCCGATCATCAGACGTACTCCCCTGTCTCGACAACCGCGAAGTCGTGGCTCGGGATGACGACGCACCCGAGATCCTCGATCTTGGTGAAGCTGTCCATGTAGTCGTGCAGGTTGGTGAACGAGCCGGACGGTATGTGGCTCAGCTTGGCGTCGCCGTCCCAGTTGGCGTGACTGTCGACGCAGTCGCCAGCCAGGAGGTACGACCGCTCCTCGCCCTGGACCAGGACCCCCTGCGATCCGGGGGTGTGGCCCGGCAAGTGCACGATCGACAGGCCGGGAGCGAGCTCCACGTCGCCACGGACGGCTGTGATGCGGTCCAGCGCGCGTACCCACGGCGGCACGAGGCCCGGCAGCCGCTCGAACGCGGCGAGGTTGGGCTCCAGCGGATCCAGCGCGTACGACAGCTCGTCCCGCTGGACGATTATCCGTGCGTTCGGGAACAGGTCGTTGTTCGAGCAGTGGTCCCAGTGCAGGTGAGTGTTGATGACGGTCCCGACGTCGGCGGGGTCCACCCCGGCACGCTCCAGCACCGCCAGCGGCTCCTGCTCGGGCGGGCGGACCAGCGTGTAGCCGTGATGCTGCCGGGTGAACTCGACCGACCCCGTGCCGGTGTCGACGATGACCGGGTGGTCGCCCCCCGTGATAAGGAACATGATCATCGCGACGTCGTGCACCTCGCCGAACCCGCGGTGATAGGTGATGGCGGCGGTCGGGAAGTCCTTCAGCGTGCCGACGTGCAGCGCCTGAATTCGCAGAGCCATCAGGACTTGTCCTCGCCCCCGTCGGCTACCAGGACGGCGCCGTTGATGAAGGTTGAACGGTCCGATGCTGCGAACACGATCAGGTTGCCGAGCTCTTCGGCGGTTCCCCACTCGTGGTCCGGACGGGCGATGTTGCGGCCCCACTCCTTGCGGGTGGCCTTGGCCGCCTCGTCGTCCAGCTCGGTCTTGGCCATCTCGCGCTCCCACTTGTCGAAGCGCTCGTCGGTGTAGACGAGACCCGGCACGACGCAGTTGACCCGGATGTTGTACTCACCGAGCTCGGTCGCCAAGACCTTGCTGAGCCGGATCTCCGCCGACTTGGCCGGCCCGGTGCAGGACGAGCGGAACGGCGGCGGCATCACCTTGATCCCGGTCTCCCCGGCCACGTTGATGACCACGCCGAAGTGCTGCTCGATCATCATGGGAGTGAAGCGCTGCGTCAGCCGGAACTGGGCGAAGAAGTTGATCGCCATGCCGTGCGTCAGCTCCTCGTCGGTCACCTCCAGGAAGGGCTTGTACGTACCGGTGCCGGCGTTGTTGACCAGGATGTCGATGCGTCCGTAGGTGTCCTTCACGTACTTGACGAGGGTGTCGAGGTCCTCGACCTTGGTCACGTCGATCGAGATCGTGTCGACCATCGTGCCGGTGTCCTTCAGGATGCCCGCCGCGGCCTTGGCCAGCGCGTCCTCGCGACGACTGGCGATGACGACCCGAGCGCCTTCCTGCGCGAACAGCCGGCACGTCTCCAGGCCGATGCCCGCGCTGCCTCCTGTGACGACGACGACCTTGTCCTTGAGCTTGAGATCCATGTGGTGCTCCTTCGAGGTATGTGACGGCCGGGTCGGCCGGGGACGGGATGGGTCAGTACGACTTGGGCAGCCCGAGGGCGTGCTGGCCGATGTAGGCGAGGATCAGGTTGTTGTTGATGGGCGCCACCATGGGCAGCCGCGCCTCGCGGAACTTGCGCTCGATGCCGAACTCGACGGCCAGGCCGTAGCCACCAAAGGTGTCCATCGTGGCGTTGGCAGCCGCCCAGGTCGCCGTTGACGCAAGGAGCTTGGCGGCATTCGCCTCGAAGCCCGGGTTGCCCCCGGCGTCGTACAGCGCCGCCGCCTTGTTGCGCATCAGGGTCGCGGCCTCCAGATCGGCATACGCTCGTGCCAGCGGGAACGCCACCCCTTGGTTGGCGCCGATGGGACGACCGAACACCACGCGCTCGTTCGCGTACTGCGTGGCCTTGTTGATGAACCAGTACCCGTCACCGAGGCACTCCGACGCAACCAGCACGCGCTCGACGTTGAGTCCCGACAGGATGTAGCGGAACCCCTTACCCTCCTCCCCGATGCGGTTCTCGACCGGGACACGGAGGTTCTCGATGACGAGCTCGTTGGTCTCGTGCGCCGTCATGGTGCGGATTGGTCGGACCTTGATCGCATCGCCGGCTTCCTTGATGTCGACCAGCAGGATCGAGAGGCCGTCGGTCTTCTTCTCCACGTCCTCGAACTTGCTGGTCCGGCACAGGAGCAACAGGTAGTCGGAGTGCTGGAAACGAGACGTCCACATCTTCGAGCCGTTGACGACGTACTCGTCGCCGTCACGCCGTGCGAAGGTGCGGATCTTGGTGGTCTCCGACCCGGCGTCCGCCTCGGTGACACCGAACGCCTGGAGCCGGATTTCGTTGGTCGCGATGCGCGGAAGCAGTCGCTTCTTCTGCTCCTCGTTGCCGTGCCGGAGAATAGTGCCCATGGTGTACATCTGGGCGTGCGCCGGCACACCGCTGCCGCCGGACCTGTTGATGGTCTCCAGCACGACGGCCGCGTCCATGACGTTGCCGCCGCCTCCCCCGTACTCCTCCGGGATCAGCATCGACAGCCATCCGGCCTTGGCAAGCGCGTCGACGAAGGCCTCGGGGTAGGCAAGGGTGCGGTCGCACTCCTTCCAATAGTCCTCGTCGTACTGCGAGCAAAGGTCGGCGACCGACTCCTGGATCGACAGCTGGTCTTCGGTGAGCAAGAGGTTCATGTGTTCGTTCACTCCGTCGTTGGTGGTCGTGGTGATGGTCTGGCCCGGCGGCTCAGCGCTGCGCGTGAAACTCCCGCAGCGCCGGATGCAGCACCTCGCTGCAGGGGGTCGACTCGTCCGCGGCGAAAATCGCGTCCACGATCCCCGTGGCTCCGTTGCCGAGGAGCTCGCGCGTCACAGACCGCTGCTCGTCGGCGTCGCGGAAGTAGTAGGTCTCGGGCAGCTCGGAGGCCCGGCAGGTGTGCTCGACGCCGTTGCTGGTCACCGTGACGACCGCGTCCCGAAAGTCCAGGTCGCTGTCGGGGACTACCTCGAGCCGGTCGGCCAGTCCGCACACGGCACTGTCGTCCCGCTGCCTGTAGTCGTCGAACGTCAGGGTGCCGTGCGTCAGCAGCTGCGCCGTGGCGAAGCGGACGCTCGACAACGCCGAGGTGATGGACGGGTACGGCGGCTTGCTCTGCGTGCCGGGGAAGCGTGCGAAGTGCTCGTTCATGCGGACGGTCACCTGGTCGACGGGCGCGCCGGAGAGTCGCTGGTGGAGCTCGCGTGCGGCCAGGGCCACCGCCATGTTGTCGCCCAGGGTCGGCAGCGCCTTCGTCCAGACGTCGCGGATCATGTGCTCGGTCGGCGCATGCTGCAGGGCGGCCGGCACGTCGTCCAGGTGCGCGAACATCCGCAGGAAGCCGTTGGTCGCGTCGAGCGCTCCCGGCCCGGCGGTCATCCCGGCCCGCGCCGCCAGTGCGTAGAGCAGGCCGTCGCGTGCCGCACCGGGATTGTGCAGACGCCAGTCCTCGCCACCGGCGCCGACACTGTGGAGTGAGCCGCGACCGACCAGCAGTGCACCACTCACCGCGTGGGCGGTCTGCTCCGGTGTCAGCCGGGCTGCCCGGCTCGCCGCGGCCGCGGCACCGCCGGTCCCGAAGTTGGGGCTGGGCCGGCGACCCGTCGCCATCATCGCGAGCGCGATCTCTCCCTCGCCGCCCAGCCAGACCGTCATGGCGTAGCCCGCGATCAGGCCGTCGATGACCTCGCCGTACGTCGCGCCCGTCTCGATGCCAGCAGCGACGGCCGCCGGGACCACGAAGCTGCCGGGGTGGCTCCACGAGCTCATCTCGGTGTCGTCCTGGAAGCGGGCGCACACGGCCGCGGCATTGGCCTGGACGGCATCGGCCGCACCGAGGCCGCGCCCGCTGAACCACGCGACGTGGTCACCCTCGCCGGCGCCCAGCTCGAACAGCTCGGTCGACCCGGGGACTGTGTCTGCTGCGAGGGCGAGGGTGACGGCGTCCGCCAGCAGGACGCGCGCATAGGCACGGTTCCTCGGGTCCTCGAACGAGGCGCCAGCCACGAAGTTGGTAGCCGATCCCAGGGCGGTGGATGCTGCGATGACCGTGGTCACAGGTAGTCCTCCGACAGTGCGAGCTCACGGATCTCGGCAACGTCTCCGCTGCGTCTCAGGGCGCCGGCGCGAAGGACGTAGCCTCGCGAGGCGAGCTTGAGCGCCGGCCGGGCCATCTGCTCGGAGATCAGCACCGCCATCCCCTGGGCCTGGACGACCGAGATGGCCGCACTGGTGTCGCCGATCGCCACCGGCGAGAGGCCGAGGAACGGCTCGTCGAGCAACAGCAGCTTGGGCCGGGCCGTCAGGGCGCGGGCGATCGCGACCAGCTGCTGCTGGCCGCCGCTGAGCGTGCCGGCCCGTGCGGTGCGCCGCTTCGAGAGGAGAGGGAAGGTGTCGAACAGCCAGGCGACGGACGCCTCGCGGTCCTTCGCGCCCATTGTGTAGCCGCCCGCGAGGATGTTCTCCTCGATCGTCAGGTTGGCGAACACCCGTCGGCCCTCCGGCGAGATCCGGATGCCCAGCTTGGCCCGGTCGGCCGTCGACATCGACGTGACCTCGCGACCGTCGAAGGTCATACGACCCTCTGCGGTGGGCACCATCCCCATGACGGCGTTCATGACGCTGGACTTGCCCGCGCCGTTGGCGCCGACGATAACCACCGTCTCCCCCGTCGCGACCTCCATGTCGAGCGAGCGCACCGCCTCGATGCCGCCGTAGCGGACGCAGAGACCCTCGATCGTCAGCAGTGACTCAGCCACGGTGGATCTCCTCTTCGCGATGGGTTCCTGCCTCCGGTTCGGCCAGCACGGACGGCTCGACGAGGTCCGCGATGTCGGCCAGCTCCTCGTCGTCCGCGACACCGAGGTACGCGGTGATCACGTCGGGGTTGGTGAGGACGACCTCCGGGGTGCCGTGAGCGAGCTCCTTGCCGGTGTCCATGACCAGCAGGCGAGGGCAGATCCGTCGCACGAGGTCCATGTCGTGCTCGACGAGCAGCACGGCGCTGCCACGTTCCGCGGCCCACTCGACCAGCTGGTCGATCCGCCCACGCTCGGAGACCTCGAGGCCGGCGGCCGGCTCGTCGAGCAGCAGCACGGCCGGTCGAGTCGCCAGGGGCAGCAGCAGCCCGAGGAGCTTCTGGAGCCCGTACGGGAGATCGCCGGCGATGTCGTCCAGACGGGCGTCGAGGCCGGTCTCCCGGAGCAGCTCGTCGAGCTCCTCGTCGCTGACCCAGCGCTTGCTGAACGCCTCCGCGCGCCGCAGGTTCTCCCGCACGGTCGCGCCCGAGAAGACCGAGGTCTGCTGATAGCTGCGGGCGATGCCATGACGGCTCATCGTCTGCGGTGAGCTGCCGGTGAGCGCCTTGCCCGAAAGCGTCACGCGCCCGCCGGACGGCACCATGGCGCCGGAGATCATGTTGATGAGCGTCGTCTTGCCCGCGCCGTTCGGGCCGATGACGCCGAGGATGTCGCCCTTGCGCAGCTCTAGGGAGACGCCGTCCACCGCGGCGACACCGCCGAAGCGCTTGGCCAGCGCGTCGACCGAGAGCACCACCTCCCCTGTCGTGACACTCTCGCGACGCGTGAGGGTGTTCGGGACCTGCGTCGTCGTGTCGCCCTCGGCGCTTCGCGGCTCTGCTCTGGCCCCGGTGTCCGGGGGACCGGGACGGGATACCGCACGGGCGAGGAACTTCGCCGCGTCAACGACGAGGCCGGTGAGTCCGCGCTTCGCAAAGAGCGTGACGAGGATCAACGCTGCTCCCAGAAGGAGCTGCGAGTACTGCGCCTGCGACGCAAAAACGTGAACGAGCCAGGCCAGGATTAAGGCGCCGACGGCAGGACCCAGGAAGGACGGCCCGCCGATCACGGACGCCGCTACGTGGTTGACGGCGCTCAGAGGGCCGAAGGAGTCCGGGTGCGCGTTGCCGAGCTGGTTGATCAGGATCAGACCGGCGAGTCCAGCCACACCGGCCGCACTCACGAAGGCATATGTCTTGTACCGCCACGGCTGGAGGCCGAGGCTCGCCGCGAGCGGCTCGTTCTCCTCGATGGCAGCGAAGTGGCGCCGCCACACGATTGACACGGTGGCCGCCAGGGCCATGCCCACCAGGGCCACGATGACGGAGAATCGAACGAGATCTCCACCAGCGGCGAACTGGGTCGCGCCGAGCGTTGCCGGCGGGATCCCCGAGAGGCCGCTGCTTCCGCCGAGCGGACCCTCCGCTATCACGACGATGAGGACGACCACCTGTGCGAGGACGAACGTAACTAAGGCGAAGTAGGTGCCGCGTAGTCGCAGGAGGACCAAGCCGAGCGGGATCGCGAGCATGGCGGGGACCACCACGCAAGCCACGATGAGCACGATCGCGTTAGAGGTGACGTTCGTCGCCACGAGCGCAAGCACATACCCGCCCACCGCCATGAACGGCGGCGAGGCGAACGACAACAGGTTGACCCGCAGCAGGAGCCAGACGTGCATCGACGCCAGCATCGTGATCAGAACGGTCGGGACGAAGGAGATGAGGAACGGGTCCGCCGTCAGCTTCGGGACGAAGAATCCCAGAGCGACCAGCAGGAGAGTGATTCCAGGGAGCAGCAGGACGTGCCGACTCCGACGCCGCACGGCAGAGCTCGTCGTAGACGTGGTCGAGGGTGCGAGGTTCTTAGGCATCGATAATCGTCCTGTGTCCGAGAAGTCCCGAGGGCCGCGCGACGAGCAGCACGAGAATCCCTGTGAAGAGAATGAGAGGAGCCCACGATCCGCCGACGTATGTCCCGACGAAGGCTTCGACGAGACCGACGAGCACCGAGGCGATGACGGCGCCGGGGAGGCTGCCGAGCCCTCCGAGGATGACCGCCAGGAACGAGATCATCAGCACGTGCTCGCCGACGAACGGCGCGAGCGAGAACTGGGGCGTGACAAGGGCGCCGGTCAAACCGGCGAGCCCCGTCGCGATGGCGAACGCCATGGGAAACAGCACCTTAGGACGCATGCCCATCGCCACGGCCATCTCGCGATCGTCAGTCAGCGCCCGCAAGGCGTTGCCGACCTGCGTCTTGTAGAGCAGGAGGTAGACCGCTGCGATTGCCAGCCCCGCTACGGCGATGATCATGACCCGCGCGTGCGGCACGAAGACGCCTCCAAAACGAAACGTGCCGGTCAGGCCGCCCTCGAACTGCGCGGCCTGTGCGCCGAAGAGCGAGAGCATCGCGGCGCCGCCGATCAAGGACGCACCGAGGGTCATCACGATGGTCGCCAGGTGGTCATCGATGCGTCGTTCGATGACAAACAGCTCGAACACGTACCCGATGGCCGCCGTCCCCAACACTGCGACGATGACGCCGAGCACATAGGGAAGGCCCACCTCATTGGTTATCCAGTACGCGAGGTAGCCACCGACGACGTAGAACGCGCCGTGAGCGAAGTTGATGACACGCAGGATGCCGAAGGCGAGTGAGAAACCAAGCGCCATGAGGGCGTACTGCGCGCCCAGGGTGAGACCACCGATCGTGGTCTGTATGAATTCACCCATGCTGAGTTCCTCCTTGAGGGCGTGGGGCGGAGGGGAGTCCAGCCCGACGGGCCGAGCCGGACTCCCCCGGGATCACTTGTTGGCTTCGAGCTGCGTGAAGGTGGCCGGCTGGCCACCCTTGATCACACCCATGTTGAACGGCCAGGACATCTCTTGGTTGACCCCGAACTCCTCCTCGCCGGTGTAGACGCCCTGTCCCAGCAGGTCGTCCTTGAGATCGTGGGAGCGCATCGCCTCGGCGACGGCCTTGGTGTCGTTGATCGTCCCGGCCTCGGTGATCGACTCCAGCAGGGTCCGCGCACCGGGGATCCACCCGAGCGAGATGCCGGTCGCTTCCATCCCGGTTGCCTTCTTGAATGCCGGCTGGATCTTCTTGACCTCGTCGCTGCCGAAGTTGACCGGGGCGTAGTAGAAAAAGTCCTTCATGTTGTTCAAGCCAGCGACCTTGGTGATTTCGCCCGTGCTGTCGCCACCGAGGCGGGCGAACGTTCCGTCGTACCCGGCCTGCCGCAGCTGCTTGATCATTGTTCCGACATCACCTGCGGGGCTCGACGCAAAGTCGATCAGGTCAGGCTTGCTGCGAAGGAGCCGCGACACCACCGGAGCGAAGTCCTGCGTTCCTCGCTGGTAGGTGTCCCGGGCGACGTCGAGGCCGGCCTTCTTGTACTGCTGCTCGTCGACGATCGCGATGTCATCACCGCTCTGGTCGTTCGGGGCGATGACCTTGACGTTCTTGAAGTTGAACTCCTTCTTGGCGGCCTCGATGATCGGCCCGGCCCAGACGAACGGCCCGGGTCCGAGGTGGAAGACCAGCGGGTACTTCTTCTCAAGCGCGTCGCGGCCGAATCCGTTGGCCGCCAGCAGCATGTCGTATCGCGCGGCGACAGGCTTCATGCCGGTCAGCTCGGTCGCGCCCAGGGGGCCGATCACGAACTTGATGCCCTTGGAGGCGAACTCGGTCGCACCGGCTGCCGCACCCTGGCTGGTGTAGCCGGTGTCGTAGCTGGAGACCTGGACCTTGCATTTCTTGTCCCCGACCTCGAGACCACCCTCGGCGTTGGCCTCCGAGGCGACGAACTTGGCGGTCGCCTCCATGGAGAGGCCGAAGTCGGCGGCCGGACCCGTCAGAGGTCCCAACGTGCCGATCTTCAGGACACAGTCACCCCCTGACGATCCGGACGCGCCCGACGTGGCATCCGAGCCACAGGCAGCGAGCGCCGGTCCGGCGACGAGCGCCGCGGCCACCAACAGCAAACGCGTTCTGGTTGTTCTCATGCGGTCCTCCTAAGGACTTCTTGCAAGGTGAGTTGAACTGGTGATTGCTCCTCTGGACCGGTCAGCGACCCGTCCAGCGCGGTTCCCGTTTCTCCACGAAGGCGCGAATGCCTTCCTGGCGGTCCTCGCTGAGGTAAGGATTCGGCCCGACGTTCAGCCGAAGCGCCTGATGCACCGAGAGCTCCCATCCCTTGGTGGTCATCTCCTTGTATCGCCGCAAGGTCAGGGGCGCGTTTGCGACGATCCCCCTGACGTACGTCTCGGCCTCGGCCCGCAACGACTCGCTGGGCACGACCTTGTTGAACAGTCCCCAGCGGAGCGCGTCCGCGGACGACAACGGCTCGCCGGTGTAGAGCATCTCGAGCGCGACGGCGCGTGGGATCAGTCGAGGCAGCAGCACCGTGGCGTAGTTGGCACCCATACCGCGCTTGGCCTCGGGCATGCCGAGGTTGGCGTGATCCGCGGCGATGCGCAGGTCGCACGCCAACGCCAGCTCACAGCCGCCGGCGAGGACCGGACCATTGATCGCGGCGATGACGGGCTTGTAGGTCTCGAGGACCACCTCGAAGAGATTGCGCTCCGCTCCGGTCATCGGCATCGGGAATCGACCGCCTCGCTTGGCGATGTCGTCGAATTCTTTGAGGTCGCCGCCAGCACAGAATGCCTTGTCGCCGGCGCCCGTCAGCAGGATCGCCCAGACGTCCGGGTCCTCCCCTGCCTCACAGAAGCGCTCGACGAGATCATGGGTGGCCGACAGGTTGAGCGCATTGCGCCGCTCCGGCCGGTTGATCGTCACGTAGGCCACGTGATCCCGGACCTCGTACAGAACTTCTTGATCCACTGTCCAACCTCGTCTCGTGCTGTCCGCACGGTTGTCGATGACCCGGGTCACGTTATGAGCGCGGTCCGTTGCCCGCCCAGTTGACTTCCACATGTCGGAACTATTGATGTGTGGCAGGTCACGCGGTGTAAGGATCGGCACCAGCAAAGCAGAACCCCTACGAAGGATCGACGCCGTATGCCGAATCACTCCTCCTCGCTCCTGCGCGGGCTGTCCGTGCTGGACGCGTTCCGCGCCGAGGACACCGAGCTCTCGTTGACCCAGATCGCAGCGCGCGGAGGAATGCCGCTGTCGACCGCGCACCGGCTCGTGAGCGATCTCGTGTCATGGGGCGGCTTGGTGCGCACACCCACGGGACTCCGTCTGGGCATGCGTCTGTTCGAGTTGGGACGCTTCGTACCAGTGCAGCGCGAGCTGGCCGACGTGGCCCGCCCCTTCCTGAACGACCTCTTCCAAATCACCCGGAAGACGGTCAACTTGGCTGTCCTGGACGGCAACGAGATCGTGTACGTCGAGAAGCTCGAGGCGCCGGACACGCCGACGGTCTCCCGATCCGGTGAGCGCTACCCGCTGCACTGCACCGCGCTGGGCAAGGCGATCCTGGCTTTCTCCCAGCCAGAGCTGGTCGACCGCACCATCGATGCCGGCCTCACCAAGGTGACTACCAAGAGCATTACGAACGGACACGTGTTCCGACGCGAGCTGGCCGCGGTGCGCAAGACCCGGCTGGGGTTCGACCGCGAGGAGCTGACCCTCGGCCTGTTCTGTATCGGGACACCGATCTTCGACGGCGGGGGCACGCTCGTGGGAGCCATTTCGGTCTCGAGCCTTGAGTCCGTCGCCGGGGCGCGCAACCTCGGGCCGACCCTGCTCACGATCGCCCGCGCCCTCTCACGCGATCTCGGCGACTCGCCGCACGTTGCGCCACGCGACCCCGGTCAGTCCGACCGATCACGAACCCTTCCGTGGTCCGCATGATCAGCGGCGTCGTTCCGGTCGCCCCCACGGTCTTCCACCGAGGGGGTGACCTCGACCTGGCTGGCCAGCGGCGGGTCGTCGACTACGTCATCGACACCGGCAGCAGCGCGATGTGCCTGTTGGCCAACTACTCCGAGCAGTTCTCGTTGACCGACGCAGAGCGTCTGGACGTCACCACCGCCTCGCTCGACCAGGCGGCTGGTCGCATACCGGTGGTCATCACCACCAGTCATTACAGCGCGCGCGTGGCTGCTGAGCGCAGCCGAGAGGCACAGGATCTGGGGGCAGCCATGGTCATGCTGATGCCACCGTTCTTCGGCGCGACGCTGCAGGTCGTCCCCGAGGCAGTTCGCGCCTATTTCCATCACGTGGCTGAGGCGATCGACATACCGATCATGCTTCAAGATGCTCCGATGAGCACGACACCGATGTCGGTTGAGCTCATGGCATCGCTCGCGCGCGAGATCCCCCACCTGCAGTACGTGAAGGTCGAGACACCGCAGGCCGCCGACAAGCTCCGAGCCCTGCGAGCCGCGGCAGGGGACGACCTCCCTGGACTGTATGACGGCGAAGAGGGTGTGACCCTCATCCCCGACCTCGACGCCGGAGCCCGGGGCACGATGACCAGCTGCATGGTGCCGGACGTCATGGGTCAGATCGTCCGAGATTACCTTGCCGGCGACCGTGAGGCTGCGAACCAGGCATGGGAGCAGGTTCTTCCGCTCGTCCACTTCGAGAACCGTCAGTGCGGTCTTCGCGCCGCGAAGGTGCTGCTCCACGAAGGTGGCATCATCGGAAGCCCTACGACCCGCGCGCCGTTCGGTGACCTCGGCGACGTCACCCGCTCGGCACTCGTCGCGCTGGCCCGCCGACAGGACGCCCTGATCCTCCGCTGGGCGTCGTGACGTCGTCGTCAGGGATACCTGACGAGCTTGACCCGCGCTCGGTCCTAGGCAAAGTCATGATTGTCCTGGGCGCCTTCGGACACGACGACAGGGGCGTCACGTTGGCCGAGCTCGGGCGCCGGACGGGGATCCCGAAAGGCACGCTCCACCGTGTCGCCGCTGACCTGGTCACCGCGCGTCTGCTCGACCGCAGCGGCCACCGCTATCGCCTCAGCACCCAGCTGTTCGAACTCGGCATGCGCGCCTCGGTCGAGCGCAGCCTGATCGACGTCGCCACGCCGTTCATGGAGGATCTGTACGAACTGACACATGAGACGGTCAATCTCGGCGTTCGCGCAGGCTTTGAAGTCATGTACGTGTCGAAAATCGGTGGCCATCAGCAGACGGGGACGCCTGCTCGAGTCGGCGGTCGCATGCCGTTGCACTCCACGGCCATCGGCAAGGTGCTACTGGCTCACGCATCGCCGCATTTCCGCGCGGAGTACCTCCACGGTCACCTCGACCGCCTCTCGCCCCGGACGCTCGTAGCCCCCGGGATCCTCGAGCGGCACCTGCAGACCGTCGTCGAACGGGGTGTCGCATTCGAGTTCGAGGAGTCGCAGATGGGCATCGTCTGCGTCGGGGCGCCCATCGCGTTCCCGGACCAGGGCGTCCTCGCCGCCATCAGCGTGACGGGGCCCGTCCCGCGATTCGACGCCACAAAGTACGGGAGTCGGGTCCGCGCCGCTGCGGCCGGCGTCAGCTCGACGATGGCCCGCCGGCAGGCCCTCTTCCAGCACCACTCGTAAGGGACACGTTCCAGTGACCGGAACAAATTGTTCGTCTTCCGGAGGACCGCCCCACACACTTTCGAGTGCCATATAACGAGGGGAAGCACATGAAGCGCACGAAGGTCGCTGTAATCGGATCCGGCAACATCGGGACCGACCTGATGATGAAGGTGATACGCCTGTCCACATCACTCGAGATGGCCGTGCTCGTCGGCATCGACCCGGCGTCCGACGGTCTTGCGCGTGCCGAACGGCATGGCGTGTCGATCACGGCAGATGGGGTGGACGGGCTCATCGCGCATCCAGCCTTCGCGGACATCGAGATCGTGTTCGATGCGACGTCTGCCGGAGCCCACGCATCCAACGCAGCCGCCCTGGCACCGCATGGCAAGCGTCTCGTCGACCTCACTCCCGCCGCCATCGGCCCGTACGTCGTTCCGCCGGTGAACCTTGACCAGCACCTCGATGCACCGAACGTCAACATGGTCACCTGCGGCGGTCAAGCCACTATCCCGGTCGTCGCGGCGATCTCCCGCATCACCCCGGTGCCCTACGCGGAAATCATTGCGTCCATCGCGTCAAGGTCCGCCGGACCCGGCACCCGCGCCAATATTGATGAATTCACCGAGACGACCTCGTCGGCTATCGAAGCCGTCGGCGGCGCAAGCCGAGGCAAAGCGATCATCATCTTGAACCCGGCCGAGCCGCCGCTCATGATGCGTGACACCGTGATGGCCCTCATCGGCGAAGCCGACCACGACGCCATCCGTGAGTCGATCCGCACCATGGTCGAGCAGGTCGCCGCGTATGTCCCCGGTTACCGCCTCAAGCAGGAGATCCAGTTCCGCAAGCTCGAAGGGGACGAGCCGGTCCACACACTCACCCCCGAGGGTTCCCCGGTAGTGACCCACCAAGTCACCGTCTTTCTAGAGGTCGAAGGTGCCGCGCACTACCTTCCAGCCTATGCCGGCAATCTCGACATCATGACCTCTGCGGCCCTGCGGGTCGCGGAGTCGCTCGCCGCACGCCTGCACATTCGAGAGGCTGTCTGATGACCAAAATCTTCGTCCAGGACGTCACTCTGCGCGACGGCATGCACGCGATCCGCCACCGCATCGATCCCGCCGACATCCGTCGCATCGTCATTGCCCTCGACGCAGCCGGTGTCGACGCGATAGAGATCGCCCACGGCGACGGACTCGCCGGGGGTTCGCTCAACTACGGTCCGAGCAGCCACACAGACTGGGAGTGGATCGAAGCCGCCGCGGAGGTTCTGCAGAACGCGCGCCTCACGACGCTTCTGCTGCCAGGTATCGGCACTATCCGCGAACTCAACCGGGCCCACGACCTCGGCGTCCGGTCGGTCCGCGTCGCCACGCACTGCACCGAGGCCGACGTGTCTGCGCAGCACATCGCCCACGCTCGCGAGCTGGGCATGGACGTCTCAGGGTTTCTGATGATGAGCCACATGGCTCCGCCCGAGAAACTCGCCGAGCAGGCCAAGTTGATGGAGTCCTATGGAGCTCACTGCGTCTACGTCACAGACTCCGGCGGACACCTGACAATGAAGGCCGTCGCCGAACGCGTCCGCGCCTACCGCAGTGTTCTGGATCCGGCGACCGAGATCGGCATTCACGCTCACCAGAACCTCAGCCTGTCAGTCGCCAACAGCGTCGTCGCCGTTGAGGAAGGCGTGACACGGGTGGATGCCTCCCTTGCGGGACTCGGCGCTGGCGCCGGCAACTGCCCTATCGAGCCCTTCATCGCCGTCGCGAATCTTGAGGGCTGGGAGCACGGTTGCGACCTTGCCTCGCTCGAAGATGCCGCCGACGACATCGTTCGCCCCCTTATGGACCGCAACGTCCAAGTCGACCGCGAAACCCTCACGCTCGGCTATGCCGGCGTCTACTCCAGCTTCCTGCGCCACGCCGAAAACGCCTCGACCCGGTACGGCATCGACGTCCGCGACATCCTCACCGAGGTCGGCCGGCGCCAACTCGTCGGTGGTCAGGAAGACATGATCATCGACATCGCCCTCGACAAGCTTCGCGCCCAGTCGGCATGACAACATCCGGCGTGGCCATTAGCCGGCGGCGTTGACGACGGCACGATGCCTGGTCCTAGAGGCTCTGTCACCCCCGGGAAAAGACTTGCGCGTCGATCGCCGAGCTCCCACTTTCTTGGCGTTCACAGGACTTCGGCATCGGCCACTTTCGATCAGCTACCAGGGTCTGGTCGACTGGTCGCCAACGATGAGGATGCACGCCAGTTGGTCGTGATGACCGCCCTCGGTGTGCAGCGTCTGTACAAGCCCGGGCGGTTCACCCTGATGCGTCACCCTGCGCGTCAACGGCACGATGCACCACATCGGGCTGGGGCGAACCCTCGCCCGAACCCACGTCCTGATCCTCACCCAGGACCTACACGTCCGCGTCGCCAACGCCATCACCGGCGAACTCACCATCGACCCGGCCCGCAACTACCAACCCACCGGAGCCCCCAAAGGCCCCACCCGCAAATGAGAAAACCCGGACCAATCGTGGGTCCGGGTGCTTCCTATGTCCTGAGACATCGCGTGGAGCCGCCTGTCGGAATCGAACCGACGACCTTTTCATTACGAGTGAAACGCTCTACCGACTGAGCTAAGGCGGCCAAAGGCTCGCCGAGGATCGCCCGTCGAACCGTCACCAACTCTACCGGGTGGTCACGCGGACGTCGCACCGGCCTCTCACCCGTAGGATCAACCGGGTGACCGACACGACACAGGCCGAGCTCGACGAGATCCGCGCCAGCATCGACAACATCGACGCGGCGCTCATCCATGTGCTGGCCGAACGGTTCAAGTACACCAAACGGGTGGGGCGACTCAAGGCCGAGCACGACCTGCCGCCGGCGGATCCTGCGCGGGAGGAGCGCCAGATCACCCGTCTCAAGGCACTGGCCCTCGAGGCCGACCTGGACCCGGCGTTCGCCGAGAAGTTCCTCAACTTCATCATCGCCGAGGTCATCCGGCACCACGAGGACATTCGCAGCTGAGGTCCGGGACGTCATCCCGTGTGAGCCGGATGCGGCACGTCCGAGATGGCGTCCGCTACTTGCAGGTCAGGCCGGCCTTCGGGACGACGCCCTTGACGAGGTAGGCGTCGATCGCCTTGACAATGCACGTGTTGCCCGACAGGTAGGCCGTGTGGCCGTCGCCCTCGCGGGTGACGAGCACTCCGGAGTCGAGCTGTGACCCCAGCGCCTCCGCCGACTCGTACGGCGTGGCTGGGTCGCGGGTCGTGCCGATCACGACGATCGGGGGCGCCCCCTTCGCGTCGATCGTGGGCAGCGGGCTGGTGGCCTTGATCGGCCAGTCGGTGCACCCGAGCGCACCCCAGGCCAATGCGCTGCCAAACACCGGCGACGCCTTCTGGAACCGCCTGACCTGCGTCTGCGTCTCGGACAGGGTCAGGTCGTCCTTGGCGTCGAGGCAGCTGACGGCGTAGATCACCTGGCCACCGTTCGTCTTGTAAGACCCGTCCTCCTGCCGCTCGAAGTAGGCGTCGGACAGGATCTGCAGCACCGAGCCGTCGCCCTTGAGCGCCGCCGCGAGCCCCTGGCTGAGGTACTGCCACGTCTTCTGGTCGTAGAGCGTCACCGCGATCCCGTAGAACGCGTTGCCCTCCGTGAGCTGACGACCGTTGCCGGCCGGCAGGGGCTTGGCGTCGAGTTGTTGCAGGAGGTCGGCGACCTTCTGCACGCCCACCTCCGGGTCGGAGCCGATCGGGCACGACTCCTGCTTGGCGCAGTCCTTCGCGTAGGCCTCGATCGCTCGCTGGAAGCCCGTGGCCTGCGCGAAGCTGCCCTCCACGGAGTCCAACGAAGGGTCGACCGCGCCGTCGAGGACCATCCGTCCGACCTTGTCGGGGAACAGGTCGGCGTAGACGGCGCCGAGCTGGGTGCCGTACGACGCGCCGAACCAGTCCAGCTCCGAGCGGCCCAGCAGCGCCCGGACGACGTCCATGTCCTTGGCCGCCTCGACGGTCGACACGTGCGCCGCCAGCGAGCCCGAGTGCTTGACGCAGGCCCGGCCCAACTCGGTCATGCTCCGACGCAGCGCCGTGACCTCCGCCGGGTCGTCCGGGTCGGGATCGGTCTCGGTGAACGCGTCGAACTGCTTGTCGGACAGGCACTTCAGCGGCGAGCTCTCCCCGACGCCACGCGGGTCGACGCCCACGATGTCGTACGTCTTGAGGACGTCGGCGGCGAACGTGCTTTCCATCGTGTCGGCGAAGTCGAGGGCCGAACCGCCCGGACCGCCGGGGTTCACGAACAGGCTGCGGGTCGCGCCGTCGCTCGTCGCCGGGTGGATCTTGACCCGGATCCGGGTCGTCTCGCCCTTGGGGTCAGCGTAGTCGACCGGGACCTTGACCCACGTGCACCGGGCCGAGCCGCAGTCCTCGAAGGACAGCGGCTGGGTGTAGAACGCGCTGAGCCCGGCCGGTGCGGGGGTGGCGACCGGCTTGGGGGCGGCGAAGTCCCCGCCGTCGTCGGGGGCCGCCTTCGCGACCAGGTAGACGCCGAGCACCACCAGAGCGACCACGGCGATCCCGACGACCGACAGCAGGAGGGTCCGGGTACGAGTCATCGACGAAGTCCGATCATCATGCGTTCGAGGGCGAGCAGCGGGGCGGCGTTGGCGGTCAGGGCCGTTCGACACTCGACGATGGCATCGATCGCCCGGATGGTCGACTCGGGCGTCCACACCCGGGCCATCTCGGTGATGTCCTCGGCGACGTCGGCGTTGACGAGCTCGACGCCGCGGGCGCACTGCACGGCCAGCACGTCACGGCAGAACGACAGCAGGTCCAGCAGGACGCCGTCGATCGCGTCCCGAGTCAGCCGGGTGCGGCGCCGCTTCTGGTCCTTCTCCAGCGCCGAGGCGGCTCCCGCGTAGCCAGCCGGCCGGCGGCCGCGCTCCTCGACGCCCCAGCCCTGACGGAGCTCGGCGAGCTCCTTCTCGTCGGCGGCGTCGCAGAAGCTCGAGGCACGGGTCGTTGCCTCATCACTGATCCGCTGCGCAGCGGTCATGCAGTCGCCGAGGGAGTGGATCGACACCGGGATCGAGAGGATCGCCCGGCGCCGCTCCCGCGCCCCCGCGTCCCGGGCCAGTCCCCGGGCCCGGCCGATGTGACCTTGCGAGGCCGCAGCGACAGCGTGGGCCATGCCCGGCTCGATCCCGTCCCGGTCGACCAGCAGGCCGGCGATCGCGGCGGTGCCGGGGGTGCGGAGGATGACCGACCGGGACCGCGACCGCAGCGTGATCATGACGTCGTCGGCGGCGGGGGCGCAAAGGATCCACACGGTATGCCTCGACGGCTCCTCGATCGCCTTGAGCAGGGCCGCGGCGGCTTGGTCGGTCAGCCGGTCGGCGTCCTCGACGATGAGCACTTGCCAGCGGCCCAGCGCGGGTCGCAACGATGACGCGCGGACGTACTCCCGGATCCCGTCGACGCCGATCGTCAGGCCCTCGGTCGAGATGCCCGTGATGTCGGGGTGGCTGCCGGCGCGCGCCGTCGTGCAGGAGTGGCACTCGCCGCACCCGCCCTGCTCGCACTGCAGGGCCGCGGCGAAGGCCTGGGCGGCGTTGGACCGACCCGAGCCGGGCGGACCCGTGAAGAGCCACGCGTGGGTCATCGACCGGCCTTCACCACCGGCAGACGCGACCGCCGCCTGCAGCGTCTCGACGACGGGCTCCTGGCCGACCAGGTCCGACCAGACGGTCACGCGGTCTCGCTCATCCCGACGCCTGGCCCAGCCACGGCTCGACGCCGACGCGGATCCGCTGGTGGATCTGTTCGGGCGTGCCGTCATGGGTCACGACGAGGTAGTGCGCCGGATCGGCGGCCGCGAGGTCCAGGAAGTGCTGGCGGACCCGACGGTGGAAGTCCAGCGGCTCGGCCTCGATCCGGTCGGCCCCCTCGAACCGGGTGTGGCCGATCTCGGGATCGATGTCCAGGACGATCGTCAGGTGCGGGCGCAGCGAGGACGTCGCCCACCGGGCCACCCACTCCAGCTCGGACGACTCCAGGGCTCGTCCTGCGCCCTGGTAGGCCAGGGTCGAGTCGACGTAGCGGTCGGTCAGCACGATCTGGCCCGCGGCGAGGCTCGGCAGCACGACGCTGTCGACGTGCTCGGCCTTGTCGGCGGCGTAGATCAGCGCCTCGGTGCGCGGTGACAGCTCGCCGGTGTCGTTGTCGAGCACGATCTGCCGCAGGATCTTGCCGACCTCGGTGCCGCCCGGCTCGCGGGTCAGCAGGACCCGGTGCCCCAGGCCCTCCAGCCACGTGACGAGCAGCTGGGCCTGGGTCGACTTGCCGGCACCCTCCCCACCCTCCAGGGCGAGGAAGACCCCGGTCTCGGTGAAGAGTGGTTCCATGGCCTCGATCCTAGGCGGTAGGACCCACAGGTTCGTCCGAGGCGGCTGTCAGCCGCAGCTCGACGACCAGCAGTGCCGCGAGGACCAGCCCGGTCCACAGCTCCGACACCGGCACGAACGTCGCGGCGACGATGGCCAGGACCGCGGCGAGGAATGGTCCGAGTGTCCGCATCGACGAGTCGTGCAGCCGGATCGAGACGACCCAGAGCGCGATCAGCGCGACCGCCGACGGGCCCGTCACGAACGCGCTGCTGACCAGGTCCGAGACCTCGGCGTGGTGCCCGTAGTACGCGATGCGGGCCGCCAGCCCGGCGCCGATCGCGGCCGCCGACCCGAAGATCAGGTAGTGCCCGAACCCCCAGACGTACCCGACGTCGTTGCCGGTCAGGATGTTGGCGTTGTCGCGGGAGAAGTACAGCCACCACGAGCAGAACGTGATGAGGACACCGCCGACCACGACGTACCAGAGCTCCACCGGCGGGTGGTCCTCGTCGAAGGCGACCTGCAGCGCCAGCGTGACCGACAGGATCGTCTCGCCCAGCACGATGATGAAGAACAGTCCGTAGCGCTCGGCGATGTGGTGCGGGTGCCATGGCGTCGTCCCGGCCAGCTCGGCGACGAACGGGACACCGAAGTCGAGCGCGACCCCGACCGCGAACAACCACAGCGGCAGGTGCCCGCCGGTGACCAGCAGCGCGACGACCCAGCCGATCTGCACTCCGATGAGCCCGTACGCGTACCGCATCGCGGTGGTGCGGCGCTGGGGATGGCCCGCGGCGGCGCGCAGCCACATCAGCACCAGGCCGATCCGCATGATGACGTAGCCGACGATCCCGAGGGTGAAGTCCTCGTCGAAGATCCGCGGGACGCCGGCGGCCAGGACGAGCGAGCCGAAGACCTGCAGCAGCGTCAGAAGCCGGTGGATCGTGTCGTCGGAGTCGTACGCGGAGTTGAACCACACGAAGTTGAGCCACGCCCAGAACGTCGCGAAGAACGCGACCGCGAACCACACCAGCCCGTGCCCCGCGCGGCCCTCGACGATCTCGTGCTCGAGCGTCAGCGCGGCCTGCGCGATCGCGACGACGTAGCAGAGGTCGGTAAAGAGCTCGAGCGGCGTCGCGACCCGGTGCTCCTCGTGCGGGTCACGGGGTGCCAGCGGACGGACGAGTCGCGCGATCATGCCCACGATTCTGGCAGGCACCGCAGGGGCGCACCGCTCACGACAGCCCGTTGAGCTGGTCCACGACCTGCAGCAGGTCACCTTGGTCGTAGTTGTCGACGGCCACGAAGTTGGGCAGCTGCCCGCGCTCGTCCTCGCACTCACGGACCCGCGGCAGCAGCAGGTCCTCGGCGTTGACCTTCGCAGCGTCGGTGACCCGCGAGTCGAAGTTGCTGAGCCAGTGGTTGATGAGGAACAGCGGCGCATCGGCCGGTCCGCGGAACCGCTCGCAGCTGAACTGCGAGGCCTTGGTGAAGCTGTACGGGGGTGTCCTGCACCGCCTGGCGCGAGTCGATGAGCCAGGGGGCGTCCGGGCCGCCGCTCGCGTTCTCGAGCAGGAACACGACCCGGTGGCCCGACGAGATCATCTCCTCAAGCGTCGGCCACGGCTCGCCGGGCTTCGGAGTGTGGACGTACGGCTTGAGGCCCGCCCGCTCGACGAGGGCCGCGGTGTCCGCCGGGGACACCTGGTCCTGGACGTTGAACGTGAAGACCTCCCGCGGGTGCTGGTCGAGCCAGCCCTTGACCTGCACCATCAACGGCTCCCACTCGGTGGACCCGAGCTCGCACAGCGCGTGGCAGAGATAGGGACGCACGGGCCCGGACGGCGTCAGATTGAGGGAGTCGCGGATGCGCAGCGCGCTCTGCACGACGCTCGCGCCGCACGTCCGCTCGGCCTCCGCGGCCGCCTTCTCCCGGTCGCCGCCAGCATTGGGGGGTGAAGGACTGCCACCCGCGGGCCGCCAGCGACGACGGCTCGAGGTCGAGGCCCGGGCTCGCCACGACCCGCAACAGGAAGCCCGCCGCCGCGACGATGCCCGCCGCGAGCCAGAACGAGCGGTCCAGCTCCCGCCAGGTTGCAGCACCGAGCGCTCCGCCGAGCGTGTGCTCGTCGAGTCGAGCAGCCAGGAAGCTGCCGACCACGAGCAGCACGATCAGGGCCCCCGCCGCGGCGAGCGCACCGGACCCCACCGCCTGGACGACGCCGCGCCAACCACTGCGACGCAGGGCCCCCACCACAGCGAGGAGCAGCAGCCCGAGCACCGGCAGGAGCCAGGCGAGCAGGATCACGGCGTCGGTCAGCCGAATGAGGTCACTGGTCGTCTCATGGCCCCCGATCGAGGCGAGCGTGACGTCGAGGTCGGCCGCCGCCATCGCCTCAGGCCTTCTTCGCGGCGCCCTTCGTGGCAGTGGTCTTCTTCGCTGTGGCCTTCTTGGCGGTCGCCTTCTTGGCGGTCGCCTTCTTCGCAGCGACCTTCTTCGCGGGGGTCTTCTTGGCCGCGGTCTTCTTCGTGGCCTTCTTGGCGGTCTTCTTGCCGCCCTTCTTGGCCGGGCCCTTGGCGCGACGCTCGGCGAGCAGCTCGAAGGCGCGTTCCGGCGTCAGGGTCTCCAGCGAGTCGTCCTTGCGCAGGGTCGCGTTGTACTCGCCGTCGGTGACGTACATCCCGAAGCGGCCGTCCTTCGCCACGACGGGCGAGCCGCTGACAGGGTCGGCTCCGAGCTCCTTGAGCGGTGCCGCGGCGGCCTTGCGACCGTACGTCTTGGGCTGCGCGTAGATCGCCCGCACCTCCTCCTCGGTGATCGTGAGGAGCTGCTCCTCGCGATCGAGCGAGCGGGAGTCGGTGCCCTTCTTGAGGTAGGGCCCGTAGCGGCCGTTCTGCGCCGTGACCTCGACATCGTCCTCGACGTAGACGACGCGCGGCAGGGTCAGCAGCTGCACGGCCTGCTCGAGCGTGACGGTGTCGAGGTCCATGTCCTTGAACAGGCTCGCCGTGCGGGGCTTGTCGGCCTTCTTGGCGTCCTCGGGCAGGGCCTCGGTGACGTAGGGGCCGTAGCGACCGTTCTTCGCGACGATCGCGAGTCCCGTCTCGGGGTGCTTGCCCAGCTCCTTCTCGACCCCGGTCGGGGACGCGAGCAGCTCCTTGGCCCGATCGATCGTCAGCTCGTCCGGCGGCAGGTCATCGGGCACGTTGGCCCGCGTCGGGACCTGCTTGCCCTCGGCGTCCTGGGTGAACGGGGGTCCCTCGACGTACGGGCCGTAGCGGCCGACGCGCAGGTCGATGCCCTCGCCGAGCGGGAACGTCGCGAGCCCGCGGGCGTCGATGTCGGGCAGGTTCTCGACCAGGCGCTTGAGGCCCGTGTTGCCCTCGCCCTCACCGGTCCAGAAGCCGTTGAGAACGTTGATCCGCTCCTCGCGGCCGCCGGCGACCTCGTCGAGGACGTCCTCGAGCTGGGCCGTGAACGTGTACTCGATCAGACGACCGAAGTGCTGCTCCATCAGGCGGATGACGCTGAACGCGATCCACGCCGGGACCAGGGCGGTGCCCTTCTTGTAGACGTAGCCGCGGTTCTGGATCGTGCCGACGATCGACGCGTACGTCGACGGGCGGCCGATCTCGCGGGTCTCGAGCTCGCTGATCAGCGAGGCCTCGGTGAAGCGGGACGGCGGCTTGGTCTCGTGGCCGGCCTTGCCGAGCTCGGCGGCCGTGACGGTCTGGCCCTCCGACAGGTTGGGCAGCTTGGTTTGCTGGTCGTCGCCCTCGGCGTCGGAGTCGTCGTGCGACTCGACGTACGCCTTGAGGAACCCGTAGAACGTGATCGTACGGCCCGAGCTGCTGAAGACGACGTCCTCGCCGGTCGTGGCGGTCGCGCCGATGCGGATCGACACCGAGTTGCCCTTGGCGTCGTTCATCTGCGAGGCGATGGTGCGCTTCCAGATCAGCTCGTAGAGGCGACGCTCGTCGCCGTTCAGGCCCGTCTGCTCGGGGGTCTTGAACTTCTCGCCCGCCGGGCGGATGGCCTCGTGGGCCTCCTGTGCGTTCTTGACCTTGCTGGCGTAGACGCGCGGCTTGTCCGGCAGGTACGCCGCGCCGTACAGCTCGGTGACCTGGGCGCGGGCCGCGGTGAGCGCAGTCTGCGACAGGGTCGTGGAGTCGGTACGCATGTAGGTGATGTGGCCGCCCTCGTAGAGGCGCTGCGCGACCTGCATCGTGCGGGCGGCGCCGAAGCCGAACTTGCGTGAGGCCTCCTGCTGCAGCGTCGTGGTGCGGAACGGCGCGTAGGGCCGACGCGTGTAGGGCTTCTCCTCGACCGAGCGGACCGTGAACGGCTGCTCGGCCAGCGCGTCGGCGAGCGCCCCGGCCTGGGTCTCGTCGAGGTGCACGACCTTGTCGGAGGTCAGCCCGCCCTGGTTGTCGAAGTTGCTGCCGGACGCGATCCGCTTGGCGTCGACGCTGAACAGCTTGGCCGGGAACTGGCGCGGGTCGAATCCCTCGCCGGCGTCGAAGGTCGCCTCGAGGTCCCAGTAGGACGCGACGCGGAACGCCATCCGCTCGCGCTCCCGCTCGACCACGAGCCGGGTCGCGACGGACTGCACGCGGCCGGCGGACAGCCCGCTCATGACCTTCTTCCACAGCACCGGGCTGACCTCGTAGCCGTACAGTCGGTCGAGGATGCGACGGGCCTCCTGCGCGTCGACGAGGTCCATGTCGATGTCACGGGGGTGCGCGATGGCGTACTGGATCGCGTCCTTGGTGATCTCGTTGAAGACGATCCGCTTGACCGGGACCTTGGGCTTGAGCTCGTCGAACAGGTGCCACGCGATGGCCTCGCCCTCGCGGTCCTCATCCGTCGCCAGGACGAGCTCGTCGGCGTCCTTGAGGAGCTTCTTGAGCTTGGTCATCTGCGACTTCTTGTCGGCCGACACGACGTAGATCGGCTCGAACTCGGAGTCGACGTTGACGCCGAGGCGCGCCCAGGACTCGCCCTTGAACGCGGCCGGCACCTCGTCGGCGCCGCGGGGGAGGTCGCGGATGTGGCCGACCGAGGAGTCCACGACATAGCCGTCCCCGAGGTAGCCCGCGATGCTGCGGACCTTGTTGGGGGACTCGACGATGACGAGGCTGGTCACG
>JAOPXL010000011.1 GCA_025965175.1 Aeromicrobium sp.
CCCTCGCCCTCACGGATGAGGCCGAGCAGGATGTGCTCGGTGCCGATGTAGTTGTGGCCGAGCTGCAGGGCCTCGCGGAGGCTGAGCTCGAGCACCTTCTTGGCGCGCGGCGTGAAGGGGATGTGACCGCTGGGGGCCTGCTGTCCCTGGCCGATGATGTCCTCGACCTGGCCGCGGACGGCTTCGAGCGAGATGTCGAGGCTCTCGAGAGCCTTGGCGGCAACGCCCTCGCCCTCGTGGATCAGGCCCAGGAGGATGTGCTCCGTGCCGATGTAGTTGTGGCTGAGCATGCGTGCCTCTTCTTGGGCAAGCACGACCACGCGACGAGCACGGTCGGTGAATCTTTCGAACATGGCGTCCCCCTCTGCTGGACTATCAGCTCAGTTTAGTCGGGTATGGAAATCCGCACGCAGCGATGTCCATATGTCACTCAACCGTCACACGGTCGGGTACGTTCCACCGTTCGCTGTGGGCGGAACCGGGGCGTCCGCGCAGGCTACTCCGCGCGGGACAGCGGGAAGAGGATCGCCTCACGGATCCCGATGCCCTGCAGCAGCATCACGAGGCGGTCGACGCCCAGGCCCATGCCGCCGGCGGGTGGCATGCCGAACTCGAGCGCCCGCAGGAAGTCCTCGTCGACGTCCATCGCCTCGGGGTCACCGGCCGCGGCGAGCAGCGACTGCTCGACCAGGCGTTCGCGCTGGATCACCGGATCGTTGAGCTCGGAGTAGGCCGGAGCCAGCTCGACACCGTTGATGATCAGGTCCCACGCCTCGACCAGGCCGGGCTTGGTGCGGTGCTTCTTGGCCAGCGGCCGGACCGACTCGGGGTAGTCGCGTACGAACGTCGGCTGGATCAGGGTGTGCTCGACGAGCTTCTCGTAGAGCTCGAGCACGATCTCGCCGGCCCCCCACTGGTCCTGCAGCGCGACGTCGTGGTCGCGGGCGAGCTCCTTGAGGGCCTCGACGGGGGTGTCGACGTCGATCGCGAACCCGGTCGCCTCGTGCACGAGCTCGTGGATCGTCGCGTGCTTCCACTCCGCCTCGAGGTCGATCTGCGAGCCGTCACGGCCCGGGACGACGGTCTTGCCGACGGCGCGCGCGGCGTTGACGACCAGGTCGCGCGTCAGCTCGGCCATCGTGTCGTAGGAGCCGTACGCCTCATAGGCCTCGAGCATCAGGAACTCGACGTTGTGGGTGTTGTCGACGCCCTCGTTGCGGAACGTCTTGCCGATCTCGTAGACGCGGTCGATGCCGCCGACCAGCGCCCGCTTGAGGTGCAGTTCGATCGCGATGCGCAGCAGCATGTCCTCGTCGAACGCGTTGGTGTGCGTGTTGAACGGGCGCGCGGCGGCACCGCCGTTGGTGTGCTGCAGGACCGGGGTGTCGACCTCGACGTACGTCGCGGCGTCCAGCGTCGCGCGCAGCGACTGCAGGATCTTGGCCTTGACCCGGACGTTGTCGCGAGCCTCGGGGCGGACGATCAGGTCGACGTACCGCATCCGGCTGCGGGCCTCGTCGGACAGCGGGTTGTGCTCGTTGGGCAGCGGGCGGACGGTCTTGGCCGCGATCTGCCACGCGGTCGCCATGATCGACAGCTCGCCACGCTTGCTCGTGATGACCTCGCCGGTGACCGCGAGGTGGTCCCCGATGTCGACCGTGGACTTGAACTCGGCGAGACGCTCCTCGCCCACGCCGGCCAGCGAGACCATTGCCTGCACCTGAGTGCCGTCGCCCTCGCGCAGCACCGCGAAGACGAGCTTGCCCGTGCCGCGGACGAAGATGACGCGGCCGGCGACGGTCACGACGTCACCGGTCTGCGTGTCGGGGCCGAGCGCCTCGGGGTCGTACGCCTCGACGACCTGCTTGAGCGTGTGGGTCCGGCCGACGACGACGGGGTAGGGCTCCTCGCCACGGTCGATGAGCTGCTGGCGCTTGTCCAGGCGTACCCGCACCTGCTCGGGAAGGTCGTCCTGGGTCACGGGGGTGTTCGTCGCGTCGCTCACGAGGGTCAAGCCTAGTGGCGGCCGGCGGGCCGAGACATCTGGTCCCTGCCGGTCAGCCGTGGTTCTTCTCGTGGACCAACCGGAGGCCCGTCAGGGTCAGGAACGGGTCGTGGGTCGTGATCGTGGCGCAGTTGTCGACGACCGACTCCGGGTAGGACCCCGTCGCGATGACCGTGACGTGCTCGGGGTCCACGTCCAGGGAGTCGATGATCCGCGACACGACGCCGTCGACGAGCCCGGCGAACCCGTAGACCAGCCCGGACTGGATCGCCTCCACGGTGTTCTTGCCGACGACGTCCCGCGGCACGGCGAGCTCGACGCTGCGGAGCTGGGCGCCCCGGCGGGCGAGGGCCTCGAGGGACAGCTCGACCCCCGGGGCGATCGCCCCGCCGAGGTAGCGGCCGTCGGCGTCGACGACGTCGAAGATCGTCGCGGTGCCGTTCATGTCGACCACGATCGCCGGGCCGCCGTAGAGCTCGGCCGCCGCGAGGGCGTTGACGATGCGGTCGGCACCGACCTCACGCGGGTTGTCGGTGTGGATCGGGACGCCGGTCTTGACGCCAGGTCCGACGATCGCGACCGGCAGGTCGGCGTAGTAGCGCTCCTGCATCGCGCGGAGCTCGACCAGGATCATCGGGACGGTGCAGCACAGGCTGACGGCGTCGATCGCGTCGACGCCGGAGCGGGCCACGAGCCCCGTGACGAGCAGCTGCCACTCATCGGCGGTCCGTCGCTCGTCCGACGACACCTGCCAATGGTCGACGAGCGACTCGTCAGGACTCGAGAGGTCGAACGCGCCGATCGAGGTGTGGCTGTTGCTGACGTCGAGGCACAGCAGGATCATGGCCGGCTCATCGTGCGGCCACCAATGGGTTGGCGATGATGTCGCCGCGGACCAGGCCGGTGCCGGGCAGTGCCTCGGCCGGGTCGTGGCCCGTGGCCATGACCTGGTTGTCGGCGTCGACGAACACGACGTGCGGCTCGAACGCCCGGGCCTCGGCGTCCTCCATCTGCGCGTACGCGATGAGGATCACGAGGTCGCCGGGGTGCACAAGATGCGCGGCGGCGCCGTTGATGCCGATGACGCCGCTGCCGCGCTCGCCGGCGATCGTGTACGTCTCGAGGCGTGCCCCGTTGTCGATGTCGACGATGTGGACGAGCTCGCCGGGCAGCAGGTCGGCGGCGTCGAGCAGGTCCTGGTCGATCGTCACGGACCCGACGTAGTGCAGATCGGCCTGGGTCACGGTCGCGCGGTGAATCTTGGACTTCATCATGGTGCGGATCATCGTGGGGTTCCTCCGAGGGTCAGGCCGATGTTGTCGAGCAGGCGGGGCTTGCCGACCCGGGCCGCGACGAGCAGCCGGGCCTCGCGGCCGGGCGCCGCGGTGCCCAGCTCGGGATCGGTCAGGACGAGGTAGTCCAGGTCGATGTCGGCGTCGTCGACGACGCTGTGGGCGGCGGCGAGGACCGCTTCCGGGCCTTCGGGAGCGGCCGTGACGCCGGCGCGCAGGGCTGCGGACAGCACGGGGGCGGTCTGCCGCTCGGTGTCGGTCAGGTAGCGGTTGCGGGAGCTCATCGCGAGCCCGTCGGCCTCGCGGACCGTCGGGCAGCCGACGACGTCGACGCCCAGCGCGAGCTCGCGCGACATCTGTCGGATCAGGGTGAGCTGCTGGTAGTCCTTCTCGCCGAACACCGCGACGTCGGGGCGGACCAGGCCGAAGAGCTTCGAGACCACGGTCAGGACACCGCGGAAGTGGGTGGGGCGGGACGCGCCCTCGAGGATCGTGCCGAGCGGGCCGGGATCGACCGTGACGGTGTCGACGAGGCCGGCGGGATACATCGTCGGGACGGCGGGGGCGAACACGATGTCGGCGCCAGCCTCGGCGCACCGTTGGAGATCGGCGTCGAACGTACGTGGGTAGTCCTCGAAGTCCTCACCCGGCGCGAACTGGGTCGGGTTGACGAAGATCGAGGCGACGAGGGTCTCGCCGAGCGGCCGCGCGTGCTTGAGCAGCTGCACGTGCCCGTCGTGCAGGGCGCCCATCGTGGGCACGAAGGACACGCTGGAGCCGCCGCGCGCGGCGGCCAGCTCCTCGCGCGTCCGCGCGATAGTCGGGGAGGCCATGCTCAGATCCCGGCAGCGATCTCGGCCATGGCGTCCCAGTCCGCCTCGTCCAGGACCTGGCGGATGGTGCCGGCGGCAGCCGGGGTCAGCCGGCGGTCGGCCTCGGCGCGACCCGCGGTGGCGCGGGCCAGCTCGAGGTAGGCGTCGACCGTCGCGTCGTCGACGTCGGCCGCGGCCAGCGCATCGACGTGCGCGCGGATCGTTGTGACGTCCCCGCGGACGACGGGCCCCGTCAGGGCCGCATCTCCGTAGGCCAGGACGTTGTCCAGCGCCGCGGTCAGCAGCGGGCGCAGGACCGCGGCGGGATCGCTCGCCCCGGCCGTGGTGAGCAGGTCCATCGACTGGGCCACCAGGGTCACCAGGTGGTTGGCGCCGTGGGCGAGGGCCGCGTGGTAGAGCGCGCGGTCGGACTCCGCGACCCACATCGGGACACCGCCGAGGGCCGCGACGAGCTCCGCGGCGAGGGCCCGATCGGCCGGTGCGGCGGTGAGCCCGAAGACCGGACTGCGCTCGAAGTCGACCGCGGTGCCGGTGAAGGTCATGGCGGGGTGGAACGCGATGGGGCGTGCGCCCAGACGGCTCAGCGACGCCAGCGCGTCCAGACCGTGGCGGCCACTGGTGTGCAGGACGTACTGACCGGGACGGACCGCGCCCGAGGCCGCGAGCTCCTCCGCGACGGCGATCAGGCTGTCGTCAGGGACCGCCAGGACGAGGATGTCGCTCGCCGCCGCGACCTCGACGGGCGTGAGGACGTCGACGCCGGGGAGCAGCGTGGCGATGCGCAGGCGAGAGGCCGGCGAGCGACCGCTGACGCCCACGAGGGGGAATCCGGCGGCGCGGAAGCGCGAGGCGAGCACGGAGCCGACACGGCCTGCTCCGATGACGCCCATGGACAGACGCAGCATGATGGTGCCTTTCGTTCCAGTCCCTCGCGGGTACCAGACAAATTGACGGCTCCAGTCTATCCACGGGTCGGCTGGTGCCTAGGGGTGCGGCCTGTGCGCTGACTCACACGGCGCTCACTAGGTTGGAGCCATGTCCCACGCGTCCCTCCCCTGGCACATCGCGTGGGAGCGGGCGTTGTACGCCGACGACGGGTTCTTCCGCACGTCGCGACCCGCGGACCACTTCCGCACCAACGCGCACGTCGGCGCTTTCGCGGGAGCCGTCGCGGAGCTCGCCCGCCGGACCGGCGCGGAGACCGTCGTCGACCTCGGTGCCGGCGGCGGCGAGCTGGTGACGGCGCTGTGGGCCGAGCTGTCGGGCGTACGCCTGATGGGTGTCGAGCTCGCGAGCCGGCCCGCTGGGCTCCCCGACGACATCGAGTGGCAGGACGCGCTGCCGGACCGGATCGACGGGCTGCTCATCGCGAACGAGTGGCTCGACAACGTGCCGTGCGACGTCGTCGAGCTCGACGACCACGACGTCCCCCGCGAGCTGCTGGTCGTCCCCGGCACGGGTGAGGAGACGCTGGGCGACCCGCACGAATCGTCCTGGCTGCGCACGTGGTGGCCCATGAGCGAGCCCGGGCAGCGGGCTGAGGTCGGCTCGGCCCGCGACGTCGTGTGGGCCGATGCCGTGTCCCGGGTGCACGGCACCGCGGTCGCGATCGACTACGGGCACGTGCTGGGTGACCGGCCACCGTTCGGGAGCCTGCGGTCGTACGTCGACGGGCGCGAGCTCGACGTTCTGCCCGACGGGACCCGGGACGTGACGGCCCACGTCGCGGTCGACGCGGTCGCCCACGCGGTCGGCGGGACCCTCCTGCGCCAGGGCGAGGCGCTGACCCGGCTGGGCGTCGACGGCAGCCGTCCGCCGCTGGACCTGGCGCACCGGGACCCCGCGGCGTACGTCCGCGCGCTCGGTCGTGCCGGCGAGGCAGGGGAGCTGCTCGCAACGGGCGGCCTCGGCGACTTCTGGTGGATCGTCACGGACACCCTCGGTCATGGAACACTGGCGCCATGACTGAGCGTGAGGTCACCGCGAGCGTCGGGACGGGCTTCGCCACGACCGACATGGTGCTCAACATCGGTCCGCAGCACCCCGCCACGCACGGCGTCCTCCGGTTGCGGCTGACGCTCGACGGTGAACGCGTCCAAGCCTGCGAGCCGATCATCGGCTACATGCACCGCGGCGTCGAGAAGCTCTTCGAGGTGCGCGATTACCGCCAGATCATCGTGCTGGCCAACCGTCACGACTGGCTCAGCGCGTTCTCCTCCGAGCTCGGCGTCGTCCTCGCGGTCGAGGACATGCTCGGGATGGAGGTGCCGGAGCGCGCGACCTGGATCCGTACGCTCCTGGCCGAGCTCAACCGCGTGCTCAACCACCTGATGTTCCTCGGGTCCTACCCGCTGGAGCTCGGGGCGATCACGCCGATCTTCTACGCGTTCCGTGAGCGCGAGACGATCCAGGAGATCATGGAGGAGGTCTCCGGCGGGCGGATGCACTACATGTTCAACCGCGTCGGTGGCCTCAAGGAGGATATCCCGGCCGGCTGGACCGGGCGGGCGTCCGCCGCGATCGCGACGGTGCGGAACCGGTTGGCCGAGCTCGAGGACCTGATCTTCGGCAACGAGATCTTTCGCGCCCGCACGGTCGGCGTCGGGGTCCTGTCCCCGCAGCTCGTCGAGGCGTACGGCGTGTCCGGCCCCATCGCGCGGGCGTCGGGGCTGGACCTGGACCTGCGGCGCGACGAGCCCTATCTGGCGTACGGCGAGCTGCAGGACGTCCTGCGGGTCCCGGTCCGGACCGAGGGCGACTGCCATGCCCGGTTCGCGGTGCTGCTGGAGCAGACCAAGGTGTCGCTCGACCTCGCCGACGCGTGCCTGGGCCGGCTCGGCGAGCTGCCGCCGGGGCCCGTCAACGTACGTCTGCCCAAGATCGTCAAGGCGCCCGAGGGATCGACGTACGTGTGGACCGAGAACCCGCTCGGGCTCAACGGCTATTACTTGGTCTCCCGCGGCGAGAAGACGCCGTGGCGGCTCAAGCTGCGCACCGCCTCGTTCAACAACGTCGCGGTGCTGCCCGAGATCGTCAGTGGCACGGTCGTCGCCGACCTGGTCGCGATCCTCGGGAGCATGTTCTTCGTCGTCGGCGACATCGACAAGTAGCTCCCCCCGGTCCGCCGACGAGTCACGCAGATCCGCCGACGAGTCACGCAGGTCCGGCGAGGAGTCACGCAGGTCCGGCGACGAGTCACGCAGGTCGTCATAGGGTCGGGTCATGGCTGACGCGCGCGTACCCACCCGGATCGACGACCTGGCCGAGCAGTGGCTCGACACCCTGCTCCAGCTGCAGCCCGAGCTGCACGTGCACCTCGGCAGGCCCGGACGGGAGGCTGACTACGCCGATCGGTCCCCCGACGGCGTCGCAGACTTCGCCGAGGCGGCGCGGGTGACCCTTGCCGCGGTGCGCGCGGCAACACCCGAGGACACCACTGACTCGATCACGCGCGAGGAGATGATCCGGACCCTCGAGCTCGAGATCGAGCAGGTCGAGGCGGGCTTCTGGCAGCGGGACCTCAACGTCATCGCGTCGCCGGCCCAGGACTTCCGCGACGTCTTCGACCTCATGGGCACCGATACCGAGCAGGACTGGGACCACGTCGCCCGTCGTATGCACCACGTCCCGGCGGCGATGGCGGGCTGGCTCGACTCATTGCGGATCGGGATCGCGACGGGCAACACCCCTGCGATCCGACAGGTCCGCGAGGTCGCGGCCCAGGCCCGCAAGCAGACCGGCGCTGACAGCTTCTTCGCTGCGTTGGCAGCGCGGGCCGACGTCCCCGAGGCGCTCGCGGCGGACCTCCGCTCGGGTGCGCAGGCGGCCTCCGAGGCGTACGCCACGCTGGTCGACTTCCTGGAGCAGGACCTGGCGCCGCACGCCCGCGAGGCCGACGCGGTCGGGCGCGAGCACTACGCGCTGGCTTCGCGCGGGTTCGTCGGCGCCGAGATCGACCTCGACGAGACGTACGAGTGGGGGGTCGAGGAGCTCGCCCGGATGGTGGCCGAGCAGGAGCAGATCGCCGACCGGATCCGACCGGGCGCCGGCGTGGCGGAGGCCATCGCGCTGCTCGAGGCCGATCCGTCGCGCAAGCTGCACGGCACCGACGCGTTGCAGCGCTGGATGCAGGAGACCAGCGACCGCGCGGTCGAGGAGCTCGGGCGGACCCACTTCGACATCCCCGAGCCGATGCGGCGCCTCGAGTGCATGATCGCGCCGACACAGGAGGGCGGGATCTACTACACCGCGCCGAGCGAGGACTTCGAGCGCGCCGGGCGGATGTGGTGGAGCGTGCCGGAGGGGATCACCGAGTTCGACGCGTGGCGCGAGCTCACGACGGTCTACCACGAGGGCGTGCCGGGCCATCACCTCCAGCTGGGCCTCGCGACGTACAACTCCGCCGAGCTGAACGGCTGGCGCCGGCTGAACTGGAACTCCGGGCACGGCGAGGGCTGGGCGTTGTATGCCGAGCGGCTCATGGCCGACCTGGGCTACCTCGACGATCCCGCCGACCGGCTGGGGATGCTGGACGGTCAGCGGATGCGCGCCGCCCGGGTCGTCCTCGACATCGGCGTGCACCTCGGCAAGCCCAAGCCGGACGGGTCAGGGACGTGGACGGGGGAGGATGCGTTCGGCTTCATGGCGCAGCACGTCAACATGAACGACTCGTTCGTACGCTTCGAGGTCAACCGCTATCTCGGCTGGGCCGGTCAGGCGCCGTCGTACAAGGTCGGGCAGCGGATGTGGGAGCAGCTTCGCGACGACTGGGTCGCGTCCAACGGCGCGGACCCGGACGGCGGTGGCCTCAAGGAGTTCCACCGCCGCGCGCTGTCGGTCGGCAGCGTCGGTCTCGGCACCCTCCGCACCGCCCTTCTTCCCTCCTGCTGACGCGCGGGTTCCGAACGCTGACGCGCGGGTTCCGAACGATGGATCGTCGTGCGCAACCCACGCCTCACTGTGCGCAACCCACGCGTCGGCGTCAGGCGGGGGTGGGGTCGCCTTCGCCCTTGCCCTTCGGGCCGCGGCCGTTGCCGTCCTCGTCGTCGTCCTCGGGAAGGCGGCAGGCCCGCTCCAGCAGGAGGGAAGCGGCGAGCAGCAGCAGGCTCGCCCCGGCCCCGGCGAGGCCCCGCACGAAGCGTTCCTTGCCGAGCATCGAGTCCAGGGAGTCGATGAACGCCAGCGCGAACCCGCCGTAGTAGCCAGCGACGAGCGCTCCCACGACAGCGCAGGACTTCGCCAGCGACAGCATTAGGATCCCGTGATCGGCGGTCATCCGCTCGTGCCGCTTGTGCAGGCTCTGCCACGTGTTCCACGCGAAGATCCCGACGACCGCGGCGACCACCGCGAGCGCCAACGGCGCTGTCCAGCTGATTCGGGGGACGCTGTGGTCCAGCCGGGTGATGAGCGGCGGCGTCAGCCGTCCCCCCACGAGCCCGACCGCGATCAGCCCGACGACCAGGAGGGTCGACGTGGGCTTGGCGTGCCTCATGGCCGGGTCGTCATGGGTGCGAGATCACAGGATGATCTCGAGGTCCTCACGCTTGACCACACCACTGGTGTCGACGCCGCCGATGAGGTCAGCCACGAATCCCTTGCCCGGGATCTCGCCCTCGGGGTCGATCTCGAGCCACGGGACGAGCACGAACCCACGCTCGTGCGCGCGCGGGTGCGGCAGGACCAGCTGCTCATCATCGGCAACCCGGTCGCCGACGACGATGACGTCGACGTCCAGCGTCCTCGGCGCACCCTGCTCGGCTCGCTCGCGACCGAACGCGTCCTCGATCGCCAGGGCGCGGTCGAGCAGCGTGTGGACCGTCAGCGTCGTGTCGATCAAGACCACGGCGTTGAGGAACTTGTCGGCATTCTCCGGACCGCCGACCGGGTCGGTCTCGTAGACCGAGGAGATCGCCACGACCGTGACCTCAGGGGTGTCCTCGAGTGCCGAGACACCACCCTGCAGGCGGTCGAGCCGTTCACCCAGGTTGGACCCGATCGCCAGGACAGCCTGACGGATCGGCCTCATGCCGCCCGTCATGGTGTCCGCGTCCAGGACGTACGGGGTCGGCGCTTCGGTCACAGTTTGCTCCGCTCTATCGTGACGGCGACATCGTCGAATGCCACCGCGATGGGCGCTTCAGGCTTGTGCACCGTCACGCTAACCCATTGAACCGGCTCTTCGGCCAGACACAAGTCCACCATACGGAGCGCGAGCGTCTCGATGAGGTCGACGGGGTCCGCCACGATGGCATCGTGTATCTGCTGGGCCAGGATGCCGTAGTGCACCGTCTTGGTGAGGTCGTGCTCACGCGCCGCGGGACCAAGGTCGAGCCCCAGGCTGACGTCGGCGATGAACGTCTGGCCGTCCCGCTTCTCCTCGTCGAACACGCCGTGGTGCCCGTGGGCGGCGATGCCGCGCAGGTCGATCCGGTCCAGTCCATCGGGAATGGTCATGGGTCAGTCGTCCTCTCGGAGGTGCAGGTCGGCGATCGGGGAGGCATGCCGCGACCAGAGCTTCCAGTCGCCGGCGGTCCTGCTGCCCGCGGGGTCGCGGACCAGGATGCTGGTGCAGACCGCCTTGCCGCCCGCAAAGGCCTCCGGCGAGGTCATGCCCTCGCCGGACAGAATGTTCTCGGTGCACGTGATCGTCGCGGTCGTCGGCTCGTCCGAGCCCCGCGGGAACGTCACGACATCGATGTCGGTGAGGAAGAACTGGATGTAGCCGACGTTGGCCATCAGGACCGTCCACGACCGCAGCACGTGCGCCGTCCCCCGCAGCGGGAGCGCACCGGGGTGCACGCACGACGTTCCGGGGTCGTCGACCCACAGCGATGCCATGAGGTCGACGTCACCGGCCTCGACGGCGTAGTAGAACGCTCGGTGGACGGCGAGGGCGTCGTCGGTCATGCGCGGTCCTCGCGGGCCAGACGGGCCGCGACGCGTACGGCGTCGGCCGAGGCGGCGGGCTCGTGGACGCGGACGCACCACGCCCCCGCCAGCGCCGACAGCGCCGAGATCGCCGCTGTCGCGTCGTCCCGACCGTCGGTGGGGCGCAGCTGCCCGTCGCGGCCTGCCAGGACCTCGCCGAGGAACCGCTTGCGGCTGGCCGCGACCAGCAGCGGGGGGCCCAGTGCCACGAACTCCTCGAGGTGGGCCAGGACGGTCCAGTTCTGCTCCCCCGTCTTGGAGAAGCCCAGGCCCGGGTCGAGGATGATCTGTGCGGGGTCGACCCCTGCCGCGACGGCGGCGTCGAGCTGCTCCAGGAGCTCGGTCGTGATGTCGGTGACGAGGTCGTCGTAGGCCGTGTGCTTCTGCATGACGTCGGAGTGCTCGCGCCAGTGCATCAGGACGATCGGCGACCCCGTCCGGGCGGCCAAGCCCATCATGTCGGGATCGGCACGACCGCCCGACACGTCGTTGATGATCGCGGCACCCGCCTCGAGCGCCTGCCGTCCGGTCGAGGCCCGCATAGTGTCGACCGAGACCGGGATGCCCTCGGAGACGAGTCCCTTGATGACCGGAAGCACCCGGCGCAGTTCCTCCTCGGCGTCGATCCGCAGGGCCCCCGGGCGCGTCGACTCCCCGCCTACGTCGACGAGGTCGGCGCCCTGGGCGACGAGGTCGATCCCGTGCCGAATCGCGGTCGCGGCGTCGAGCCACTTCCCGCCGTCGGAGAACGAGTCCGGGGTGACGTTGACGACCCCCATCACGAGGCAGCGGTCCTGGGCGAGGCCGGCGAGCACCAGCGGTCCTAGCGAGCCGTGATGAGGCCCATGGCCTCGGCCCGGGTCGCGGCGTCGCGGAGCTGTCCTCGCACCGCGCTGGTCACGGTCTTGGCGCCGCCCTTGCGGACGCCTCGCATCGCCATGCACAGGTGCTCGGCCTCGAGGACGACGATGACGCCCCGCGGCTGCAGGTGCTTGACCATCGCGTCGGCGATCTCGGTCGTGAGCCGCTCCTGCACCTGCGGACGGCGGGCGTAGACGTCGACGAGCCGCGCGAGCTTCGACAGCCCCGTCACACGACCACCCTCGGTCGGGATGTAGCCGACGTGGGCGACCCCGAAGAACGGGACCAGGTGGTGCTCGCACATCGACCACAGCTCGATGTCCTTGACCAGGACCAGCTCGTCGTGGCCGACCTCGAACACCGCCGTCAGGACGTCCTCGGGGTCCTGGTCGAGTCCTGCGAGCAGCTCCTCGTACGACTTGGCGACCCGCTTGGGCGTGTCCCTCAGCCCCTCGCGCTCCGGGTCCTCCCCGATCGCGAACAGCAGCTCACGGATCGCCGCCTCGGCGCGCGGGCGGTCCACCGTCACGGAGCGTCCGGGGTCTCGTGCATCGGCGGGCCGGCCGGCGGCGGCGCGTCCGGGCCGGCGTCGGGACCGACCACGATCGGGGTGCCACCGGTGCCGTTCTGGCCCGCGTACGACTTGCCGGGGATGTTGTCGACCGGCGGGCGGGTGTCGGGGACACGGGTCTCCGAGCCGGTCCAGGCAGGACGGACCTCGCGACGACGCAGCGGCTCGAAGATCCGGGCCACCTGGGCCTTGTCGAGGGTCTCCTTCTCGAGCAGCTCGGTCACCAGGGCGTCGAGGACGTCCCGGTTCTCGTTGAGGATGTCGAACGCCTCCTGGTGGGCGTAGGAGATCAGCTTGTTGATCTCCTCGTCCACCACGGCGGCGACGGCCTCGGAGTAGTTGCGGGCGTGCCCGATGTCGCGACCGAGGAACGGCTGTCCCTCGTTCTCCCCGAGCCGGACGGCACCGAGGCGCTCGGTCATGCCGTACTGCGTCACCATCGCGCGGGCCAGGCCCGTGGCCTTCTCGATGTCGTTGCCGGCGCCCGTCGTGGGGTCGTGGAACACGAGCTCCTCGGCCGCCCGGCCGCCCATCAGGTAGGCCAGCTTGTCGAGCAGCTCGGCGCGGGTCTGGGAGTACTTGTCCTCGTCGGGCAGCACCATGGTGTAGCCCAGCGCTCGGCCGCGCGGCAGGATCGTGATCTTGTGCACCGGATCGCTCTGCGGCAGCGCCGCGGCGACCAGGGCGTGCCCGCCCTCGTGGTACGCCGTGATGCGTCGCTCGTTCTCGTTCATCAGGCGGCTGCGCTTCTGCGGCCCGGAGATGACCCGGTCGATCGCCTCGTCCAGCGCGACGCCGTCGATCGTCTTGGCGCCGTTGCGGGCGGTCAGCAGTGCGGCCTCATTGAGCACGTTGGCCAGGTCGGCACCCGAGAAGCCGGGCGTACGCCGGCCGATGGCCTCGAGGTCGACACCCGGCGCGATGGGCTTGCCGCGCGAGTGGACCTTGAGGATCTGGGTGCGGCCGGCCAGGTCCGGCGCCTCGACGCCGATCTGACGGTCGAAACGGCCGGGGCGCAGCAGCGCCGGGTCGAGCACGTCGGGACGGTTGGTCGCCGCGATGAGGATGACCCCGCCGCGGACGTCGAAGCCGTCCATCTCGACCAGCAGCTGGTTGAGGGTCTGCTCGCGCTCGTCGTGGCCGCCGCCCATGCCGGTGCCGCGGTGACGACCGACGGCGTCGATCTCGTCGATGAAGACGATGGCTGGCGCATTCTCCTTCGCTTGCTCGAACAGATCGCGCACGCGGCTGGCGCCGACGCCGACGAACATCTCGACGAAGTCCGACCCGGAGATCGAGTAGAACGGCACGCCGGCCTCACCGGCGACGGCGCGGGCCAGCAGCGTCTTGCCGGTGCCGGGCGGGCCGTACAGCAGGACGCCCTTGGGGATCTTGGCGCCGACCGCCTGGAACTTGGCCGGCTCCTGGAGGAACTCCTTGATCTCGCCGAGCTCCTCGATCGCCTCATCACAGCCCGCGACGTCGGCGAACGTCGTCTTGGGGGTGTCCTTGCTCATGAGCTTGGCCTTGGACTTGGCGAACTGCATGACCCGGCCGCCACCACCGGCGGCGTTGTTCATCATGTAGATGATCAGCCCGAAGATCAGGATGATCGGGAACAGCGTCACGAGGATCGACAGGAACGGGTTGGTCTTGGGGACCTCGACGTCGAACGACTTGAGCTTCTTGTCCTGCACCGACTTCTCGGCCTGCTCGACGAGCCG